>JAHEAW010000008.1 GCA_024642545.1 Erythrobacteraceae bacterium
CCTCGATTTCGGGAACCGTTTCTTCTGCAGCCGCTTTGCCTACTTCGGGCCGAGCACCTGCGCCAAGCCCGCCAGTGATATCCGGACCAAGTTGAATGCGCCTCTCTGCCACCGCGTTGCTCAGCGCCTGTGCATCGGTGTTGGTGACAATAAACTCGACACCCTCGATCTCGGCCTCGATCATGTTGGCGATCGCATTGCCGCCCGCGCCGCCAACGCCGATCACTGTTATCCGGGGGCGCAGATCATCTGTCGAAGCGGGGCCAATGTTGATGCTCATTTTACTTCCCTCCAAGGGGTCTGAACGATGAAAATTACTTTGGCTTCAGTTTGGCACAAAGCAATTTGCCATTGCATAGCTGGAAACTGCTTATCCACAGTGGTTAACGCATAGATGGCGCGATTGCCCACCCTAGAAATATTCTTTCACTGCCTGCAGCACCCGATTGACTATTTGCAGGCCGCCATAGCTGGTTGTTATCTGGTGCTTCGGTCCGACCGAACGGATATCAACCGGATCGTCAACGGCATACAGGCACAGACCTGCAAGCATGGCAAAACCTGGCGTAGCGTGGGCTTCGGGCAGGCCGCGCAAGGCAGGCGGTCGGCCAATTCTAACGGGCCGACCCAGCGCGCTCTGGGCAAATTCTGCAAACCCAGCCAGTTCAGCGCCGCCCCCGGTCAGAACAACCTGATTGCCGCGCGCGCCGGAAAAACCCATTTCCTTAAGAGCGCGACCTATTTCATTGGTAAGACGCGATAGTTCTTCCGTGACGACAGAGACAAGTTCAGCCCGCGGTATCCGGTTCTTATCATCCGCACCGCGCGCAGTCGGCCCACTATCTTCTGCTCCGGGACCGTTAACCGGGATCATTTCACGGTGATCGGTCGGGCTCGCAATCGCTGAACCGGACACGCATTTGAGCCGTTCTGCCTGAAACAGACGGATCCCGAATGCGGTAGCAATCGCTTCGGATATGTCGGCTGAACCCAGCGGGATCGACTTGAGGCCGACCAGCATCCCTTGCGCATATACAGCGACATTGGTGACTTGCCCGCCCACTTCGATCAGCGCGGTGCCCAATTCGCGTTCTTCCGGGGTAAGGCAGGCGTATCCTGCTGCCAGCGGCGCTGCAACCACCGCTTCTACGTCCAGATGGGCGTTTTGGACTGCTTCGATCACATTGCGTACTGGCGCGCCATCGGCCAGCATCACGTGGATATCGACACCAAGTTGCTCTGCGTGAAGGCCCTTGGGGTTGGACACCCCATTGGCCCCATCGAGCGTGTAATGCGCAGGCTGCGCGTGCAGCACCATGCGTCCATCGGGCTGGATATTATCGCGCGCGGCCAGCAGCAGATGCTCGATATCTTCATCCTCGATGCGGCGGCCGCCAATGTCGATCTCCACCTTGGAGACGCGGCTGGTCAAACCAGCGCCGGAACAGCCGATCCACACGCTGGAAATGCTGGTATCTGCGTTCTTTTCAGCCCGCTCTACTGCTTCACGAATGGCATAAGTGGCGGCGTCCATATCGGTAACATAGCCGCGCTTGATCCCCTGGCTGGCGCGGTGGCCAGACCCCAGAATGATCAACTCCCCTGTTTCAGACAGGCCCATGATCATAGCAGATATACGGAAAGAGCCGACGTTGACCGCGCCGAACACTCTGCTGATCCGCGGCATCGCCATCAGCTGCCCCCTTTTGCGTCTAGCACGCTCTCGCTGCGGCCCGGAATCCGCATATAGATGCGGTCAGGTGCGCGCATATCAAAGGTCGCCACCTTTCCGCCCAGAAGGCGGTTCACGCCGTCCAGCCGGGCAAATGCCACTAGCGCGCTGGCTGACTTAGTGTCGCCTTGCGGTAGTGCCAGCATTTGCCCGGTCTTGAAGGTCAGGTCCCACCGGCGGTTGCCAATCCATTCCGCAGCGGTAATTTGCGGCTTCAACGCAGGCGCTGCATCGAGCAATGTGTCGAGCTGTCCCACTTCGCGTTTCGCGCCGGGGCCAGAAATAATCAACATGCCCTTGGCATTAGCCCGGGATACAGGTTCCAGCTCTGCGCCAGTCCTGTCAATCAGCACCAGCCGGTCAGGTTTGGCCAACACGGCATGCGGAGTGCGCTCGACAATATCGACCACCAGCGTATCAGGCAGCTGGCGCGATACGCGGGCATCCTGAACCCAGCTTAGCCCCAGCAGGTCCTGCCGCACCTTGTCCAGATCGACTAGCGGCATCGGAGTATCGCGCTGACCAAGCACGCGTTCGTAAACCTTCAGTTCGTTCATCCGGTGGACCCCGGTCACCTTGACCTTGCGCACCTCAAAACCGGCATCAGCAGCAACCCCGGCAATCTGCTGCTGCGCCATTGCCGGGACACCGGCCAGCGTTGCTATGAACCATGCCAGCGCCAGCGCAGTGCCAAAAATCACGATCAGGAAAATCTTGTGCAGTTGCTCTTCTGTGAAGGGCAGCACCGCCATCGCCTTGTCCATCAAGGTGCTGGTACGCGCCTTGGCCTTGCGCGCAGTTGCTGCGCGGCTGGATGAAGCCGCCACGCGCCGCACGCCTTTGCCGCCGCGCTTAATCGTTGCCACGGGCCGCATCCTTCCCGGCTGCTGCAGCGCTGCGCAGAGCCTCTGCCACTATGGCTTCCACCAGATCGGCATAGTCCATTCCGCAATAACGCGCCTGTTCCGGCACCAGGCTAAGCGGGGTCATGCCCGGCTGGGTGTTGGTTTCAAGCACGAACAATCCGTCTTCGCCCAGGTCATCATCCCAGCGGAAATCGGTCCGGCTGGTACCTTTGCAGCCCAGCAGGTGGTGCGCATCGAGGGCATATTTCTTGCACAAGGCAGTGATATTCTCGGGAATGTCAGCAGGGCAGATATGCTCGGTCATCCCGTCAGTATATTTGGCATCGAAATCATAAAAGCCGGACTTGGGCCTCAGTTCAGTTACCGCCAGCGCGCGTGGACCGTCGGCCCCATCAATGACCGCTGTGGTCAGTTCCAGCCCGCGAATGAACGGTTCGGCGAGCAAATGATCAAATTGCTGCCACGGTCCGGCCACATCGCGCCGGATCGGATTGCCATAGTTGCTTTCATCAGTGACTATCGCCACGCCGACCGATGACCCTTCGTTGACCGGTTTGAGCACATAGGGCCGCGCCAGCGGATCCCTCTCATACAATTCCTCGCTCGCCACGATCCGCCCGCCGGGCATCGGGACTCCGTGCGGCACCAGCGCCTGTTTGGTCAGTTCCTTGTCGATTGCGATCACCGAAGTGGCGAGGCCCGAATGGGTATAGGGTATCCCCATCAGATCGAGCATACCCTGCACTGTCCCGTCTTCGCCGGGTACACCATGCAGAGCGTTGAACACAACGTCAGGAGCGGCCTCGGCAAGGCGCGCAGCGACCTGCCGGTCCATATCGATACGGGTCACGCGGTAGCCGCGCGATTCCAGCGCATCAGCGACACCGCTACCCGACATCAGCGAGACGGGCCGCTCGTTCGCCCAGCCGCCCATCAGAACGACAACATGTGGTCTTGGCACGCTCATGGCCGCCCCACCCGCATGATTTCCCATTCCAGCGCCACGCCCGAATGTGCGCGCACCTTGTCACGTACCAATTCGCCCAGCCCTTCGATATCAGCGCTGGTCGCATCGCCGGTATTGATCAGGAAATTGGTGTGCTTTTCGCTCACCTGCGCGCCGCCCAGCTTGAGGCCGCGGCATCCGGCAGCATCGACCAGCTGCCATGCCTTTTGTCCGTCCGGATTCTTGAAGGTCGAACCGCCCGTCTTGCTACGCAGCGGCTGCGAACCTTCGCGCGCCTGCGCGATCCGGTCCATTTCCTTGCCAATTTCCGCTGGGTCGCCTGCGCTTCCCTGAAAGCGCGCAGAAACGATCACTGCGCCATCGGACAAGGCCGAATGGCGATAGCTATATTGCAGATCGTGAACCGGCAGGCGGATACAGTTCCCATCGGACATCATCACGATACAATCGATCAGCACATCGGCCACTTCGCGGCCATAAGCGCCGCCGTTCATACGCACGAAACCGCCGACAGTGCCGGGAATGCCACGCAGAAACTCAAGTCCGGCAATGCCAGCATCGCGCGCGGTTGACGAAACTAATATGCCGCTGGCGCCTCCGCCGCATTCGATTATCTGGCTGCCCAGATCCTCCACCTGTGCAAATGCCTTGCCCAGCCGCACTACCACGCCAGGGACACCGCCATCGCGGATAATCATATTGGAGCCGAGCCCCAGCGCCATGACTGGCAATTGCCCGTCCAGCTGCGTCAGGAAATTTTGCAAATCTTCGCCATCGGCAGGCTCGAACAGCCAGTCAGCTGCACCGCCCGATTTAAACCACACCAGCTTGGCCAACGGTGCATTCGCCGTCAGCTTGCCGCGGAAACCTGACACCGGCAGATTGGCTACAACATTTTCCTCGACTTCGGAAAATGGTGCAGACCCATCGTCGGACATGGCCCAATCGCCCGGCTGGTTCATGCGCCCTGTTCCTTCCTGATCGCATCAGCCAGACCAGCTGCCCATTTGGTAATGTCGCCGGCCCCAAGGCACACAATCATATCGCCGCTGCGAATTGTCGCTGACAGGTCCTTTGCCAGTGCCTCTGGCCCGGTAATGGTCGCGGCGGACCGGTGTCCGCGTTCGCGCAGGCCCCTGACGAGTGCCCCAGCATCGACCCCTTCGATCGGATCCTCTCCTGCAGCATAAACCGGTGCGACATAAACCAGATCGGCGTCGTTGAAGGCCGTCTGGAAGTCCGGCAGCAAATCGCGCAAGCGGGAGTAACGATGCGGCTGCGCGACTGCGATCACCCGGCCCTGCGCCGCCTCGCGGGCAGCGGACAGCACTGCTGTGATTTCCACCGGATGGTGCGCATAATCATCAATCACCAGCGCCTTGCCGCCGCCAATGTCGATCTCACCGACTTTGGTGAAGCGCCGCTTTACGCCGTCAAAGGCTCTGAAGCCGCCGCGAATAATCTCGCTGTCACAGCCCATTTCCAGCGCCACGGCGACAGCGGCCAGCGCATTCTGAACATTGTGCCGACCGGGCATGGGCAAGTGGATATCGTCGATCCGCCGCACTGACCCATCCCGCTCGCGCAAGACCGCGTCAAACGTGTTGCCGCCATTTTCGGAACGAATGTTCTCGCCGCGCAGGTCTGCCTGCGCTGAAAAGCCATAGGTCAGCACACGCCGGTCGCGCACCTTGGCAATCACGGTTTGCACTTCCGGGTGGTCAACACAAAGGATTGCGACCCCATAAAACGGCACGTTTTCGATAAATTCGACGAACGCATCCTTTACGGCATCGAACGACCCATAATGGTCGAGATGCTCGGGATCGATATTGGTCACGACCGCAATTGTACCATCCAGCCGCAGAAAACTGCCGTCGCTTTCATCGGCTTCGACCACCATCCAGTCGCTGGTGCCCATCCGGGCGTTGGAGCCATATTGGTTGATGATGCCGCCATTGATCACGGTCGGGTCAATCCCGCCCGCATCGAGCAGTGCGGCGATCATACTGGTGGTGGTAGTTTTGCCATGCGTGCCCGCCACTGCCACGGTTGATTTGAGCCGCATCAATTCAGCCAGCATTTCCGCGCGTCTCACAACCGGGATACGCCGTTCAAGCGCAGCTGCGACTTCCGGATTGGTCCGGCGCACTGCAGTAGAAGTTACCACTACTGCCGAATCGCCCAGATTATCTGCCGAATGACCGATGGCGACATGCATTCCGCGCGCGCGCAGCCGTTCAACGCTTGGCCCTTCGGCAATATCGCTGCCCTGCACGGTGTAGCCAAGATTATGCATTACTTCGGCAATGCCGGACATCCCGATCCCGCCAATGCCGACGAAATGGATCGTCCCGATATCAATCCCGACACCTTTCACGACGAAGCGTCCCGCGCTGAGCCATGTACTGCAGCTTCGCCATGCTCAGCCTGCCGTTCCTTGCCGCCCCCGACACGGATTACATCCATCAGCTCGCTACCACCAAAACTCTCGACCAGATCAGCAAGATCGGACGCAGCCTTGGGCCGCCCGCAATTCCATGCAGCATGAGCTGCCGTGGCCAGCGTTTCGGGCCGCTGCGCCATCGCCTGAATTTGCTTGGCTACCTGGTTGGGTGTGAAGTCGGTCTGCCGGATCGCCCGCGCACCGCCTGATTTGACCATTTCGCGGGCATTGTAGGTCTGGTGGTCGTCAGTCGCGATTGGCAGCGGGATCAAGATGGCCGGGCGGCCAACTGCAGTCAGTTCGGCAATGGTCGATGCGCCCGCGCGCCCGATAAACAGATGAGCATCTGCCAGCCGGACCGACATATCTTCAAAATACGTACCCAGTTCAGCGGGAATATCGTGGCTACGATAACGTTCGCGTACCGCTTCGAGATCTTCCGGGCGGCATTGCTGGGTGACTTGCAACCGCGCGCGCAAGGCGGGCTGCAGCATCGCCAACCCATCGGGCACCACTTCTGACAGAATTCGCGCGCCTTGGCTGCCCCCGGTCACCAGAACCCGCAGCAGGCCATCTTCGCTGAATGGGGGGAACGGCTCATCGCGCAAGCCCAGCACCTCTTTGCGCACTGGATTGCCCACCAGAAAAACCTTGTCGGCGAATTTCAGCTTGAGCCGCTTTACGTCAGGATAGGCAGTAGCGATGGCCTGCACCCGGCCAGAGAGCAGCCGGTTGACCCGGCCCAATACCGCGTTTTGTTCATGGACTACGCTGGGAATATTTGCCGAGGTCGCCGCCAACAACGCGGGCATCGCGGGATAACCGCCGAAGCCAACCACTGCGCTTGGCTGGAAGGTCTCGAACAGACGCAGCGCCATTTGGCGGCCCTGCATCACGGCCCGCGCCCCGCCAATCCAGCTTAGTGGGTTCTTGCCGAACCGACCCGCAGGCAGAACGTGAGCTGGCAAGAAGTCAGGCTTGCCGGGAATAGTCGCGCCGCGCTCATCAGTGATGAGAGCGACATGATGTCCGCGCCGCTCCAGCTCGGCCGCCAGCGCGAACGCGGGGATCAGATGCCCGCCGGTGCCGCCCGCAGCCAGCACATAATGACGGTTTGCATCACTCATGAACGGTTTTCCCCGGCCCGGCTCTTGTCATTCTTATCGGCCCAAAGTGCACGCAGGCCTGGCGTTTCGCGCGACAGGAACGGATTGCGCCGCGTGATCGCCAGCAGCAGGCCAACTGTCAAACAGACAGCGATTGTAGATGATCCGCCATAAGAGACCAAGGGCAGGGTCATGCCTTTCGACGGGAAAAGCTGCAGATTGACGAGAATATTGATGAACGCCTGTCCGCCAATCTGGGTCACAAGCCCGGCCCCGGCGAGCAGAGTGAACAGATCCTCTTCATCCGCCAGTCGCACCAGCACCCTTACGATCAGCGCCAGATAGAGCAATATCACGATGCCGCATATGATCAGGCCGAATTCCTCACCAATGACGGAAAAAATGTAATCGGTATGCGCTTCTGGAAGGTTCATCTTGCGAACCCCCAGCCATAATCCGCTGCCGGTCCAGCCCCCGGCCAGCAAGGTCCGCTGGGCCAGATCGACCTGATCGAACGCAGTCCCTCCGCCAATGAAATCATCAATCCGGTGGCGGGCATTGTCATACAGAAAATAAGTGGCTGTTATCAGACCCAGACCGCCGCCTGCCAGCCAGCCAATCAGCCGGACGGGCACCCCTGCCAGCAGCACCAGCACGAACCACACCCCTGCAAACAGCAATGTATCGCCGAAATTGGGCTGCATCATCAACAGCACTGCGACCAGTCCCATGATCCCTGACGCAATCCAGAGTACCGGCATATTCGGATCACGCAAACGCCATGACAAAATCCAGGCCAGAGCAACCGCGAAAGCTGGCTTGAGGAATTCCGAAGGCTGAAAACGAATACCCAGATTGATCCACCGGCGCGCCCCGTTCACTTCGCTACCAATCAGCGGGACCAGTATCAGCGCCACCAGCATGGCCGCTGCAAGCAGTACACCCAGGCGCCGGGCGTTATCCCGCGTCAGCATCGAGGCGCTGAACAAGGTGACAAGACCCAGCCCCTGCCATTTGACCTGCGCCCAGTAGAAATAGAGATCGGGCAGTTTCTCCGCCACGGTCGACAATCTGCGGGCGCTGGCAGGGGAAGCTGCCGCAACTGCCGCAGTGCCGATTGCCATCAGCAGCAGGATAAGAAGCAGCAGAACCCGGTCAATTTCACGCCACCAGATGCGCAGTTCAACCCGCCGGGAACTGCGATATCTTGCAGCCGCTGAATGTCGGTCGCCACCGCGCGGAATGTAAGGCTGGGCAGTGTTCATCAGACAGGTTTCGCAATCGTGTCGAGTTCCTTGAAGGGAGGCTGCTCGCCCGCTTCCAGTCCGGTCAGGGCATAGACAATGCCGCGGAAATGTTCGCCCCGCTTTTCATAGTCGCGGAACTGGTCGAAACTGGCGCAGGCGGGGGATAGCAATATTACATCGCCAGCCACAGCCGCTGTGACTGCGCGCCGCACCGCTTCAAACAGCAGTTCGCATTTCTCAACCGGGACCTTGCCGCTCAGCCATTGGGCAAAGCGCGGCCCCGCTTCGCCAATCGTATAGGCCGCTGCGATATTGCCCAGATATTGCGCGCATTCACCAAGCCCGTCCTCTTTCGCCAGACCGCCCACGATCCAATGGATCCGGGGGCGCGAACCCAATTCAGGGGTTGGCGGGAATGCCGCCAATGCCGGCGCGGTAGAGGCCTGATTGGTTGCCTTGCTGTCATTGATGAACAGCACGCCCCCAGCTTCGCCCAGCCGTTCCATTCGGTGTGGCAGTCCGGTAAAACTGGCAAGCGCTGCTTGCCACTGCGCCGGGGTCACACCCAATTCTTCTGCCAGCGCGACAGCTGCGGCGGCATTTTCCAAATTATGCGGTCCCTGCAGCGATGGCCAGGCGGGCTGCTGGCTGGCAATTGCATCAGGATAGATCGGGCCAGCTCGCCCCGCTGCCCGGCGCCCCTGTTCCGCCTGCATGACGGCGCGAGTGGGCGCATCATCAAAGCCAAACACGGCAAACTGGGTACCTGACTGCATGGTGAGGAGGCGGCTTTTTGAGAAAGCATAATGATCGAAACTGTCATACCGATCGAGGTGGTCAGGCGTGACATTGAGCAACGCTGCAGCCTCACAGTCGAGCGAACGGGTCAAATCAATCTGATAGCTCGACAGTTCCAGAACATAGATCCCCGCCCCGCGCGCATTTGGCTGTAGCGGGTCCTGATCAAGTATCGGCAACCCGATGTTACCGCCCATAATGGATGGAAACCCGGCTGACTGGAGAATATGGTGCACCAGAGCCGTGGTCGTCGATTTGCCGTTGGTACCGGTGATGCCGACCACTTTATGGGGCGGCAGCGCGCTGCGCGCTTGCGCAAAAATTTCGATATCACCAATCAGCGGCACGCCAAACCGCTCAGCATGTGCGGCGATTGGGTGCGTATTGATCGGTACGCCGGGCGATACGATCACCCCGACATAGCCAGACAGGTCCAGTTCCAACGGGTCAACCAGAGCGGCGCGGCCAGCAAGCTTTTCGCGTGCAACATCCTGCCTGTCCCATGCCGTTACTTGTGCTCCGCTTGCCAGCAGCGCTTCTGCTGTGGCGAGACCCGACCGGGCCAGCCCAAGAATGGCATAGCGTTTTCCGGAAAAGGCGGGTGAGGTGATCATCTGAGTTTAAGCGTTGCCAGCCCCATCAATGCCAGGACAATTGAAACGATCCAGAAACGGATCACCACAGTCGATTCCTTCCAGCCCAATTGTTCAAAATGATGATGGATTGGTGCCATACGGAATATCCGCTTGCCGGTCCGTTTGAACCAGAACACCTGCAGGATGACCGAGATTGCCTCGACCACAAACAAGCCGCCGACAATCGCGAGTACGATTTCATGGTGCGATGCAACCGCAATCGCCCCCAGCGCGCCGCCCAGCGCGAGGCTGCCCGTATCGCCCATGAAAACTGCCGCTGGCGGAGCATTGAACCACAGGAACGCCAGGCCGCCGCCCATGATTGCTGCGCAGAAAATCGCCAGTTCCCCCGCCCCGCGCACATAGGGAATGCCAAGATAGGCGGAATAGTCGGTCCGACCTACCAGATAAGCGATGATGGCAAAGGTGCCCGCCGCGATTATCACCGGCATGATCGCCAGCCCGTCAAGCCCATCGGTCAGATTGACTGCATTGCCCGCGCCGACCATCACCACGGCGGCAAAGACATAATAAAAAATGCCCAGCGGGATCACCCGGTCGGAAAAGAACGGCACATAAAGATTGGTGCTGATCTGGCTGACGATGATCCACGATGCCACTCCGGCGACCGCGAATTCCATCAGCAGTCGCACCCGGCCAGAAACGCCTTTGTGGCTGTTTTTGGTCACCTTGTCATAATCATCAAGGAAGCCGATCAGGCCAAAACCGCCAGTGACAGCCATGCAGGCCCACACGAACGGGTTGGCCAGATCCATCCAGATCAGCATCGACAGGATGACCGAGATCAGGATCATCAAACCGCCCATGGTCGGAGTGCCGACCTTAGCCTGATGGCTTTGCGGACCATCAGCGCGGATCGGCTGGCCCTTGCCCTGGCGCACGCGCAGCATGTTGATAAATTTGGGGCCGATGATCAGGCCAATGATCAGCGCGGTCATCAGTGTCGCGCCGGCGCGGAACGTCTGGTATCGCACGAGGTTGGCAACCCCTTCAAAACCCATCCATTCAGCAATCAAATACAACATTCAGCCATCCCGGCCCAAGATTTGTCCACTCGCGGACTGCCCATCCACAAAACGCGCTACCAACCTGCCCAAACCGACTGAATTTGAGCCTTTGACAAGAATGGCATCACCTGCCGTAATGCCAAATTCCTCCAGCGCTGCAATGGCCTCCGCAGGGCTATCGCAATGCGCGAAGGAAAGACCAATGCCAAGCGCCCCGGCAGTGCCTTTCCCCAAGTGTCGCACAAGCGCCTTCATCTCTTCGCCCACAAGCACCACGTAATCGACATGAGCCTCGGTTAACGGTTCGGCCAATTGTTCGTGGAAGCCGGGCGTGAAATCACCCAGTTCCTTCATCGCGCCAAGCACGGCTATGCGGCGCGTTGCCGGGGTGTGACCCAGAGCCCGCAGTGTGGCCCGCATCGAAGCAGGGTTGGCGTTATAACTTTCGTCAATCAGCAGTGCCTTGCCGCCCGGTGCATTGATTTGGTGGCGCGCGCCGCGGCCCTTCAGGCCGCCCATCTCAGCCAGTGCCAGCCCGGCAGCGCCCAGATCGCCGCCTGCCGCGCGGACAGCGGCCATGACCGCAAGCGAATTGGATATCCAGTGTTCGCCCGGTTCAGCAACCGAATAGCACAAGCGGGTGGCGCCAAGATCTGCTGTGACCAGCAAACCGCCATTGGCCGAAGGAATAGCGTCAAGCAGCCGGACATCGGCATGATCGGCCCGGCCAAACGAAACCACCTTGGCACCCGCGCGCATGGCATGCTCACGCAATCTATGAAAATGCGGGCTATCCGCAGGAATAACCGCCGTGCCGCCCGGCTCCAGCCCGGCGAAGATTTCTGCCTTGGCATCGGCAATCGCCTCTTCACTGCCAAGGTTTTCAATATGCGCCGGAGCAATGGTGGTGATCACCGCCACATGCGGGCGGACCTGCGCGGTCAATTCGGAAATTTCGCCAGCATGGTTCATTCCCATTTCGAACAGGCCGAATTTGCTGCGCGCTGGCATTCTGGCAAGGCTCAGCGGCACGCCCACGTGATTGTTGTAACTGCGGACCGAGCGATGCGCCTGCCCCCGGCTTGATCGGTCCAGCGCGGCAAAAATGGCTTCCTTGACCCCGGTTTTGCCGACCGAACCGGTCACACCAATCCGAATGGCATCGCAGCGCCTACGCGCCGCAGCAGCCAATGCTGCCAAGGCGCGATTGGGGTCTTCCACGAGAATATGCGGATAATCGACCGCCCGGTCCACCACAGCGGCTGCCGCACCATTTGCAAAGGCCTTGTCCAGAAATGTATGCCCATCGGAGCTCTCGCCGCGCAGAGCAAAGAACAGATCGCCGCTTCGCACATCGCGCGAATCCATATCGACACCGGATATTTGAAACGCGCAGCTGGCGCTCCCGCCCATTGCTTCTGCCAGTTGGGTTGAAGTCCACAATGTCAGGGGCAAACTGTCCCTGATGGTGACAGGCCAGTGCCGCAGGGCCTTATGCGTGCTCATGCACCCGCTCCCTTCGGCGCAGCAGCCTCTCGGGCGACGCTAACATCGTCAAATGGATGGATCTTCATGGTTTCTCCTGAGCCGATGATCTGGCCCTGTTCATGTCCCTTGCCGGCGATCAGCACGATGTCATCGGCCTGCGCCTGACTGACAGCGGCAAAGATCGCTTCGCGCCGGTCGCCGATTTCTATCGCCCCTGCGGCATCGCGCAGTACTTCGCGGCGGATCGCCGCTGGGTCTTCTCCGCGCGGATTATCGTCGGTGACAATGGCCAGGTCAGACTGCGCTGCTGCGATCCGGCCCATATCGATCCGCTTGCCCTTGTCACGGTCCCCGCCAGCCCCAAAAACCGTTATCAGCCGACCGCTTACATGCGGGCGCAGCGCCGCAAAGGCCGCCTCCAGCGCATCGGCAGTATGCGCGTAATCGACATAAATCGGCGCACCATTCTGGCTGATGGCGGCCCGTTCAAGTCGCCCGCGCACTGGCTGCAAGCGCCCGACCCCATCAAAGGTTCGCGCCGCGTCACCGCCGGTAGCAATCACCAACGCCGCTGCGACCAGCGCATTGGCCGCCTGGTAAGCCCCGATCAGCGGCAGAGTTACGGTCCGCCTCTGGCCGGCGTGTTCGATTTCGAGTGTCTGGCCCAATTGGGTCGGAGTCTGAGCGAGCAGGCGGATGCCGTTTTCGTCATTTGCCGCCTGCTCGCCGACCGTAAACACGCGCAGCGCCCGATCATGCGCGTGTTTGAGGGCGCGGTCAGTCCACTCGCTCTTGGCCGTCCACACCACTGCTGTTGCACCATCGGCCACTATTTCATCAAACAAGCGCATTTTGGTGGAGAAATACTCCTCCATGCTGGCATGATAATCGAGGTGGTCGCGGGTAAAATTGGTAAAGCCTGCAGCGCTCACATGCAGGCCTTCGTTACGAAATTGCGACAGGCCGTGGCTCGATGCTTCATAAGCAACATGGGTTACGCCCTCCCGCGCCAAACCGGCCATGTTGGACAGGAAAGTGACGATGTCGGGCGTGGTCAGCCCTGTCGAAATGCTTTCATCCTGCGTTGTAACGCCGAGCGTGCCGATCGATGCGGCGCGCTCCCCTGCCATCCGCCACAGCTGGCGTGCCATTTCCACCGTTGAGGTTTTGCCGTTGGTACCCGTGACTGCAACTATAGTGGCAGGAACAGGCTTGAAGAAGCGCGCTGCCAGCTCCGCAAAAGTCTTGCGCGGTTCAGTTGAGGCAATGTGGAGAACGCCGTCCACTGCGGTTTGCGGCCGGGTTACAATCGCGATTGCTCCGGCTGCAATAGCAGCAGGAATGAAGTCCTCGCCATTGACTGCAGCCCCCTGGAACGCCCCGAAGACTGTGCCCGGTGCAACTTTGCGGTGATCAATAGCAAAGCCGGTAATGGTTTGCACTGTATTCGCCCCGACGGAATATTCCGTGCCGGAGAGCAATTGGTCCAGTCTCATTGGCCCGCGCCCTGATCGGCGCCCCCAACTAGCGGCCTGAGGTCACTGATATCGACATCGCGGGTGGTGTCGGGGCGAATGCCAAGGATCGGTCCAATCCGGGGTACCAGCCGCCCCACAATTGGTGCCGCGTTCCAGGCTGCTGTCCGCTGATAGGAACTGGCCGCTGTACCCTTGGGTTCATCCAGCATCGCCACCACCACATAGCGCGGGCGATCCATCGGGAAAGCCGCCGCAAAGGTCGAAATCAGCGAGTGATGGCGGTAACCGCCCGCTCCCGGCTTTTCGGCGCTGCCGGTCTTGCCGCCAACCCGGTAACCCGGAGCATTTGCGCTGCGTCCAGTACCGAACAGGGCAATCATCCGCAGCAACTGGCGCATGCGGGCGCTGGTCGATGCCTTAAATACGCGGGTACCGCGTGGTGCATCGCCGGCTGGCAGCTTGCGCAAGGTTGCCGGGCGCCAGATGCCGCCATTGACCAGCGCCGCATAGGCCGAGGCAAGGTGAAGTGGGGTCACGGCAATGCCGTGCCCATAGCCCACCGTCATCGTCCGCAGGCGCGGCCATGTCCCGCTGGCCCAGATCGGAAAACCACGCGCGGGAAGTTCAATCGAGGGCCGCTGGTTGAAATGAAGGTCCGCCATGGCCTGTTTCATCCGCTGCGGGCCCAGCTGATCGGCGATTTGCGCCGTGACGATATTCGAGGAATGGATCAGCATTTCGGGCACATTGAGCGAGGGACCCAAATCTTCATCATCATGGATCGTGAAGCCAGCCACATGCAGCGGGGTCGCAGGATAGCGGCGCCCAAGATCGGTCACGACACCGGCATCGATCGCGGCGGCTATGGTCAAGGGTTTGAAGGTTGAGCCAAGTTCATAAACCTGATTGGTCACCCGGTTGAACATTTTGCCAACGCCTGCCGCATCAATCTTGTTGGGATCGAATTCGGGAAGTGAAGCGAGCGCCATCACCTCGCCCGTGTCGACATCAAGCACAATTCCGGCCGCACCCTTGGCGTTGGTTGACAGCATGCCGCGCCGCAATTCATCTTCCAGCGCGCCCTGCACCCGCAGATCAATCGACAATGCCACCGGCGTACCGCGCAATGCCGGGTCGCGCAGTTGCTTGTTCAGAACTTCTTCCATTCCGACCTGACCGTTGCCCGCCGAATCGACATAGCCAAGCACATGCGCGGCCATGGAGCCTTGCGGATAATTGCGGTCCTGTTCTTGCGGCAGCTCAAGTGCGAGTTCGCCAATTGCCTGTACCCGATTGGCTTGTTCGGGCAGTACGCGCCGCTCGATATAGCCGGGTTGGCCCGCCGCGAGCATGCGGGTGATCTTCGCTTCGTCCAGATCGGGGAAGATGGCCTTGAGCGAATGGGCCACGCTTTTGGCTGAACGAACCAGCGGATTGCGCGGATCGCCCATCGCAGAAGGGTTGTACCACAAGGCATAGGCGGGGAACGCCAGCGCCAAAGGGGCACCGTTGCGATCGGTGATTTCACCGCGCGGCGGCAACAAGGCTTCGGCCAGCGATGTGGTCCGTACAGCGCGGTCACTCATGCCCAGATAGCTGATCCTGACCACTGCCACTGCGGCCAACAGGACAAAGATCATTGCGACCCACAGAACGCGCAACCGGGCCGTGCTGAGCGATTCCTGACGAATGCTGACCAACCGGACGCGGCCTGTCGAAACCGCGGTGCTGTAGGTCATCATGTTCATTCGCGAACTTCACCCACAGTCGCTGCAACAACAGTGCTCGGCAAACGCGCACTGCGTGACAGACGCTCCGCCAACGAAGGACGCGCCGTTTCGCGCGAAGCAGCTTGCCCTGAAGCTTCATCGGCAATTGGCTGCCCCGTGAGCGGCGAGACCATCATTGGGAAAGCGTCATTCTGCGCCCCGTCCAGATGCGCCACGCGGATCGGACTGGGTGCATTCAGGCCGCGTGCTGCGCCCAGCTGCGCAAGCTGGCGCTCATTTTCAAGATATTGGTCCGCCTTTGGGGTGGAATAACCAAACTCCACCTTGTTCCAATTGGCCAGTTGCTGCTGATTGGCCCGCGTTTCGAATTCAGTCTGGAGAATACGCTTCTGCTGTTCAAGTGAAATGATCCGCCGCTCGGACAAGCGCACCTGACTTTTTACCGCATTGACGCGAAAAGTCAGCGCCACGAACGCGAAAGTGCAGATGACCAAAGTCATCATCCAGCCGATCTGACGCAAACGACTACCGGTTATCATCATGCAGCCTCCCTCGCTGGCTGAGCGGTGCGTAGCGCGGTTCGCAAGGTTGCAGAACGGGCGCGCGGGTTGTCCTGAATTTCGGCCGCGCTCGGCCGAATTCCCTTGGAGACCCTTTCAAACACTGCAGGCGCTGTTTTGGCTTCGGGCAAATGCCGCGATCCGCCGCCGCTGGCAGACGCTTCGCGCAAGAAGCGCTTTACGATCCGGTCTTCAAGACTATGAAAGCTGACCACGGCCAAGCGGCCGCCAGCGCGCAAGACCTGCTCTGCTGCCGACAATCCCTCAATCAGCTCGTCCAGTTCGGCATTTACATGGATACGGATCGCCTGAAAGCTGCGGGTCGCCGGATCCTTGGGCGCGCCAGGATGATAACCAAGCGCCTTGCGCACGACCTGGGCCAGTTCGCCAGTGGTCGTAAGCGGCCGCGCAGCGACAATCGCGCGGGCCACTCTGCGCGAATGGCGCTCTTCCCCATAGGTATAAAGTACATCGGCGATCGCATCGTCTGGCGCGGTGTTGAGGAAGTCTGCAGCACTTTCGCCAGCCTGGCTCATCCGCATATCGAGCGGGCCATCGGCAGAAAAGGCGAAGCCGCGCTCCGCCTGATCAAGCTGCATCGAGGAGACGCCTATGTCCATTGCCACCCCGTCAACCTGATCGATCCCGGCATTGGCCAGCACTGCCGCCATTTCGGAAAAGCGCCGTTCATGCAGCACCAGACGAGGCGGAACTTCGCGGCTTTCGGGCCATTTGCTTGCGGCGCGGATTGCATCGGGATCGCGGTCAAAGGCGTGAACGGTGGCCCCGGCATCAAGCAGTGCGCGGGTATAGCCGCCTGCCCCAAAGGTCGCATCGACCATCACATCGCCCTGTGCCGGAGAGAGCGCAGCGACAGCTTCATGCATCAGAACGGGTACATGCGGGGAAGGGTTCGGGGCAACGCTCATGCTTTGCGCGCCTTGGCATCGGCCTCAGCCAGCAGATTATTGCAAGCCGCTTTGGCCGCCGCCCAATCATCACCCATTTTGGCAAGTTCTGCAGGGTTCCAGATAGTGAAGAATCGGCCCGCGCCATTGAAATAGAGGCCATCTTCGACATTGGCGAGGCTGCGCAAATGGTCAGGCATGACGAACCGGCCGCTGTCATCGAAAGGCAATTCCAGAAAGCCGAACAGCTGGTTGGCGCGCGTTTCCCGGTCAAAATCACGGTCGGCGCGCAGAGACATTTCTTCTTCCCGGTCAAGCTGCATATCAAGTTCGCTACGACGCGAGAGGCCAAAGCCGGTCAGGCAATTCCAGCGGTCATGCTTGGCAAGGCAAAGGATGCGACCAGCAGAAGATTCCTTTACCGCCTTACGGAATAGCGGCGGCAAAACGAACCGGCCCTTATCGCCGGCGGGCGAAAAAGCCTGTCCACTATAACCGCCAAAATCCGCGCCAGACACTTACCCCAATCCCCTTCCCCAAGGACCCCGCCGAGAACACGCCTTCTCCGCTTCCACCCACGCGCAAACATGGGTGGCTCACCCCGCGAAATGGGATGCAGCACGAGACGACCTGTCCGATGAACGAAGGTATTACCGCGCCGCATACAGGGATGGAAGGGAAAATTAAGGGATTTTGCGGGAAAAGTCGTTAAGTATATGATTTATAAATATTAATATTCTTAATTTAGATGTCGCAGCACCGCGAAGCCTTTCGAGTATATTTCCGTAAATGCACTGAATCATGGGGCTTTCACTGGCAGGACTTGCAAATATCAATCCGTGATCCCGTAAAATCCCCGGATCCGGCTTTGCTTGTGTGAACAGGCACGATTCGCCGTGCGTGGAAGGTTCAAATCTTGCAGATTTGCGCCGTCTTATGGCGCGGACGCAGGCGTCCCTTGCTCTGGCACCACTGCGGTCTCTCGCACCGTCTGCGTCGACGGGTCAGCAGGCAGGTCCGGCACGACGCCTGCCTCAACCAGCGGATCGCTCTGCTTGGCTACTACAGCAGAAGGCGACACCGTCGGCGCTGCTGCAGGGACCGTTGCCGCGTCAGTTTGCTTGGCCTTGTCAAAAATGACCTGCGCCAGGCCGATCAACAGCAACATGCCCGCAATGCCCGAAAGGCCAATCTGCAGGCGTTGCATGGCTTCGGACCGCAGGCCAGATGTATGCGCCTGAACGGCGTTTTCCTCAGCCTCGGTCAAGGCAGGTTTCTGGCTGGGGAGTATCGAATTAATGGCCATCGCTGCAGGCTAGCCGCTCTGACGCTGCAGTCAATCAAAGACGCGCGTCAGCTGCGCAGCCATGGGAGTGGCGACAGCCCTTTGCTCTCCATCCACTGCGCATTGTAGATGGTTGAAAGATAGCGAAAGCCAGTATCGCACAAGATCGTCGCAACGCGTGGCTCTTCGCGCCCTTCGGCGACCAGTTTGCGGCCCAGTTCAATCGCGCCGGCCACATTGATCCCGGAAGAAAGGCCAAGGCACAGCCCTTCATCCTGCAGCAGCCGCTCAACCCAATGGAGGCCATCCTCGTCGGAAATTCGAAACTGCGTGTCGATCGGCGCACCTTCCAGATTGCCGGTTATGCGCCCCTGCCCGATACCTTCGGCCACCGAACTACCTTCGGATTTCAATTCACCGTGCGCGTAGTAATTATACAGCGCCGCGCCATGCGGATCGCTCAGCGCAATACAGATAGTCTCGTCCCGTTCCTTAAGGCCCATACCGACACCGGCAATTGTTCCGCCCGTTCCCGCGGCACAGGTAAAGCCATCAATCCGGCCTTCCATCTGGTCCCACAATTCTGCAGCGGTTCCGTCAATATGAGCTTTGCGATTGGCGGTATTGTCAAACTGATTGGCCCAGATTGCGCCTTCGGTTTCCTCTGCCAGTCGGCGCGAGGTATGGACGAAGTGACCAGGATTGGAAAAGGGCGCGGCAGGTACTAATACCAGCTCCGCCCCCAGCGCCCGCAACGTGTCCATCTTTTCACGGCTCTGCGTTTCCGGCATCACGATGATTGTGCGATAGCCGCGCGCATTGCCCACCAGCGCCAGCCCGATACCGGTGTTGCCCGCTGTGCCTTCGACAATCGTTCCGCCCGGTTTCAGCAGACCGCGCTCCTCAGCATCGCGAACAATGTACAGCGCCGCCCTGTCCTTGACCGAAGCACCGGGGTTGGCAAATTCGCACTTGCCCCAGATTTCGCAGCCGGCCGCTTCGCTTGGCCCCTGCAGCAATACCAAGGGCGTGTTGCCAATCAACTCAAGGCTGTCAGCGCGTGGTGCAGAAAAAATCATGCATAAGGCCTAGGCCCGGTCAAATCGCGCTTCAACGCAATTCCGCTTGCCGGTCCAGAACTCAATCTTCCGGGGCGATGGTGACCCGAAGTCCGTCCAGATCGCTCGTAAACGGCACCTGACACGACAGGCGTGAGGTCGCTGCCCGATGGTCGGAACTCTCGAGCAGATCATCCTCATCTTCGGAAATTGAAGGCAGCTTGCCAGCAAAGACAGGGTCGACATGTACATGGCAGGTCGCGCAGGAACAGCACCCGCCGCACAGAGCAAGCAGTTCATCAAAACCATTGTCGCGAATGGCTTCCATCACGGTCAGGCCATCGCCCACTTCAATGGTCGATTCTTCTCCTGCGCGATTGACGACGATCAACTTTGGCATAGTGAGCAGTTCCTGTGTTATTTCCGCCTGTCGGCCCTTTGAGCGGGCTGCTAAGGCGTGGCTGCGATTTTGGCAAGAGTTGAAGGAAACGTGGATGGGTTTGAGCGCTGCACAGATCAAGCAGGGAATCGATCATGTGGCAGCGATTGAACCGGCATTCGGGCAAGCATTGAACGCCGCACATTACCCTGAACCAAGGATCAGGCCGAAAGGGTACCAGACCTTGCTCAGAACCATTGTCGGCCAGCAAGTCAGCGTAGCAGCGGCGGCCTCTGTGTGGAGCAAGCTGGAGCAGGAGCTGGGTTCAGATATGGCCCCTGAAACATTGTTGGGGAGGGATTTCGGCACGTTGCGCGCCTGCGGCCTCTCACGCCAGAAGCAGGGATATGCCCGGTCGCTGTGCGAATTGGTCAGCGGCGGCGAATTATGCCTCGATAATTTGCCGCAGGATGACGAAGAAGCAATTGCCGAGCTCACCAGGATCAAGGGAATCGGGCGGTGGTCGGCGGAAATCTATCTGCTGTTTGCCGAAGGCCGCCCCGACATCTGGCCTGCAGGCGATCTGGCAGTAATGGCCGGTTTGCACAAAATATTAAGCCTGCCCGAACGGCCCGACGAGAAGCAGACCCGCGCGATGGCAGAAGCCTGGCGGCCACATCGCGGTGCCATCGCGATCTTTACCTGGCATTGTTACAATAATCCTGCGCTCTGAAGCCTTGACGCCGCGGCCACAGCAAAGCTGCTGACAGGTCGGCAATGCGCCGCTAGGGACAAACAACACAATCCATCAGGAGAGCGATTTCGTGTCAGGCAAAAAGGCAATCTTCATCACCGGTGGCGGCTCTGGCATTGGCCAGGCAATCGCACTCTATTTCGCTGATCGCGGCTGGTTTGTCGGGCTGGGTGACATTGATAGCGCGGGTATGGCCAAAACCCAGGAATTGATCGGTAACGGGTTTACCTATGCCCATAAATTCGATGTCCGCGACCGCGCCGCATGGGACGAAGCGCTGAATGCCTTTTCAACAGCGGCAGGCGGGCGGATCGACGTTGTTTGTAATAATGCCGGAATCCCGCTGGGCGGATCGGTCATCGACAATACCGAAGAAGAAATCACTCGCTGCCTCGATATCAACCTCAAGGGGGTGTTGTTTGGCGCGCAGGCATCTCATCCGCATCTGAAAAAGACTGCGCCAGGCAGCTGCCTGCTCAACACTGCGAGCGCCGCCGGTATCGTCGGAAGCCCTGGAACATCGGTCTATTGTGCCACGAAATTCGGAGTGCGCGGTATTACCGAGGCGCTGGACGGCGAATGGGCCGAAGAGGGGATCAAGGTCCATTCACTGATGCCCGGCTTCATCGATACCCCCCTATTGGAACACTCCCCCAACCAAGGGTCAAACGAACCGATCCGTGACCGCGTAATGGAAGCAGGGCTGGAAATTACTCCGGCAGTGGAAGTCGCACAAGCGGCGTGGGACGCTGTGCACGGCGAAAAGCTGCATACGCTGGTGGGCAAGACTGCTCGCAGGCTGGCATTCGGCGTGCGCTGGATGCCGGGTAAGCTGCGTAAGCAAATGCGCAGCAGCAGCCGTGTACTGGGCCAATAAGCGACGGGTTTAGAGCAGCGCCTCGACCGCTTTGGCGAGTGCAATATCACGCTGAGAAAGCCCGCCCGCATCGTGCGTGGTAAGCGTAATCTCGACCCGGTTATAGACATTGAACCATTCAGGATGGTGGTCAGCCTTTTCTGCAAGCAAGGCGACGCTGCTCATGAATCCGAACGCTTCGACGAAATTGCCAAACGTGAATGTGCGCTCAATCGCCAGTCCTTCGCGTACCAGCGACCAGCCAGCCAAATCAGCCAGTGCAGCAGCGCGTTCGTTTTCAGTCAATTGCGTGATCGCCATTATGATGTTTCCCTGATCCCTGCACTGCTTGTTAGGTCCTGCGCTTTCCCCTATCGCGCCACATGATGCAACCCTGCCATCTCGTTACTCATGACCTTGCCTGCCGCCGGGGCGACCGGCTGCTCTTTCGCGGGCTCAATCTTGAAATAGCGGCAGGCGGTGCATGCCATATCGCAGGCCCTAACGGGATCGGCAAAACCAGCCTGCTGCGCCTGCTGGGCAGCCTGCTTAGCCCATTTGGCGGAACGGTTTCCCGGCGCGGGTCAATCGCCCTGCTAGGAGAGAAATCTGCGCTCGACCCGCAGGCGCCCTTGGGCAGTGCATTGGCCTTCTGGAGCGGGCTCGATGGTTTGCCGCCAATCGGCCGAGAAGAGCAGATCGAAACGCTGGGGCTGTCCGATTTGCTCGATGTTCCTGTGCGCTTCCTGTCAACCGGCCAGACGAAGCGCGCAGCACTGGCCCGATTGCTCGGCCAGCAAGCCGATATCTGGCTATTGGATGAACCGCTCAATGGGCTCGATCAGGACGGCGTTTCCATGATCGAGGCATTGATAGCGGGGCATTGCGCTGCTGGCGGAATCGCGATCGCCGCATCGCATCAAGCGATTACTTTGCCTGCGCGCACTAATGTCGATCTGACGGAATATGCGCGGTGATTGTCAGGTTGCTCTGGCGCGATCTTTCGCTGCTGCTACCCGGCGGACGCCAAGGCGGAACATTTCTACCCCTGTTGTTTTTCCTCGCGGTCGCAATGCTGTTTCCCTTTGCGGTCGGGCCAGACGCGCCCTTGCTGGCGCGGACGGGGGGCGGCGTGATCTGGGTTGCGGCCCTGCTAGCAAGTATCCTGCCGCTTGACCGCCTGGTTGGCGCAGATCTGGAACAGGGGGTGTTCGATCAATTGGCGCTGCGCGGTATCGCAGAGGAACTGGCGCTCGCCGTGCGAATGGCGGCACATTGGCTCAGCTTCGCACCGCTGCTTTTGCTTGCTGCCCTGCCTGCTGCTGCCTTGCTATCTCTGGATGGCATGATTGTGCGCAAGCTGCTGCTTGGCTTGCTGGCCGGAACCCCTGGCCTGGCGGCGATTGGCGTCATGATTGCCGCTTTGACTGCTGGCCTGCGCGGCGGGGCGGCGCTGTCGGGGCTGCTGCTGATCCCTCTCGCCGTGCCGATTCTGATTTTCGGGGCAGGCAGTCTGGCGCGGCCCGATTTTGCCGGTGTTGCTTTGGCAGGCGCGATCAGCCTGTTCCTGGTCGCAGTCGCGCCCTTTGCGGGCGGTGCCGCTATCCGGTCAGCGCGCGAGTCCTAGCTGTAAGGCGGCTTATCTAGGCCCTTGCGGCTCTTGGTGAAAATCTCCACGCCGGTCTCGGTCACGCCCAGCGAATGTTCAAACTGGGCGGAAAGCGACTTATCGCGGCTCACCGCAGTCCAGCCATCGCTGAGCACCTTGGCCCATGGCTTGCCCGCGTTAATCATCGGCTCAATGGTAAAGAACATGCCCGGTCGCAGTTCCGGCCCGGTCCCGGCCCTTGCTGCATGGATCACTTCGGGCGCATCATGGAACAATCGGCCGAGACCATGCCCGCAAAATTCGCGCACCGTGGTATAACGATGCGTCCGTGCATGCGCTTCGATCGCCGCACCAATATCGCCCAACCGCGCACCGGGCTTAACCTGTTCAATCCCCAGCATAAGGCATTCATACGTCACATCGACCAGCTTGCGCGCTTTCAGCGGCACATCACCCACCAGATACATTCTGCTGCTGTCTCCATGCCAGCCATCAAGCAGCGGGGTGACATCGATATTGACGATATCCCCGTCCTTCAGCGCTTTGTCTGACGGAATGCCGTGGCAGATCACATGGTTGATCGAAATGCAGCAGCTATGGGTGTAACCGCGATAGCCCAGCGTTGCAGGAACTGCACCGCCCGCCAGCGTCATTTGGCGCACCACATCATCCAGTTCGGCGGTGGTGACGCCCGGCTTGACCAGATCCGCCATCGTATCAAGAATGTCGGCCGCCAACTGGCCAGCACGGCGCATACCTGCAAAACCTTCCGGCCCATGCAATTTGATGGTCCCGTCGCGCAGCACGGTGCCGGTATCTTCGATCATCTGATATTCTGTCATGCGAACCATCTAGCGATCCGGGCGCAGAATTGCGAGGGCTTAGCGCACGGCGCGAAAGGCGCTACGAAATTCAGGTTTGACCGCTCCCAGAATCGCTTTGTCCATCTCCAGCGTCACTTCGTAGCCGCCCTCGGCGTATGAACCGGCGACATAGGGCCCGGCGTAAAAGCCGATCCGGTCAAACTTTCGCCCGCCAGCAGAGCCGGGGATGACGGTAAGTTCAGTCACATTGGGGCACTCTGCAAAGGCATCGGGACCCGCATTATCCGGCTGTGCCGCCGCGCTCTTTTGGGCGCGCTTGAGGTTGAGCTGCTTGCAATAGCGCTGGCTGATTGCCTCGTTCAAAGCGGGCGCAGAGATAAACAGGTCAACGCCCCTTAGCGCCTTGCCTGCTTGCTTGTCCCACACCAGCGAAGTGACCCCGAAATTACCATGCGCACCGCCCGCATAAGATGAAAATGCGCCGGTCAGGCTTATCCAGTTTGGAAGGTCGGCAGCGACTTTCCATTTTTGCGAGAAGCTGTGCGGATTGTAGGGGAAACCCGATTCTTCGACCACTTTCCGGTCTTTTTCAGCGCCTGTTACAAGCTCTGCCTTGGCTGCTGCGGCCCGCCGGTCCAGCGCAGCGGCAAGTGCAGGGATTGCAGCTGCGGCGGCAGGGTAGTTATATCTGAACAGATAGAGATCGGTCCGGTCCTTGACCGCTTCGGCAGAGGGGTTTGCCTTGGCCTGTGCGTCTGGAGCATTGGCGCTTGCCCGAAGAGCCATTTCCTTATTGCCGGACGGAGGCACCGCGCTCGCCTGCGGGGTAACCTGCACGGGAGGAGCAGCCGGTGAGCCCTGGACAGATGCTGGGCTATCTTCCGCCTGCGCGCCTGCCGCCTGCTTCATGTCAGCCGGGGACGAGCATGCAGCCACGCTCGTAATCAGGGCCAATACAGACACGCGCGCAAGCATCGAAATTCTCCTCGTCACAGCCTCATAATGGTGTGTAAAGGCTTTCTCATGAGCATTACACCTGATTTGATTCAAGCCGATCGCGGACAGGATGCGATCACCGTTCACCTGACAACTAAGGACACCTTCGCCAGCTGGGTCAAGGCCCTGTCGGGCGGCCAGCGCGCTGCACTGGCTGCGCAAAAATTCGAAGGCGGCGTTTTTCAGGTCGGGATCGTCCCTGACGGCGATGGCTGGTTCGCAGTTGGCGGCGTTGCCGATCTTCAGCGTTTATCCACTTGGTGCCTTGGCAAATTGGCCGAGGCGCTACCAGCTGGCATCTATCGCTTGGCGGGCGCTGATCCGGGGCCAGCAATCCTTGGCTGGCAAACGGCGCAATACAGCTTTGATCGCTACAAGTCTGATGTAGAACCGATCGGCCCGCGCATCCTGCTCTCCAAGCAAGTCAAGCCGATTGATCAGGCTCTGGCAGAAGCCCGCGCAGTCAATCTGGTGTGTGATCTGGTCAATACGCCCGCTGAAGATATGGGGCCTGCCGCGCTGGAGAATATCGCAGCCAAGCTAGCCAAAGATCACGGTGCCAAACTGACGGTGACCAAGGGCGACCCGCTGGAACGGGAGTTTCCGATGGTTCATGCAGTTGGCCGCGCGGCAGGCCGCAGCCATGCCCCGCGCATGATCGAACTGGAATGGGGCAATGACAAGCACCCACGCCTGGCAATCGTGGGCAAAGGCGTATGTTTCGATTCGGGCGGTCTGGACGTCAAATCATCTGCCGGAATGCTGCTGATGAAGAAGGATATGGGCGGCGCTGCCCATGCCCTGGCCCTGGCCGATCTGATCATGCAGATGCACTTGCCGGTCCGGCTGCATCTGCTCGTCCCCGCCGTGGAAAACGCCATATCGGGCAACGCATTTCGTCCCGGAGACGTGTTGCAAACGCGCAAGGGGCTGACTGTTGAAATCGGCAATACCGATGCCGAAGGCAGGCTGGTTCTGGGCGATGCACTGGCCAAGGCGAGCGAAGAATTTCCCGAACTGATTATCGACTTTGCCACGCTCACCGGCGCTGCCCGCGTTGCGCTGGGGCCAGATTACCCAGCGCTGATGACGCGCCGTGATGAAACTGCGCAGGCCCTGCTTGATGCAGGTGCTGAATGTGATGATCCGCCGTGGCGTATGCCCTTGCCTGAAGCCTATGCCGAGTGGCTAAAGTCTGACATTGCCGACACCAATAATTCGCACAATAATTCCTTCGCCGGAGCCAGCGTCGCCGGGCTGTTCCTCGACAAATTCGTGGGCAGTCACATGAATGGGGCGCCCATCGATTGGGCGCATTTTGACACATTCGCGTGGCGACCGGTCGCCAAGCCGGGCCGCCCCAAAGGCGGTGCAGCTTATGGATTGCGCGCCAGTTTCCGGATGCTGCAAAAACGGTTCAGCAAAATGGATGGCAAAAAGGCGTGAAACTTGCCGGAAAGGTCTCTAGCGTATAAGCGCTCCAATCCCCGCAGGTCGGGGGTCCGCAGGTGCGGAAGAAGTGGGGCATGGATCGCAAGTGACTAAGATTGGCGCCTATGAATTACCTGGCGGGCTTGGCCTGGGTGGACCGGTTGTCCGTCCAGCACCCGGCACCTTGCCAATTCGCGGCGATTTGGCGCATATTGCCCTCGCCAGTAAATTTCTGGTCACACATTATGTGGTCCCGCAGCCTTTCCGGGTTGGGCCAGCCGGAGCGGCCTTGAAACTGCATCCGCACAGCGACGATGAAACGGTCACAAGCCTTGCGGCAGGAAGCGGATTTGAAGTCCTCGACATCGAGGGTTCCTGGGCATGGGGCTGCCTCGGTCCGGAAGGGCCGTCAGGCTATGTGCCAATCGACCAGCTTTGCGCTGACAAGCAGTGACCAGCCGGATGGCTGCAACCGTCTTCATTGATGGCGCGGTTGGCACCACGGGGCTTGAAATTCGTGACCGGCTGGGCGCGCGGCCAGAGTTTTCGCTGCTCGCTTTGCCTGACAGGCTGCGCAAGGACACTGCCGCCCGCCGGGATGCGTTGAATGCGTGCGATTTTGCCATTCTGTGTCTGCCCGACGATGCCGCCCGAGAAGCAGTGGCACTGATCGAAAACCCACACACGCGGGTCATCGATGCCTCAACCGCGCACCGCACTGCGGGCGGCTGGACCTATGGATTTCCTGAACTGATTGGACGCAGCACCATTGCCTCGGCGATGCGGGTGGCCAATCCGGGGTGTTACCCAACCGGCTTCCTTGCGCTGATTGCGCCGCTGGTTCAGGTCGGATTGCTCCCTGCAGATATCCCTTATGCCATGAACGCTGTGTCCGGCTATTCGGGCGGCGGGAATGCTTTGATTGACCGATTCGAACAGGACCCGACCATTGCCTGGCGGGGCTATGGACTGGAGCTGGGCCACAAGCATCTGGCCGAAATGCGCGCCTATGCCAAACTCACCAGGACACCGCTGTTTTCGCCCGCTGTGGTCGATACCCATCGCGGCATGGCGGTTGATGTTCCGCTTGCCCTGGATGACCTGCCCGGCTGCCCTGGTGCGCGGCAACTGCATGCCGCACTGGATGAATTTTACGCCGGGTCAGCCGTCGTAACTGTGGCCCCCTTTGACAGCCCGCCCGGCGAACTGCTGCTGCGCAAGAGCGCTGCGCCATGGGACGGTATGCAGCTGTACGTTTTTGCCGGTTCGGATGGAACGCAGGCAAGGCTTGTCGCACTGCTCGATAATCTGGGCAAAGGCGCCAGTGGCGCAGCCGTGCAATCGCTCAATCTGATGGCCGGTTTACCCGAGACAGACAGCCTCGCACTGACTTCTCTGAGTCCTTGACTGCCTCAAAATTAGGCATGGCTCGCCCGCTTTTTGAGCAAGTGAAATTTCGATCGGGCATCACGCCAATTGCGGTGATGCTGCGTTTGCGAAGAAAAGCCAGCAAATGCAGGCTTTGGTAGCGAGATTATTTGGTCTACGCTGCACCGCACATACCTTGGCACGATTCTTGGATGAAAGCGCGCGAGGCATCTCACAGGCATTCCGGCATGCAAAGGCATGACCGGTTGAAACCGCAGGGGCAATGAGACGTGAAAAAGATTGAAGCGATCATCAAGCCGTTCAAGCTGGACGAGGTCAAAGAGGCCCTGCATGAAATCGGCGTTTCCGGGATCACCGTTACTGAAGCAAAGGGTTTTGGGCGTCAGAAGGGTCATACCGAGCTGTATCGCGGCGCTGAATATGTCGTGGATTTCCTGCCCAAGGTTAAGCTGGAAGTGATTGTCAGTGATGCCATCGCCGAAAGCGTGGTGGAAGCCGTGGCAGCTGCGGCCCAAACGGGCAGAATCGGCGACGGCAAGATTTTCGTTTCATCGATTGAGAGCGCGCTCCGCATCCGGACCGGTGAAAAGGATGACGACGCAATTTAATTCGCTTTACGGGACAGCCCCAAGGGGCGGGCTGTTCCGGTTACTTTAATCCACCCCTTCAATTCCAAGAGGAAATAACATGACGACTGCGAAAGAAGTCCTCAAGCAAATCAAAGACGAAGAAATCGAATGGGTGGATCTGCGTTTCACCGATCCCAAGGGCAAATGGCAGCATCTGACCATGTGCGCTGGCGTCATGGGTGAAGATGAGCTGGACGATGGCCTGATGTTTGACGGTTCGTCGATCGCAGGCTGGAAGGTAATCAATGAATCGGACATGATTCTGAAACCGGATCTGGAAGCAGTCTACCTTGACCCATTCAGCGCAACGCCGATGATGGTCATTTTCTGCGACGTGGTAGAACCTTCGACCGGCGAACTTTACAGCCGCGATCCACGCTCAACCGCTAAGCGCGCGGAAGCCTTCCTGAAATCGACCGGCATTGGTGACACGATTTATGTTGGGCCTGAAGCTGAATTCTTCATGTTCGACGATGTCCGCTTTGAAGATGGCTACGCTGGTTCGGGCTTCAAAATCGATGATATCGAACTGCCCACAAATACCGGCCGCGAATATGATGGCGGCAACATGGGCCACCGTCCGCGCGTAAAAGGCGGCTATTTCCCGGTTGCGCCGGTTGATAGTTGCATGGATATCCGCGGCGAAATGGTCTCCACCATGCTCGAAATGGGCCTGCCTTGCGACAAGCATCACCATGAAGTTGCCGCCGCGCAGCACGAGCTGGGCCTGACCTTCGGCACGCTGGTGGAAACCGCTGACCGGATGCAGATTTACAAATATGTGGTTCACCAGGTCGCCCATGCTTATGGCAAGACCGCCACTTTCATGCCCAAGCCGATCAAGGACGATAATGGGTCGGGCATGCACACCCATATGTCGATCTGGGAGGGAAAAAAGCCGCTGTTTGCCGGCAATGGTTATGCGGGTCTCTCCGACATGTGCCTCTATTACATCGGCGGCGTGATCAAGCACGCTAAGGCACTCAATGCTTTCACTAACCCGACCACCAACAGCTACAAACGGCTGGTGCCCGGTTTTGAAGCACCTGTGCTGCTCGCATATTCGGCGCGCAACCGGTCAGCCTCTTGCCGTATTCCCTATGGTGCAGGCGAAAAGGCCAAGCGCGTGGAATTCCGTTTCCCCGATGCGATGGCCAACCCTTATCTTGCTTATGCAGCGCTGCTGATGGCCGGTCTCGACGGGATCAAGAACAAGATCCACCCGGGCGAAGCCATGGACAAGAACCTGTATGATCTGCCGCCGGCAGAGCTGGCCGAAGTTCCAACTGTATGCGGTTCACTGCGCGAAGCACTCGAAGCGCTTGATGCCGATTACGAATTCCTGCTCGAAGGCAACGTTTTCTCGAAAGAACAGATCGACGCTTATGCTGAGCTGAAGTGGGAAGAAGTCAGCCGCTGGGAAACCACTCCCAGTTCGGTCGAATTCGACATGTATTACAGCGCCTGATCCAGGCCAGACACGGTTCACCGAGGAAGGGCGTCCGGAGCAATCCGGGCGCCCTTTGTCTGTGCAACTGCGTGATCTGATACGAACGCAGTTTTATCCTGTCCTACAGGCCTTGTGCTGGCCTAGTTGCGGTGGCCCGAATCAGCTCGCGCGAGGCCCCTTGTGAACCGCAAACCGATTTTTGATGTCGTCCGGCACTTGATCGGGCGCGGCTTGCAGCAAGGCGAGGTTGATCAGATCGACAACGCACTGGACCAGGCGGCTGATGCAAGTGTCTCGGGGTCAGAGCCGCCGGTCCTGACAATCGCCGACGCAGGGACCAATTTGATAAAGCAGTTTGAAGGCTGCGCCCTGCGGCGAAATGACGGGCAGTTCGAAGCGTATCCTGATCCCGCTACCGGCGGCGCGCCGTGGACCATTGGCTGGGGCGCAACCGGCGGAGACATAACGCCAGAGACAGTCTGGACGCAGCAACAATGCGATGCGCGTCTTGCGCGCGATTTGCAGCGCTTTAGCGCGCAGGTGCGGGCGGCGCTTGGCAGTGCAGCGACCACACAGATGCAGTTCGATGCTTTGGTCTGCTTTCATTACAACACCGGCGCGGTAGCTCGTGCGACGCTGACAAAGCGCCACATCGCAGGCGATTATGTGGGCGCAGCACGGGAGTTTACCCGCTGGAACCGGGCCGGAGGTAGAGTTCTGGCAGGATTGACGCGGCGGCGTGCAGCAGAAGCGCGGCTCTATGCCAGTACCGGTAAGGCTCAGTAATCCTTGCTGATTTCGGCCAGCACGCTTTGGCGGCCCACGGTTGACACGCTGCCCAGCAGGGCCAGCCAGCCGGTTATCCGGAACTCAACCTGCGATGCGCTGTACCCGCGCCCGTCAGTGATGATTTCAACATAGATCCGGCGGCCAATATTCTTGCCCAGCGCTACGCCAGTGCCGCGCCCAAGCGCCGGATCGGCGCTGACGATCCGTAGCCTGTCAAGCCCGATGGCGGTGCGCAGCTTGTTGATCGGGTCGACCCCGGCCCCGCCGCGCAGGCTTGCCAGAGCGGCCCCCAATTGCAGGGCATCAGTGGCAGAAAGCTGAGTAATCGAACCGCCAAACAGCAACCGGGCAAGAATCTCCTCCTCCGGCAGAGCAGGATTGGATGTGAAGGCAATCTCTGGCCGCAGCGCATTGCCTTTCACGGTCACTGACACATCCAGACCCGTGACAGAGGTTTCTGCCAGTATGTCGAGCCGGGGATCAATCGGTCCGTTCACATCAAATTCGATTTTGCCGCGCGATAGATTGAACCGCGTCCCGGCAAAACTATAGGCCCCACGAATAACATCGGCGCGCCCACCCATCCTTGGCTCAGCAGTCGTCCCGCGCAGCTTGATATCGGCCGACCATTCGCTGTCGAGGCCCATGCCCTTCACATCAACCCGGCTCGCGGCATGCGCGTCAATCAAATAGCGCCAGGGTTTGCGGCGGACAGTGACTGGTCCGATGTCAGCTGGTGCGTTGATCTGGGTGGTCCTGATCTGCGGCAATTGCGCAGCTTCTGCCGCTGTGCCCAAACGCCAGCTGGCCCGATCAACCTCAAGCCGACCGGCAATTGTGCCGCCCACCCCGTCGGAAATCAGTCGCAGCGGCCCGGTAACGGTCGCATCGAGCCCGCCAGTATTCAGAAGATTGGCGTTTTTCGCTGCAATCTTCAGGTCAATCTGCGGGCCGCGCGTGCCAATATCAAGGAAGTCGATCGTGCCGCTACCCACCACACTGCCGCCATTGGCGGCCTTCCCGCTAAAGCTGCGCAGCTGCAGCCGCGACCCGGCAAAATCGCCGCGCGCGGTCACATTGCTGATGTCAGTCCCTGAAAGCGCACTCTGCACGCGCAAATCATCGCTTGAAACAGATCCTTTGACCCGCGGATCAGCCAACGAACCGGTCATGTCAGCAGCGATGGTCAAGGGACCGGTGAGATCAAACGCTTCCACCGCCGCGAGCCGCCACATGGCATCGGCTGGCCCATCATATCGTAACCGGGCAAGCAGCTGGCCTGCCTGAAGCCGCGCGATCAGCGGCCCGTCGGCAGGCAGCCCGCTGATCCGCCCCTGAAGCTGGCCAAGCGTCTTGCCATCTTCCTGAAACGCTGCGCCTGCATCCAGCTGACCTGGTGCCAATCGCAGCAGCAGCGACACGTCCACAGGACGCGATGACAACACCAACCCAGACCGGGTCAGTCCCTTTACCTTGACTTGCGCGGTTCCCGATGGCGCCTGACCCGGCATGGCCTCAAAATCCACCAGTCCGGAAATGGTCCCACCCAGGCCTGTGTCGGCAAACGCGATATCGACCAACGACAGCGGCATATTGGCAAGCTGGATATGCGCCCTGGTTGGCCCGCCTCCGCCAAAACTGCCTGCGGCAATGCTTATGCCCCGACCATAGGAAATCTGCGTCGGTTCAAGCTGCCAGCCACCCATTTCCTGCCGCAAAAGTACAGCCTGGCGCGGCATTCTGATCTTGCGCCCGGCAAACTCACCCTGCCCCGCCACAGCCATCCGGTCATGCGCGATATTGGCGTTCAATTGCAGATCAAAACGGCTGCCACGACGTCCACTGAGCGAACCTGTGACAGTGCCTTCGCCATTGGTCAGGTCAACCTTGGCCGCCAGTCGTCCTACGAACAGCCTGCCATAGCCAAGCCCTTGCGCAAAAATACTGCCGCTGATCTTATTGCGCGCTGGAGAAGCTGTGTCAGCCGAAGCGAATTTGCCGGTCCCGACAATATCAGCCTTGGCGACCGATATCGGGATTGCGCCGCCAAACACCGCATTGCGCGCCGTGAGGTTCAGGTCCACCGCTTGACCACCTGTCTGCGGGGCAATCCCGATCGTGCCTGATAGTCCGCCCCCTGACAGGTTGAGCTTTCCAGCCGCCCCGGCACGGTCAAGGGTGACAACACCTGTTACCGAAGTCTTCCAGATATTGAACTGTTCAATCGCGATCCGCGCCGGGCCGCCAGCCGGCTGCGAAATGCCCAGCCGCCCCTTGAACGGGCCAAGCGCAGAATCGCCAGTGGAATCAATCGCAAAACCTTGCGCGGACGGTGCAATGGCGATGCGGACATTGGCAAGGTCGGCGGCGGGCACGGGCATGGCAAAGACCAGCACGGCATTGGGGCCTTTTTGCGTGAGCCCTGCCTGCACAGTGAAATTGCCATATTGGGCCTGCTTACCTTTGCCCGCTACAGACGCAGCGCCGCCGCCAAAGCTGCCCGAAAGCCCAAGCGAGAGATTGCTTGCGCCAATCGCTACGCGGCGTAGCTGAGATGGCCCGGCGCTGTTCACAGTCACGCCGCCGCGCAGGGCGATGGCCGGTCCGGCCAGATTGGCCAGAGTTGGGTTGCTGACTTGCGGTATCTTTGCGTCAAAATCGGCCAGCAAGCTCCACGGAGATTTGCCCGCGACAGCAAAGCTGACCTTCGCCGAGCCGGTTAGCGCGCCAATATTGTTGAGCGGCACCCCGGCAACCTTGACCGGGCCGGACAGCGACCACGCGCGGCGCGCCAGATCGCCGCGCAGCGCCAACCGCGCATCTGCACGCGGAAAGGCGATGGTCAGATTGTCAGACGTCAGCCGTTGCTTTGCAAAGCGAATGATTCCACCGAGCCGGCCCTTGACCAGTTCAGGGTCGAGCGCAGATACGCCCGTTGCCACTTGCTCAACCGAAGCAGAAAGCGGCAGGGACCAGCCGTCCGCGCCGCGCCGCGCAGTGCCTTTCTGCACCACATCAGTGATAATGGTGCTGCCCAGAGCAAGGCGGCCAATCCTGATTGTATGTGCAATACGCAAATCGCTGAACGGACCGTCCATAGTGGCATTCAGCGTTGCGCCATCGATCTTCTGGTAGGTACCCAATAGATTTGGATCGGTGAGCTGCGCTTTAACAGCCAGATTCTTTGCTTGGTTCCGCCCCAGATCAAGCGCGCCTTGCATCTTGGCGGTCAGGCCGCGCCCGATCAGAGTAGCCTTGCCGTTCAGCACACTGCCGACCAGGGTCGCACTGGCATCCAGCGCTGCCTGCCGTCCCAGTGCATTGCCCGGCACCCCGCCCAGCATGCTTTCCCCGTCAGCTTGACCGATCAGGCCATATTGCCCGGCATCGTTGGTCAGCTTGAACGAGGCAACCCGCCGCGCGCCGCGGTCCGCCAGCATCGCACCGCGCCATTTGGTCCACGTGCCATGACCAGTGATGCTTACATCATAAGCGGCCTGCGCGCCGGTCAGACCGGCGAGCACCCCGTCCTTGGCCGCGCGGTAATCGATATCGACATCAAATTTGTCGCCATCGGGCTCCGCATCGATCAGCGCATGCAGCTTGTCTTGCGTGCCCAATGTGCCGTCAGTCTTGAAGAACACCCGCCCTTTGCGGATATCTGATTGCCCCAGCAGATTGATCACATGCGTCTGCGGGCCAGCAACGCCGGGCCTGGCAGTCAGGTGGTCAATTTCAAACCGGTCGATCCGAATATCAAAATTGGGCAATATCGGCGCATTAGGGTCGCCGGGCAGCAGTTTTGGCAGCCGCTCCAGCTGCCCGCGCTTGATCACCAGTTTGCGGATGTCGAGCCCATGCAGCAACCAGCTGAAAGGCCGCCAGTCCAGCTCAACCTCTGGAATTGCAAGAAACTTGCCCTGCGGATCGAACAGTCTGACGTCGTGGAAAGTCGCCTGGCCGTAGATATTGCCGTCGATCCGGCCAATCCGCACCTTCAGGCCCGATGCTGGTGCAACCTTGGCAATTTCATCGACGATAAAACGCTTGCCGATCGGCGAATTGAGCACGGCCATTCCGGCAACCAAGAGAACCAGCACGGCCACCAGTGCGGACATCAAGCGTTTGCCAATCCAGCGCCGCAGAAACGACCGCCTGACCGCAGACGCAACCATATCCTTGGCCTGCCCCCCTGCCATCAGAAGGCTTGCCCAAGCGAAACATAGACAGCAATTCGGCTGTCATTGGGACCAGGGTTAATCGGCGTCCCGACATCCACCCGGATCGGCCCAAAGTCTGTATAATAGCGGATCCCGATACCCGCCCCGTACCGGATCGTTTTGAAGTCCGGCATCGGATCAACGCCAACCGTGCCAGCGTCAAAGAATGGGACAACCGAAACCGCGCCGCCCATCAGCCCCGTCTTGACCCGCGCTTCCAGCGAAAACTCCGCCAATGATCGCCCGCCAGTGGGATTGCCCGACGCGTCAAACGGACCGATCGATTGATAGCCATAACCGCGCACCGAACTGCCTCCGCCAGCATAGAAGCGCTGCGAAGGGGCAATATCATCAAGCGCAGTCCCTGGAATACTGCCGAGACGAATTCGACCTGCCAGAACCACTTTTTGAGTAACCTGCCTGTAGTAGCTCGCGTCAAACTGGCTGCGCAGGTAAAAACTTTGCGTTCCCATGGTCCGCGAAACTTCTGGCGACAGCATCCCGCCAAGGCGAAATCCCTTGGCCGGATCAAGCAAGTCGTCAGTGGAATCGAGCAATGCATGCGCGGACAATCCAGCGATCAAATAGGCTTGCCGGGGTTCCAAGACGCCATTGATCGCAATCGGACGCTCATAGGTCGCCAGAATTTCTGGTCCAAAGCCCCAACTGAAAGGCTTTTGGAACAACAGGTTTGAGACCCGTTCATAAGTGGCGACGAGCGCCACTGTCTGCGCATCGAAGGCATTGTTCTTGACCGTACTGGCATAGGTATCAACCGTCAGGATCCGGTCCCGCCCGCCAAAATTATTCTTGCGGAAAGTAACGCCGGCCAATTGTTCCTGCGTACCGACAATGCCCCTGACTTTTAGGGAGCCTTCGGGCGGGAACAGGTTCCGGTTTTCCCAGCTTGCCTGAACACGCACTCCTTCCTCAGTACCATAACCGATGGCCCCGGAAATAGTCCGCAGCGGAGCCCTGGACAGCGCGACATCCACGGCAACCACGCCCGGCTGGCTGGCCGTCGGCGGCGTCACTTCGCGCGGTTTGACCAGCACAGTCGAAACCAGCCCGGTTGCCGTGATCGCCCGCCGCAAATCAAGGATCAGGCTGCGCTTGAATGCCTCGCCCGGTTCAAATCGCGCAATTGTCTGCAGATGCTTGCCAGAAAGGAAGCGTGGCTTGTCGCTGACCACTTCGCCAAACACATATTTGCCTTTGGGCTGTACATCCAACGTCAGATCACCTTCAATGCGATCGTGATCAATCAGCAGTTCCGGCTCCCCAATCTGCGCAAAGGGATAACCGCTCTCGCCCAGAGCTGTGCCCAGATTGCTCTGCTGCTCCACAATCACATCACTCGACAGCGGGTCTCCCGTTTCAATCTTGAACGTGCTTCGCAGTGCCGGATAATCAGGCGCTTTATCCAACTGGCCCAGGTCAATCTTGCCGAAGTGATAGCGCGCACCCGGGACGATATCGAATCGAACCGATGGTGCCGCCCCGCTCCTGCGGCCGCTTGCTACTGAACGAATTACTTGCCCATTATAATATCCATAGACCTGCAGCAGGCTCTGGAGCAGCTTCTCATCTTCGCGCGCCCTGGCAGCAAGCTGAGCGATATTATTGCCATCCTTAGCCAGCGTCTGGATTGTCGACAGGGATTTGAAGCGGTCAACAAAGGCAGCCTGCACTGGAAACAGCGCTTCGTCATGCGGAAAAGCGAGTGTCAGCTCCTTGCTGATGGTAATCAGACGGGCATCGGCAATCACCGGTTGGGCAGCAGCATTCTGCACAGGTGCAGCGTCAGCGGATTGCGCTGTATCATCGCTCGTCAGCGGCGTCACAGGGGGCAGGTCAGCGGTCGGATCGGGCAGAGTAAGAACCTGATCCGGAGGAGTATCGTCCCGGGCTGGAGGGGCCTGCGCTACGGGTATGGTTTGCTTGGCCCAGCTATCCGCATCTTTGACCGCCGAATCGGGGATCATATCTTCAATCTTTGGGGCTGCTTGCACGTCCTGTGCGACGAGCGGCACCGACATCACGCTCAGCGATGCGGCAATCAGCGCAAATAGCAAAAGCCGGGGGCTGACCCTATTCAGAAAGGCTATATTGGCCCTGCGTTCCATCCTTGGCAGAACCGGAGACAGCATCGACCTCACGTGCAGCAGCGCCGGACGTGCTGGCAATAAGCTCTGCCTGCTCTTCGCTGGACAAGCGGCGCCAACCATCGCGGGACAGGCGTTCAATCGGGCGATAGCGGATCTTGTACCGCATGCGGTCCGATCCTTCGACCCAGTAACCCAGATAAACATAGGGCAGGCCTTGTTCGGCAGCCCGCCGAATGTGGTCAAGAATGATGTAATTGCCAAGCCCGGTTCTTGCCTCATTTTCGGGATCATAAAAGCTGTAGATCATCGACAGCCCATCACCCTGCCGATCAGTAAGACAAGCGCCGACAAGCCGCCCCGGTTGCAACCCATCGGAAGGTTCACGATACTCGATAACAGTACTGGTTACCGGGGTGTGTTCCACCATGTCGGCATAATCGATGTCATCCATTGACGCCATGCCGCCCCCCGGGTGACGCACACCAAGATAACGCTGCAACAGTTCGAATTGTTCCTCTGTCGCCCACGGCCGGCATTCGGTTGCCACCAGATCGCTGTTGCGCCGGATATTGCGCCGCTGGGTTGCCGAAGGTTCAAACTCATCGGCCACCACACGGACCGATACACATGCGCTGCAATTGGTGCAGCTGGGCCGATAAGCCACTGTCTGGCTTCGGCGAAATCCGATCCGGCCAAGCGCTTCGTTGAGCTGGTCCGCATGCGGGCCCTTGAGTTCCGTAAACACTTTCCGCTCGCTCCGGTCCGGCAGATAGGGACACGGCGCAGGCGACGTAACGAAAAATCTCGGGAAGCGAACGGGAGCCGTCACGGCGGGGCAGAATCCTCTCACAGGTGAATCGCGGTGCTTTGCGAACAGAGCCGGACTATGCCCGTTCACGCGGCGCAGTAAAAGGTCCTTAACCAAGAATCAGGGTTAAGCGATTCTTATTTTGCACAGTTGGGACGTTGCAACGCCCAATTCAGTCAAGTTCGACCGGGTTGACCACATAGCCTGACTTGCGCAACGCCTTGACCAGCGCATCGAGCTGTTCGCGGTCACGCGCTTCGCATTCAATGTCGGTTATCAAGCCTTTGGCAGGCAGATTTGTGAAAATCCGCTGATGATAAATCTCGATAATATTGACGTTATGCTGATCGAATTCCTTCATCACCTTATAAAGCGATCCGGGCCGGTCCTGCAGAGTAATCCTGAGCCGGGCAAGCCGCCCTGAGCGGGCCAGATCGCGCAGCAACACATTAGCGAGCAGCCGGGTATCGATATTGCCGCCGCACAGGACCAGGCCGATCTTGCGGCCGGCAAATTTCTCAGGATGCGCCAAGATGGCTGCCAGACCAGCCGCGCCGGCCCCTTCGACAACGGTCTTTTCAATCTGGAGCAGCAGCGAAACCGCTTTTTCCAGCGATCCTTCTTCGACCAGGAAAATATCATCGACCCGCTCGGCAATGACGCGGGCAGTGAATTCACCGGGATATTTGACTGCAATCCCTTCAGCCAGCGTATCCCCGCCGCAAGGCAGATTGGCGCCCTTGATCTTATCATACATCGATGGGAACAGGGCTGCCTGCACGCCGTAAACCATCATTTCCGGCTTGAGCGCACGGGCCACGGTCGACATACCCGAAATCAGCCCGCCGCCTCCGATTGGCGTGACGATGCAATCCAGATCTGGCGTATCTTCGAGCATTTCCAGCGCGACCGTGCCGGCACCTGCTGCCACGTCGGGATCGTCGAATGGATGCACGAAGGTGAGGCCCAGTTCCTGTTCCAGCTTGCGCGCGTGGGCATAGGCCTCATCAAATGTCTCGCCTTCGAGCACAACTTTGCCGCCGACGCTTTCGGTCTGCATCACTTTCACGGTGGGCGTGGTACGAGGCATGACAATGGTCACAGGCACGCCGAGGCGCGTCCCGTGATAGCTGAGACCTTGTGAGTGATTGCCCGCAGACGCTGCAATCACCCCGCGCTGGCGGCGCTCTTGATCAAGTAGCAACAAAGCGTTGAGAGCGCCGCGTTCCTTATAGGCTGCGGTAAATTGCAGGTTTTCAAACTTCAGCCAGATCTCGGCGCCAGTGATCTGCGACAGGGTAATGCTGTGCATTGTCGGCGTGTGCACGACAGCACCGGCAATCCTGGCTGCAGCTGCTCGGACATCAGCGAGAGTGAGTGCGCCGGTCAAGGCATCGGATGGCCGGAGCACAGGGGCCGTGGCAGAGACATGTTTCATGGGCGCGACCGGTAGAAGAATTTGCCCAAAGGGGAAACATCTGGCTGCAATTTAATTCGCCAAGATTTGCTTTCCCGGCATTTCTGCCTAA
>JAHEAW010000090.1 GCA_024642545.1 Erythrobacteraceae bacterium
AGTTGGTTAGAGCTGGCCGCTCATAACGGCTAGGTCGGGGGTTCGAGTCCCTCCGGGCCCACCAGGGTTTCTGGCCAGCGTTACGGGCAGTTTGACGAAGCTCGAGAATAGTGTCGGGGAGTGGCGCAGCCTGGTAGCGCATCTGTTTTGGGAACAGAGGGTCGCAGGTTCGAATCCTGTCTCCCCGACCATTTTCGAAAAAATTATGCCACACTTCGCCCTCTTGAGTGCACAGACAGCCCTTGGCGCGAACATGAACTTTTTCTCATGATTCAGACAGCCGTGGTAAACTTGTGATCGCCTAGAGCGATGAACCGCCAATGCGGACAATCGCGGTGCCGGGCAGGAACGCGAGTTTGTGTTGTGATGCCCGAGCATGCGCAAGGATCCTGCAACAATGTCAAAGCCGGTGTTCTTCGATCCGAGCGGGCGCCGCAGCCGTGTATCCAAGCGCATTATCGCCGCCGCACTGGTCATTGCGGTCGCTGCGGCTTTGCTGTTCGCCACCACGCTGCTGGCCGTCACCCGGCATGATGATCTGGCCATGCCGCTGCCGCAGATGCACGGTCTTGCACTAAAGGAACGCAAGGCGCGCGGCTTTGGCAGCTGGCTCCCGCATCGCAGCCACGCTGGAAATCACAAGCCGCTGACAATCGGCTTCTACGTGCCGGGCGAAGATGCCAGTATCGCGTCCTTGCGGCGCCATATTTACGCGCTCGACTGGGTGGTCCCTGCCAAAATCCTCCTCAGCGGGCCAAACCTGCCGCCAACCGTACTCAGCGATCCGCGCTTTGACCGCATGATTGCCGCCATGCACCGCCCGCCCAAAATCATGCCGATGGTGCAAAATCTGTCCCGCACAGGTTGGGATGCAGCAGGCACCGCGGCTGTGTTGCAAAGCCCGACGCAACGCAGGCAGCTTGCAGCACAGCTCGCGCTGATGACCGTGCAGGGGCATTATGGCGGCCTGGTGCTGGATATTGAATCGCTCCCGCCGTCAGCCCAGCTCGGCTATTACGCCTTTCTGGCAGAGCTGCGGCGCGCCATGCCCGCCGGGGCGCAGATCGCGGTCACCGTGCCGAGCGAATCGACAGATCATACGCTCCGCCGGTTTGCGGCCCTGACCGATCATGTCATCCTGATGGCTTATGACCAGCACTGGCAGGGCGGAACCGCAGGCCCGATTGCCAGTCAGGGCTGGTTCGTGGCACAGGTTGAACAGGCGCAGCGCGCAGTGCCGCAAAGCAAGCTGATCGTGGCGCTGGGCAGTTATGGCTACGACTGGCACGGCGGCGAGGTGGACGCGTTACCGATCGAGGATGCATGGCTGGCGGCGCATGACAGCAAAGCGCCTGTCGCTTTCGATCAGGTCAGCGGCAATGCGACCTTTTCCTATAGCGAAAACGGACAGCAGCACATGATCTGGATGATGGATGCTGCCACCAGCTGGAACCAGCTTCTCGCGCTCAGGCGGCTGGGCGTTGATGATATCGCCATGTGGCGTCTGGGAACCGAGGACCCCGATTTCTGGGGCGATCTGACAGCCTATCACAATGGCACAGCGCCAAACCTGTCGGCGCCTAAATCTCTGCTCAATGCCGAAGTTGAGGGGACTGGCGAAATCTTGCGCATCACCGCCACACCGACACCGGGCAAACGGCTGATAAGCCGCGGGCCGCACGGTATCATTCGCGATGAGCGTTATACCGCCTTACCTACGCCTTATGTCGTCAAACGGTCCGGTGCCGCCAATCCCAAACTGCTCGCGCTCACCTTTGATGACGGACCGGATGCGACCTGGACTCCGCAAATCCTGCGGGAACTGGAAGCGGCGCATGTGCCCGCGACCTTTTTCGTGATTGGCGAGAACGCGCTGGAACATCCCGAACTGCTCAACCGGATCGTGAGCGACGGCAGCGAGCTGGGCAATCACACTTACACCCACCCCAATCTGGCAACAGTATCGGCAACCGGCACCAGGCTGGAGCTGAACACGACCCAGCGGTTGGTAGAAGCTTATACCGGACGGCGCATGACCCTGTTCCGCGCGCCCTATTTCGGCGATGCGGAGCCGACCACGACGGACGAACTTGGCCCCGCGCTCGAAGCCCAGCAGGCAGGCTATACAGTGGTCGGGCTGCATGTCGATGCAGAGGACTGGCAGCGGCCGGGGGTCGATGCGATTGTCAATCACGTGATCAATCAGGTTCATCAGGCATCGCCTGACCGGTCCGCCAATGTCATTCTGCTGCATGATGGCGGCGGCAACCGGGCGCAGACTGTGGCCGCTCTGCCCCGGATCATTGATGCCCTGCGCGCGCAGGGATACCGTTTTGTGCCTGTCTCGCAATTGATCGGTCTGCCGCAATCTGCCGCCATGCCGCCAGTTGGCGCGAATGATCTTTGGGCCGTGCGCACCGATGCCGCTGCTTTCATCACGCTGGCATTGATGGCCGGTGCTATCGCCTGGCTGTTCTACCTCGCAATTTCGCTGGGGATGGCACGGGCTGTGATTATGGCGGCGCTGGCATGGTTCCAGAGCCGCCGCAAGCGGCCCGATCCGCAGCCATTCGAACCAGCAGTGTCGGTCATCATCCCCGCCTTCAACGAAGAGCAGGTGATCGCCGTTTCCGTGCGCCGCGTACTCGCCAGTGATTACCCCGCCTTGCAAGTCATCGTGGTCGATGATGGATCAAAGGACCGCACCAGTGCAATTGTGGCGGCTCAGTTTGGCGGTGATCCGCGCGTCTCGTTGCTGACTCTGCCCAATGGCGGCAAGGCCGCTGCGCTCAATCGCGCACTCAAGGATGCGACTGGCGAAGTGGTCATTGCGCTCGATGCCGATACGCAGTTCGAACCTGAGACGATCCGCCGCCTTGCCCGCTGGTTCATCGATCCGGCAATCGGCGCAATGGCGGGCGATGCACGGGTCGGCAACCGTGTCAATCTGGTGACCCGGTGGCAAGCAGTCGAATATATCACCGCGCAGAATCTGGAACGGCGGGCACTGGCAGGCTTTGACGCCATGACAGTAGTGCCCGGCGCGGTCGGTGCATGGCGGCGCGCTGCGCTCGATGCAGTGGGCGGCTATCCTGAAGATACGCTGGCCGAAGATCAGGATTTGACCATTGCAATCCAGCGTGCTGGCTGGCGGGTCAGCTATGATCCGCGCGCCACGGCGTGGACCGAAGCGCCCGAAAGCTTCCGCGCACTCGCCCGGCAGCGGTACCGCTGGGCCTTTGGGACATTGCAATGCCTGTGGAAGCACCGCGCCATCCTGCGCAGCGGCAAGCCATCGGGTCTGGCACTGGTCGGTCTACCGCAAGCTTGGCTGTTCCAGATTTTCTTCGCGGCCGTTTCCCCGCTGATCGATCTTGCCCTGATCCTCTCTGTCCTCGCTACGGCCCTGCGGGTGCAGCAGCACGGCTGGTACCAGACACAGGGTGATGTCGGCGCGATGGCGCTGTATTGGCTCGCCTTTACTGCCGTGGATGTACTGTGCGGCTGGATCGCATACCGGCTGGATGGGCATCGCACGCGCTACCCTGCGCATCTGCTGGTCGCCCAGCGGCTGGTCTACCGCCAGATCATGTATTGGGTGGTGCTGCGGGCCATCAGTTCGGCCATCGGCGGCTTTGTGGTTGGCTGGGGCAAGCTCGAACGCAGTGGGCGGGTGACTGCGGCCCAGCCCATGTCTGATACGTTCGGCGCACGTGCGGCTTGCCCGTAGGGCGATCACACCCTATCTGCGGGGCGAACCAGACACTCAGCCTCAGCGACGCAATTCCAAAGGACCATCGATGGCCGCCCAATACGCCTATGTCATGAAGAACATGACCAAAACCTTCCCCGGAGCGAAAAAGCCGGTGCTGGCGAATATCAATCTGCAATTCTACCAAGGCGCGAAGATCGGGATCGTTGGCCCCAACGGTGCGGGTAAATCCACGCTGATCAAGATCATGGCCGGGATAGACACCGATTTTCAGGGCGAAGCATGGCCGGGCGAAAACATCACTGTGGGCTATCTGGAGCAAGAGCCAGAGCTGGATGAGAGCAAAACCGTACTCGAAAATGTGAAGGACGGCGCGCGCGCGACAGCCGATCTGGTCGAACGCTTCAATGCGATCAGCGCCGAAATGGCCGAACCCGATGCCGATTTCGACAAGCTGGGCGATGAAATGGCCGAGTTGCAGACCAAGATTGATGCGGTGGACGGGTGGACGCTCGATAATCAGCTTGAAATCGCGATGGAAGCGCTCCGCTGCCCGCCATCAGATGCAAGCGTAGGCAACCTTTCCGGCGGGGAAAAACGCCGCGTTGCCCTTACCCGGCTATTGATCCAGAAGCCCAGCATCCTGCTGCTCGACGAGCCGACCAACCATCTCGATGCCGAATCCGTCGAATGGCTGGAAAACCATCTCAAGGAATATGCTGGCGCGGTGCTGATGATCACCCATGACCGCTACTTCCTCGACAATGTGGTGGAATGGATTCTCGAACTCGATCGCGGCTCCTATTATCCCTACGAAGGCAATTATTCGACCTATCTGGAAAAGAAGGCCAAGCGGCTTGAGCAGGAAGACCGCGAAGATACTGGCCGTCAGAAAGCTCTGAACGAGGAACTCCAGTGGATCAGGCAGGGCGTCAAAGGCCGCCAGACCAAGTCCAAGGCACGTATTCGCAAGTTTGAGGAACTGCAGGAAGCGCAGAACAACCGCAAGCCGGGCAAGGCACAAATCGTGATTCAGGTGCCCGAACGGCTCGGCTCCAAGGTGATCGAGGCCCAGGGGCTAAGCAAGGCATACGGTGACAAGTTGCTGTTCGAAGATCTCGATTTTATGCTGCCGCCGGGCGGGATCGTCGGCATCATTGGCCCCAACGGCGCAGGTAAATCCACCCTGTTCAAGATCATCACCGGGCAGGAAAAGCCCGACAGCGGCAGCATTTCCATCGGTGAGACCGTCCATCTGGGCTATGTCGACCAGAGCCGCGATGATCTCGATCCGACGAAAAACGTGTGGCAGGAAATCTCCGACGAGCTCGATTATATGAAGGTCAATGGCCACGACATGAGCACGCGGGCTTATGTGGGCGCGTTCAACTTCAAGGGTGCGGACCAGCAGAAGGTGGTCGGCAAACTTTCCGGCGGTGAACGCAACCGCGTCCACATGGCCAAGATGCTCAAAGAAGGCGGCAACGTGCTGCTGCTCGACGAGCCGACCAACGATCTCGACGTGGAAACGCTGCGCGCGCTGGAAGACGCGATCGAAAACTTCGCTGGCTGCGCGGTGGTGATCAGCCATGACCGCTTCTTCCTTGATAGGCTGGCGACTCATATTCTGGCGTTTGAGGGCGATTCACACGTCGAGTGGTTCGAAGGCAACTTCGAGGCTTACGAGGAAGACAAGCGGCGGCGGCTGGGCGATGCGGCTGATCGGCCGACGCGGCTGGCGTATAAGAAGCTGACCAGATAGCGCCGACCTTACGGCACCGCCCACGTCCCTTCACCCGCTGCGAATTTGGCACGGCGGTGGCCGTCATTTGACAGGAACAGCCAGTCATATTCGGCCACCTCCACCAGCAGCACAGCGAAGTTTGCGCGCGCCGGGGCGATCTGGTGTTCGGTCGGATTGATCCCTTCAGCCCATTCGGGCAGGCCCGAGGTTGGTGCCTCGCCCGCCGCTCCGGGCGCTGTTTCGGCGAGATAGCAGCGGCGCGCAAAAGTGCTGCTGGCGGTCCATGCAGCATCAGCTACCGGCCCATCACGCTCCACCCAACCGCGCCCGCGCATGCGGATTTGTATCCGTGCATCGGGATCATAGGCGAGCACGCTCACCGAGGGGTTTCTCATGACAGATGTCACCTTCGGGCTGCGCGCATCAGTGTGGAAGCGCAGCAGATTGGCGTGGCTGTCATAACTGCGCAGCACCATCACTCGCAAGTCTGCATCAGCAGTTGCGACCACTGGTGTGTGCATCGGGGATTTGCGGTCAGCGGCAGCGCGGCCCAGATGCCGATGAATATCAGCCAGGACAGCGCTAAGACTGTCCATCATTCCGGCCGTTTGGCAGCGACGTCAGCGCTAGTTGCGTCGCCAGCCCCGACATTTTGGTCAGTTTCGCCCTCTTCCTCATCCCGGTCAGAAGATGGCAGAAAACTGAGCGCAAGCGCATGGTAAAGCCGCTGCTTGCAGACCATGCCGCTGGTCCAGTCGCCGATCAGCGCGGTCAGCACCAGCGGCAGGATCGCGCCCGAGCTCCCGGTTGTTTCGCTGAGAATAATTACGCCCGTCAGCGGCGCGCGGACGACGCCGGTGAAATAACCTGCCATGCCCAGCAGCACGATCGCGCCGCCATATTGCGGCGGGAACAGCTTCGATATCAAGTCGCCGAACCCTGCCCCGACTGCCAGTGAAGGCGCGAAAATTCCGCCGGGCAGGCCGCTGGCGCTGGTCGCCAGAGTTGTCACAAACTTCGCCGGGCCAAGCAGGAAACTGCCGCCTTGCCCTTCGAGCAACGCGCGAGTTGGGGCATATCCTGTGCCCCATGTCGCACCTTCGGTCAGCACGCCCAGCACCGCTACGATTATGCCGCAAATAAGGGCAATCAACAGCGGATGTTTGAACAGGCCCGACGGCTTGGAAGAACGCCGCCGCCCGATCAGTGCCAGCAGCCAGCGCGAAAACAAGCCGCCCAGCCCCCCACCAATCACCCCAGCCAGGGGCGCGGCAAGAATTGCAATATGGATCGGAAGCGACTGCCCCATTGTACCGAAATAGAGATAATTGCCCGCAATCCCCTGGCTGGTCAGGCCTGAAATCATCACCGCACCCATCACCAGCACGGCGACGCGCTGTTCGTAAACGGTTGCCAGTTCCTCAATCGCAAACGCGATCCCCGCGATCGGTGTGTTGAAAGCAGCCGCTACACCGGCAGCACCGCCCGCAATCAGGACACCCGAAGTGATCCGCGCACCAAAGAAGCGGTGACACGCGATCATGATCGCTGCACCCAACTGCACCGTTGGCCCTTCACGGCCAACCGATGCACCGCCAAAGATGGCGCCCAGCGTGGCAACGATCTTGAACAGCGCAGTCTTGATCGACAACAGGCCATCGGCGATCGGGCCATTGGCATCGCGGCTCGCAGCGATGACCTGCGGGATCCCAGAGCCTCTGGCCGCCGGAGCAACCTTGCGCGTGGCCCAAGCGAAAAACACGAATATGACCGGTGTCAGGACTAGCGGGGCATAAGGATAGCGCGCGACCACCTGGTTAAAGCGGGTCTGCACTGCGTCTCCGGCAAAGGCAAAGCCAAGCGCCACCAGCCCGATCAGAACAGCACCAATCAGCGAAGCCGCACGGCGGCGCCACTCATGCGAAATGAGGTCTTCGTCGCGGTCATGGTCAAGCAAATCGGAAAGTCGATCGCGTAGAGTAGGCATTCGCTCCGCCTAGGCGCGTGCCCCGCCAACGTCCACCCTTTGCATGGCCTCTCCGGCAAAAAATTATTCATTCAAAGCGGACAAAATATGAACAGAAGGTCAATCATCTCGTTCAGTTTCATGTCAGGTAATATGAATTAAAACCGATTCTATTGATTGGCCGCATGGATGGTATGCTGCCTTCAGACGGAGATTTCCCATGCGAATGAAGCATTTTCTCAAAACCAGTGGCCTGGCGACACTCGCGGCAGCGATGACTATGGCTGCACTCCCTGCGGCGGCTTCGGCGCGGGATGAGAACAATCGCTGGCAGAACAAGGTTGGCCGCGAGGACGGTAGATTTGACCGCGGCCAGCAGCGCGGCAACCAGCCCAACAACAAGGGGGCATGGGAGCAAAACCGGCAGCAGCAGTCAGCGCCAGTCCCGCGTCAGGTTGAAGCAGCCCCGATGCGGTCACAGCGCTGGAACCAGAGCGCGCCCCAGGTGGCCCCCGCCGTCAATCAGTTCAACCGGGCAGACCTAGGAGACCGCTCGCAGCGCGATACCAACCGACCTGCACCCAATCGGCCTGAACCCAATCGGTCTGAACCCAATCGGTCTGAACAAGGCTGGACCAGCAATCGCGCGCCGCAAGACACCAGTCGGCTATCGCCAGGCTGGACCAATGACCGCACAGCGCAGGACAATGGCCGCAACCGCAGCTACACCGATAATAGCCGCAATCGATCCTACACTGATCGTAGCCGCGAGAATAATCGAGACCAGCGGCGGGACAGCTATCGCAATGATCACCGCGGCGAATATCGCGATGCCCGCCAGGACAGTTACCGCGGTGATAACCGCAACTATGATCGCTGGGACCGCCGCAGCTGGCGCAGTGACAACCGTTATGACTGGCGTGATTACCGCACCAGCAATCGCAGCGTCTTCAGGCTAGGGCGTTATTATTCGCCCTATCGCAATTACAGCTATAGCCGCGTCGGCATCGGCTTTTATCTCGGTTCGCTGTTCTACGGCAACCGCTACTGGATCAACGATCCGTGGAGCTACCGCCTGCCTGAAGTCTATGGCCCCTATCGCTGGGTCCGTTATTATGACGATGTGCTGCTGGTGAATGTCTATTCCGGAGAAGTGGTTGACGTGATCTACGACTTCTTCTGGTAAGCCAGACACGCCGCGCAAAAGGGCCGCCTGTCAGACGGGCTGACGGGGGGCCCCTTTGCCTTCAGCGTCCAGACTGCCTCAGCTTGATGGCCTCACCCTTTCAAACCGCCAAACGGCAGCATCCGGTAAAGCGTCCCATCCTTGTCCCAGAACGTATGCTTGAGCGCGCCAAGGATATGCAGGCCAATCAGCCACAACATGATGTTGGCAACCGTGCCGTGAACATCAAATATCTCTTTGCCCATACCCGGATTATGCCCAACCGGCAGTGCCGGCAAGGTGAACAGGCCCCACATATTGACGCCCTGTCCATAAAATGATGTGGCCAGCCATCCGCCCAATGGCAGAGCAATCAGCAGGATATAGAAAACCACATGAAGCGAGCGTGCGAGCATCCTCTCCCACGCCGCATAACTGCTATGCAGCGGCGGAGCGGGATGGGCTAGACGCCACGCCACCCGCAGCAGAGTGAGCGCCAGGATCGTGATGCCCAGCGCCTTGTGGTTGTTCATCCACCAGTCGTGGTCTGCCTTGGCAACATGATGCGCGTTTTCAACCAGCCGCCAATTCACGATCACCGCGATCGCAATCAGCCAGTGGAAAATCATAGCACCTAAAGAATAACGGCTGCGGCCCGATAATATCATTGCGCTCCCTTTCGGATAGAGTCGCCTCGCTTTCTATCAGTGTTGCACCGTGCGGCAAGCGCTGGCTTGCACCGCGCGGCTTGAATGGTAGGAAGCGCGCCATGAGCAAGACCGCGATCATCCCTGACAAGGAAGCGTTGGCCAGAGTCGGCGCATCGGTTCGCAAACGGCTGGATGCAGACCCCCAGGTTTATAAGATCCCGACCGACAAGGCGGAAATCTATGCAGTCGGGAATTTTCTGACCGGTTCGGAATGCGAACGATTGCAGCGGATGATCGACCTTGTGGCGCAGCCCAGTGAACTGTTTGCGGTCGGGTATGACAGCGGTTTTCGCACCTCTTATTCGGGCAATGTCGATCCGCATGATCCGTTCATCAAAGGTATCTCACGGCGGATCGACGACCTGTTGGGGATCAAGCCTGAATGTGGTGAGACGATTCAGGGCCAGCGCTATCTGCCGGGGCAGGAATTTAAGGCGCATAATGACTGGTTTTATACCGATCAGGATTACTGGAGACGGGAACGCAGGCGCGGCGGGCAGCGCAGCTGGACCGCTATGGCATTCCTCAATCCGGTAGATGCTGGCGGTGCCACGCGCTTCA
>JAHEAW010000172.1 GCA_024642545.1 Erythrobacteraceae bacterium
TGCAAAACGGATTGCGTTTTCGGTTAGAGCAGGTGCTGCTCGCGGCTTGCGAAGATGACCTCGCCAAATTTGAAAAATTATATTTCGGCAAGTCCGAACTTAATCTGGCTTCCTTCTTCGCCGACCGCCTCAAGGTCCAGCAGCGCGAAGCCGGCGTCCGGCACGACCTGATCGACGCGGTTTTCGCAGCCAAAAACAAAGATGGGGCGGGAGAGGACGATCTTGTCCGTCTGCTCGCCCGCGTAAAGGCGTTGCAGGCGTTTATGGAGAGCGACAATGGCACCAACCTGCTGGCGGGCTACAAGCGTGCCGCGAATATTTTGAAGAAAGAGGATTGGGCCGCTTCTCCCCTCCCCGACGGGGAGGGGCCGGGGGCTCCCACGCTGGACGATACAGGACCGCCGAACACCCACACCCAACCCTCTCCCTCAAGGATGAGGACTTTTGAGCTTTCCTACACGCCTGAAAAAGCGGAAAAAGTGCTGATTGATGCGCTGGATGCAGCTCAGCCCAATGCCGCCGCAGCGATTGAGGCCGAGAATTTCGCCGCCGCAATGTCCGCGCTCGCCAGTCTGCGCGCGCCGATCGATGCCTTTTTCGAGAAAGTTACCGTAAATGCAGAGGAAGAAAACAAACGCGCGGCACGGCTGGACCTGCTTGCACGCTTCCGTGCTGCAGTGCACAACGTGGCTGACTTCTCGAAAATCGAGGGGTGAATATTTCTGTCGCAAGACAGTGTTCCATGTGTTCCATTTTGTAGGAAAGCCGGGTTAGCGCGATGATGAAAACGGTCTATACTTTCGGCGGCAGCGCTCCGGTTGGTGATGCGCGAGCGAAGGACAAGACCGTAACCGGCGGCAAGGGTGCGAATCTGGCCGAGATGGCCGAAATCGGCCTGCCTGTGCCCCCCGGTTTCACCATCACTACCGAAGAGTGCGTCAAATATCTGGCGGGCGGTGCAGATTTTTCCGCTGCCTTGCGAAGCGACGTGGCGCAGGCGCTGCAACATATCGAAACCACTGTGGGCAAAAGCTTTGGCAGCACGTCCGATCCGCTGCTGGTCTCGGTCCGGTCAGGCGCGCGGGTTTCCATGCCCGGCATGATGGACACTGTGCTCAACCTTGGCCTCAATGACGCGACCGTTGCAGCGCTGGCGGCGACATCGGGCGATGCGCGCTTTGCGTGGGATTCCTACCGCCGGTTCATCCAGATGTATTCCGATGTGGTGCTGGGCATCGATCACGGCTTGTTCGAAGAAGCGCTCGAAATCGCCAAGGAAGACAAGGGCTATTACGCAGACACCGAAATGGAAGCCGATGAATGGCAAGCGCTGGTGAGCGAATATAAGTCGATCGTCGAGCAGGAACTGGGCCAGCCATTCCCGCAGGATGTGCATGCACAGCTGTGGGGTGCGATTGCCGCTGTGTTTGACAGCTGGGATGCGGACCGGGCCAAGGTTTACCGGCGGCTCAATGGTATCTCGTCGGATTGGGGCACGGCGGTCAATGTGCAGGCAATGGTGTTCGGCAATATGGGCGATACCAGCGCCACCGGCGTTGCCTTCACCCGCGATCCGGCGACTGGTGAGAAAGCCTATTACGGCGAATATCTGATCAATGCGCAAGGGGAAGATGTGGTGGCAGGCATCCGCACTCCCCAATATCTGACCAGAGCCGCGCGCGAAGCAGCCGGGGCCAAGCCGCTCAGTATGGAAGAGGCTATGCCGGCCGCCTATGCCGAACTGGCCAGGGTGTTCGACCTTCTCGAAGCGCATTACCGCGAAATGCAGGATATCGAATTTACGGTGCAGGACGGCAAGCTGTGGATGCTGCAGACGCGTACTGGCAAGCGCACGGCCAAGGCGGCGCTCAAAATGGCAGTCGATATGGTCGGCGAGGGCTTGATCGACGAGCGCGAAGCGGTGTTGCGAGTTGACCCGATGGCGCTTGACCAACTGCTTCACCCGCGACTTGACCCTGATGCACCGCGCACGGTGCTGACCACCGGCCTGCCCGCTTCCCCTGGTGCGGCGAGCGGCAAGATCGTGCTGGATGCCGATACCGCTGAACAGCACGCAGCGCGCGGTGACAAGGTCATTCTGGTTCGGGTCGAAACCAGCCCCGAAGACATCCATGGGATGCATGCCGCGCAAGGTATTCTGACCGCGCGCGGCGGCATGACCAGCCACGCGGCGGTGGTGGCGCGCGGCATGGGGCGGCCCTGCGTGTCCGGTGCCTCACAGGTCTCGATCAATATGGCAGAACGCACGTTGATGATCGGCAATGCATCCTTGCGCGAAGGCGATGTCATCACGCTCGATGGTGCCAGAGGTCAGGTGATGGAGGGGCTGGTCCCGACAATCGAGCCTGAACTGGTGGGTGATTTTGGCACTTTGATGAACTGGGCTGATCAGCACCGGCGGATGAAAGTGCGCACCAATGCCGAAACGCCAGACGACTGCCGAATGGCGCGGCAGTTTGGTGCAGAAGGGATCGGTCTGTGCCGAACTGAACACATGTTCTTTGATGCAGACCGAATCAGCGCGGTACGCCAGATGATCCTGGCTGAAGATGAAGCGGGGCGGCGCAAGGCTTTGGCCAAGCTGCTGCCCGAACAGCGGA
>JAHEAW010000009.1 GCA_024642545.1 Erythrobacteraceae bacterium
AGCCGCAGATAGCGCACCTGGTCCTTGATCAATTGATCGGAGGGGGCTTACGTGCCTTCACTTAAAGGCTGGAATTACACCTGATCGACTGCGCATCCACACACCGGTCAAGTGCTTTGTCGATACTATCTTCCGGGCATTCCCGGTACCTTGTGTTGTCGGAGCGCAAATTCCCTAAACGGCGGAAAATATTCCCTAAATGTCACCACGGGAATTTTCTGACGTAATGCTCTGTCTTCAGTATATTTTTTACGCCAAACAGTGCAGTCTAAGCCAGATTTGGTAAAATTCCCTAGAATTTTCCCTAAACACGGGAAATCCGACGCTAAGAGCGCTCCGCTCCGCACTGCGCCATGCACCACTCACTCCCAAAATCGCCAGACTTCTGGCGCGCTCAGCCCAGAGCGCCTGTGAGGCCCGCCTTTCTGCGGCCTTTGGCGCGCGCAACAATTCGTGTGGGGGCTTATCGTGGCACTGCTGATGAGCCGGGTGCAAGACTAGGCCAGGCAGCCTTCGGCAAATGGTTCGCCCAGTTACATGCTGCCGGGCGGCTGGAAGAATTGTTCCTGCCGGTGACTGTGTCAGACCGCAGCGATGGCAAGATTGCCCATCTTGACGCGTCAATGCCACATATTGGCGGGAACTATATGGGAGAACCCTGGCTCGCCTCTTTCGCCTTGCTGGCGCTGCTGGCTGAACAATCATCCGCGCGGCTTGCGGGCACCCTTGAAAGGCTTGGGTTTGACTTTCGCGCCAGCATTGCCGCCTGCATTATCATACCGGGCCGCGTCAGGGCGATGCTTCTTGCGCGGCGGTCCATCATGATGTTGGCCCTTGCGGCCCTTGTCACCATGCGGCGCGCCTTTGCGGTGGGGCTTGCTGTTCTGCCGCGCCTGTTCACGCGGGCCGCCTTCGTCGCGCGCGATCAGAACCGGTTCGCCGTCTTCGTCAGACTGCGCAGTTCGCTGCACGGCCTGATCAAACTTATCGGCAATGGCGCGAGGAACCTGAAAATAGGTCTCGCCAGGGCCGATCCGGATCGCCCCTATTTCATTGCGGGTAATGTGGCCGCGGCGGCATAGCAGCGGGAGGATCCAGCGCGGATCCGCATTCTGGCGGCGGCCAAGATCCATTCGGAACCATACCGTATCCTCAAACCCGGGACGGTGGCGTTCCTGCTGCGCAGCCTTACGCGCTTCGGGCGTATTCTCGATCAGCTCTTCCGGCCGGGGCATGGCCGCGCGGTGGGCATTGACCAGCGCCGCAGCAATATCTTCAGGTGAGCGTTGTTCCATCAGCCGGGCGGCAAGTTCGCGGTCTTCATCGTCCACCTCGATTGGCGCGAGCAAGGCTGCCAGCAACCGTTCGCGGTCCTGCTGGCGGATCTGTTTGGGTGTTGGTGCAGAAATCCAGTCAGCATTGATCTTGGCCCCGCGGAGCATGGATTCGACCCGCTTGCGGCGCGGGTAAGGCACCAGAATAACCGCCGTCCCCTTCTTGCCCGCGCGGCCGGTGCGGCCGGAGCGGTGCTGCAGTGCCTCGGCATCACGTGGAATTTCGACATGAATGACCAAGCTCAGGGTCGGCAGGTCGATGCCGCGCGCGGCAACATCTGTGGCCACGCACACCCGGGCGCGCCGGTCACGCATTGCCTGCATCGCCTGATTGCGTTCCGACTGCGAATGTTCGCCCGACAGCGCAACCACAGCAAAACCGCGTTCCTGCAAGGTGGCGTGCAAGCGGCGAACATTGTCGCGTGTGGCGCAAAACAGCATGGCAGTTTCCGCTTCGTGGAAACGCAGCAGATTGACCACCGCATTTTCTATTTCGGACGGAGAAATGGTGACTGCCTGATAGGCAATATCACCGTGGCCGCGATCATCACCTACGGTTGAAATGCGCAGCGCATCGCTTTGATAGCGGCGGGCCAGTGCAACAATCTGCTTGGGCATGGTCGCAGAAAACAGCAGCGTGCGCCGCCTATCGGGCGTGGCGTCGAGAATTTCTTCCAGATCTTCGCGAAAGCCCATGTCGAGCATTTCGTCAGCCTCATCGAGCACCACTGCGCGCAAGGCGGATAGTTCCAGCGCGCCGCGTTCAAGATGGTCGCGCAAGCGGCCCGGCGTGCCGACCACGATCTGCGCGCCGCCGCGCAGCGAGCGCCGTTCTTTCGAGGCATCCATGCCGCCAACACAAGTGGCTATGCGGGCACCGGCTTTGCCGTACAGCCACATCAGCTCGCGGCTGACTTGCAGCGCCAGTTCACGCGTGGGGGCAATGACAAGCGCCAGCGGTGTATCGGTTTGTGGCACGCTGCCGCCTGCATCCAGCAGCTGTTCCGCCATGGCGAGACCAAAGGCGACTGTTTTGCCCGAGCCGGTTTGGGCAGATACGATCAGATCGCGTGTGCTGGCCTCTGCTTCTATGACGGCGGCCTGAACAGCTGTGGGTTCATCATAGCCGCGCTCGGCCAGTGCTGCGCCGAGAAATGGCGGAAGATCGGAAAACTTCATGGGACTCGCAATTCAGAGGAAACGGGCCGGTCTTGCTGCATACAGCGGGCGCTGGCGCGCCTGTGCCAACCGGTTTATTTTTCCTTCTACACTGTTTTACATGCTTTGGCTTCCCCTCATTTGTGCAGCTGCGAAATGAATGCGGAGACCGCAGGAATTCAAGAGAATAATGCTGCCGATTGCAAGCGCTCGCCGCGCAAGGCATATATAACGGTCAGAGGCTCGCGGGGAGGCAGCCAATTATGACTGAAGTCAAGACGCGGTCCCGATTGCGCGCCCGCGTCACATCGTTCGATGTTGCCGAGCATGCCGGCGTGAGCCAGTCGACCGTGTCGCGCGCGCTGGCTAATTCGAGCGCGATTACCGAGGTGACCCGCGCCCGGGTAATCAAATCGGCCGAGGCGCTGGGTTATATGGTGGATACGCGCGCTGCGCAGCTGCGGCAGGGCCGCACTGGCACGCTGGCAGTAGTGGTGATCTGCCGTCCGGGCGAAGCGGCTAATGACATCAACCCATTCTACTTCTCGCTGCTGGGCAGCGTGTGCGCCGCAGCTTCGGCGCAAGGTCACCAGACACTGGTTTCGTTTCAAACCTCCTCCGAACAATTCTTTGGCAAATATGAAGAAAGTGGTCAGGCCGATGGCGCGATCGTGATTGGCACTACTGCCAATGATGCGGCATGGGACTATTTCCGCCAGCTGAGCGGTGATGAACGATCAATGGTCTTTTGGGGCTCCCCATTCGATGATCTGGAGTGGGTCCGGTCGGACAATTACGAAGGCGGCCTGATTGCCACGCGCAAGCTGATTGGCGCAGGGTATCGCAACATCGTGCATCTTGGCGCTGTCGATTCGCCGCAGCGTCAGTTTCGTGAGCGGTATGAAGGTTATTGCGCCGCGATGGAGGAGGCCGGTTTGGTGCCGCGCCTGCTGCAAGTTGATTACGAAGCAGACCGAGAGACGCAGGGCCACAATGCTGTTGCCCAGATGATTGCCACGGAAGAGCGCTTTGATGCGCTGTTTGTCGCTTGCGATTCGATTGCGCTGGGCGCGATGGAGGAACTGCGTGAACGCGGTATATCGGTGCCCGACCAATGCGGATTGATCGGCTTTGACGGAATTAGGGCTGGCACTCACACCAGTCCGCCGCTGACCAGCATCGAACCTGACTTCGAAGTTGCAGGCGCTATGCTGGTAGCAGCGGTGCTGAGCGAAGCAGGCCTTTCTGCAGCAGAGCGCCGGGTGCCGGTGCGGCTGCTTGAACGCGGCAGCGTGAGGCGGTCAGGATAGAATTATGCGCGGTGCTGCCGATGGTCAGATCCCGCATATAGCATGGCTCAAAATTGGTAGTTTGAATGGTCAACCGCCGGTTTACGCCTCCAATTCGCTATTGGACTGAAATTCCGGCGCGCGGAGCAATGGTTTTATGTAGGCCGATGATATTGATAAAAACATATAAAATGCAATGATATAGCTTTCATGTTTTTGTAAGTATAGCCGTGTTGACAAGCCCTTGACATCATCAGTCTCTCAAGAGCTCGCTTGCACATATAAAAATATCTTTATATGTTACTCGGATGCGGATCGAATCCATCATGCGGGCGCTTGCGGACCCAACCCGGCTGCGGATCATGCGTTTGCTTGGTGCGATGGAACTTGCCGTTGGCGAACTGGCGCAAGTTCTGGGCCAAAGTCAGCCGCGCGTTTCGCGTCACGTCGGCATCCTTTGTGATGCCGGATTGGCAGAACGCCACCGCGAAGGAAGCTGGGTATTCTTGCGCACCCCGGCTCTGACAGGGCTGGGCGGCAACCCCATTGGCGAAGCAGTTGGCCGATTGTTGGCGATTGCCCAACGCGAAGACGTGCGTTTTTCTGCGATCTGCGAGGAAGATCGCCGTCATCTTGCGGCCATTCGTGCGGCGCGCGAAGATGGGGCAGCCAATTATTTTGCCGCCCATGCTCAGGACTGGGACCAATTGCGCAGCCTGCATAGTCCAGACCAGCAGGTCGAGGCAGCTCTGGCGAATGCGCTTGGTGATGCCCCGCTGGGCGATATGCTTGATATCGGTACCGGCACGGGCCGCATGGCGGAACTTTTTGCGCCGCGCGCCGATGGTGTCGTGGCGCTGGACAAGAGCCTGGACATGCTCCGCGTGGCTCGCGCCAAGTTACAGCATTTGCCTGCATCGGGTGTCGAACTGGTTCAGGGGGACTTTCTCGCCCTTCCGTTTGCCGCTCAGAAATTTGATACGGTCCTGCTGCATCAGGTGCTGCACTTCGCGCAGGATCCCGCCGCTGCACTGGCAGAAGCAGCCCGCGTCACCAAGCCTGATGGCCGGATTGCGATTGTCGATTTTGCGGCACATGACCGGGAGGAACTGCGCACACGGTATGCCCATGCCAGGCTTGGCTTTACTGATCTGTCGATTGCCACGCTCTTGTCAGAGGCGGGTTATATGCCGCTCGATCCGGTCGCACTAACCGGCGGCGAGCTGGTGGTCAAAATTTGGCTGGGCAAGCGGGCTGCCGCTCCGGCACTGAAAAGCGTGAAAAAGGCCGTCCGATGACACAAACGCTCGATCCTGCGGATGAAGTGAATACAGCCTCAGGCGAGCCGCTGTTTGCCTCGCTTCCCGGCGATATTTCTGCTTCTTTCGAGTTTTTTCCGCCCAAGACCGAGAAGATGGAAGCACAATTATGGGACGCGGTGCAGCAGCTCGCGCCGCTCAATCCGGCCTTTGTCTCGGTAACATATGGTGCCGGCGGTTCAACCCGCGAACGGACTCACACCACTGTTGCGAGGATCATTGCCGAGGCCAATCTGCCTGCTGCAGCGCACCTGACTTGCGTTGCTGCGTCCAAAGCCGAAATTCGCGAAGTGGCAGAGCATTATTGGGAAGCAGGAGTACGCCACATAGTGGCCTTGCGCGGCGATGCGGGGGAACCAGGCGCGCCGTTCGTGCCGCATCCTGACGGCTATGCCAGCGCTGCTGATCTGGTCGCGGGACTCAAGGACATTGCCGATTTTGAAATTTCGGTCGCCGCCTATCCTGAAACGCACCCAGATGCCGCTTGCGCAGATAGTGATATCGACAATCTGAAACGCAAGCTGGATGCAGGCGCAACCCGCGCGATCAGCCAATTCTTCTTTGCGCCGGAAATCTTCTTTCGGTTTCAGGAGAGTTTGGCTGCCAAGGGGATAACCGCACCGGTGTTGCCGGGCATCCTGCCATTGACCAATGTTGCGCAGGCGCGCAAGTTTGCCGCAGCTTGCGGTGCGCAAATTCCAGCGTGGATGGACGGCCTGTTCGAAGGCCTGGACGCACACCCCGCTGCGCGCCAGCTTGTTGCTGCCACCGTCGCCGCTGAATTGTGCCGCCGGCTCTATGCAGGCGGCGTGCGCGATTTCCACTTCTATACTTTGAACCGCGCAGAGCTGGCTTATTCGATCTGCCATTTGCTCGGCATGCGTCCGGCTGGAGACACTGCATGAATTCGCGCACCAAACTTCAGGCCGAGGCTGCCAAGCGGCTGCTGATATTTGATGGTGCGTTCGGTACCCAGATCCAGAACCGCAAATTGGCTGAAGCAGACTATGCCGGTAGCCTTGAGCTTGGTTTTGACCAGAAGGGCAATAATGACATTCTGGCGCTGACCCGCCCAGATGTGATTGAGGATATTACCCGTTCCTATCTTGATGCAGGATCGGATGTGATTTCGACCAACACGTTTTCCGCCAACAGCATCAGTCAGGCAGATTACGGCGCGGAAGGGCTGGTTCGCGAAATCAACCTTGCATCGGGCCGGATCGCGCGGACACTGGCGGATGAATTTGCTGCGCGCGATGATCGACCGCGCTTTGTCGCAGGTGCTATCGGCCCCACCAATAAAACGTTGTCGCTCAGCCCCGATGTCGAAGACCCCGGCTTTCGCGAGATTACGTTCGATGCTCTGGTCGATGTCTATCATGAACAAGCAGCAGCGCTGGTTGAAGGCGGGGTGGACTTCATCCTGATCGAAACGATCTTCGACACGCTCAATGCCAAGGCGGGGATCTTTGCGGTCCGCAGGCTTGCCCGCGAATTGGGCCGCGATGTGCCGATCATGCTGTCGATGACGCTGACCGATCTTTCCGGTCGTAATCTTTCGGGCCATACGGTCGAGGCCTTCTGGTATGCGGTGCGTCATGCCAATCCAGTCACCATCGGGCTCAATTGCAGCTTTGGTGCAGAACAGTTGCGGCCGCATATCCAGCTTCTGAGCCGGATCGCCGATACACTGCTGATGGCCTATCCCAATGCCGGCCTGCCCAACGAGTTGGGCGAATATGACGAAGCGCCTGCAACCACCGCTGCGCTGGTGCGCGAATGGGCAGCGCAGGGCCAGGCCAACATTCTGGGTGGTTGCTGCGGGTCGACGCCCGATCATATCGCGGCCATCGCCAATGCCGTTGTCGGCTTGCAGCCGCGCGCGGTGCCGGAAGCGCCCGCACTTACTCGCCTCGCGGGCCTTGAACCTTTCACTATGGCCGCCTGACGGCGGCGGAATTCTGCAATGACCACAAAGTCCAGTTCCCAATTCGTCAATATCGGCGAACGTACCAACGTCACCGGCTCTGCCCGGTTCAAAAAGCTGATTATGGCCGATGATTATGCAGCAGCGGTGGAAGTCGCACGGCAGCAGGTGGAAAACGGCGCGCAGATCATCGATGTGAATATGGACGAGGGGCTGCTTGATGCCGTCCATGCAATGACCACTTTCCTCAAACTGATCAATGCTGAACCTGACATCGCCCGTGTTCCAGTGATGATCGACAGTTCCAAATGGCATGTGATTGAGGCAGGTTTGAAATGCGTGTCGGGCAAACCGATCGTCAATTCGATCAGCATGAAGGAAGGTGAGGACGCTTTCCTGGAGCAGGCCCGAAGCTGCATGGATTATGGCGCTGCAGTGGTGGTGATGGCGTTCGATGAAACCGGACAGGCGGACACCAAGGCGCGCAAGATCGAAATTTGCAGCCGCGCCTATGACCTGCTGACCGGCATCGGCTTTCCGGCAGAGGATATAATCTTCGACCCGAATATATTCGCAGTCGCGACCGGAATTGAGGAGCACGACCGCTACGCGCTCGATTACATCGAAGCGGTGCGCGAGATCAAGGTCCGCTGCCCGCATGCCAAAACCTCTGGCGGGCTAAGCAATTTGAGCTTCAGCTTCCGCGGCAATGAAACCGTGCGCCGGGCAATGCATTCGGTCTTTCTCTATCATGCGATCCCGGCCGGTCTCGACATGGCGATTGTCAATGCCGGGCAGCTCGACATTTATGACCAGATCGACCCGGCTTTGCGCGCGGCGTGTGAGGATGTGATCCTGATGCGTCCCGTCGCGGGTGACCAGTCTGCGACAGAGCGGCTGATTGCGCTTGCCGAAAGTTACAAGGGACTGGACCTGGTAGCGGAAAAGCAGGCTGCTGAATGGCGCGGCTGGCCGGTGGAAAAGCGGCTTGAACATGCGCTGGTCAAGGGCATCGATGCCGATATCGTCTCCGATACGGAGGAATTGCGCCTGACGATTGCCAAGCGCGGCGGGCGGCCGATCGAAGTGATTGAGGGTCCGCTGATGGACGGGATGAATGTTGTTGGCGATCTGTTTGGCAGCGGCCAGATGTTCCTGCCGCAAGTGGTCAAATCAGCTCGGGTGATGAAGAAGGCAGTTGCCCATCTGATCCCCTTCATCGAGGCAGAAAAGGAAGCAGGCACCACTGCCAAGGGCAAGATCATCATGGCGACGGTGAAGGGCGATGTGCATGATATTGGAAAGAACATCGTCGGCGTGGTGCTGCAGTGTAACGGCTATGAGGTCATCGACCTTGGCGTCATGGTCCCATGGCCGAAAATCCTCCAGACTGCCAAGGCCGAAGGGGCTGATATCATCGGCCTGTCCGGCCTGATAACTCCCTCGCTTGATGAAATGGTCACCGTGGCTGAGGAGATGGAGCGTGCAGGGCTGGCGCTACCGCTACTGATTGGCGGCGCGACCACCAGCAAGGTCCACACAGCCTTGCGGATTGAACCGGCCTATAGCGGACCAGTAATCCACGTTCTCGACGCCAGCCGCGCCGTTGGTGTGGCTTCGCGGCTGTTGTCCGACACTTTGCGCGACGATATTGTAACTCAGACCGCTGCCGATTATGCCCATATCCGCGACGTCCGAGCGGGCAAGGGGCAGAGCGAATTGCTCAGTCTGGAGGATGCGCGCGCCAATGCCTTCAACGCCGATATGAGCGATAAAGCTGCCCCGCCGATGCAGCCAGGCCGCCACGTCTTTGCCGACTGGCCGCTGGCAGACCTGCGCGAATGTATCGACTGGACGCCATTTTTCCGTGCGTGGGAGCTGCACGGGACTTACCCTGCCATTCTGGATGATGGGGTGGTTGGTGAAAGTGCGCGCTCGCTGTTCGCCGATGCGCAGGCGATGCTTGATAGGATTATTGGTGAGAAATGGCTCACTGCCACGGGGGTATGCGGATTTTGGCCTTGCGCCCGGGACGGTGACGATGTGACCATTCACCTTGAAGATGAAACGCATGTCCTGCTGCCGTTTCTGCGCCAGCAAGTGAAGAAATCACGCGGCAGGGCCAATTATTGCCTCGCTGATTTCATTGATCCGGCGGGCGACTGGATTGGCGGCTTTGCAGTCGGTATTCACGGAATTGACAAGCATTCAGCCCGGTTTCAGGCGCAAAATGATGATTATTCGGACATTTTGCTCAAGGCGCTTGCGGACCGATTTGCCGAAGCCTTCGCCGAACGGCTGCACCAGCACGTCCGCTCTGACCTGTGGGGCTATGCGCCAGGCGAGCAATTGACCAATGAAGCGCTGATCAAGGAACAATACCGCGGAATTCGGCCGGCCCCTGGTTATCCCGCGTGCCCGGATCACAGCCTCAAGCCAACCCTGTTCGACCTGCTCGATGCGCCCGCCAATGCCGGGCTGACGCTGACAGAAAGCTTCGCCATGTGGCCAACCGCAGCCGTGAGCGGGTTTTATTTCGCCCATCCTGCCAGCTCCTATTTTGGTGTCGCACGGGTCGGGCGTGACCAGTTGGAAGATTATGCCGTGCGCCGCAAACTGGAGCTGTCCACCGCAGAACGCTGGCTGCGCCCTAATCTTGATTGACCGGGCCTGCGTTATCGCCCAAGGTTTCCCGGTCGCCGGGGAAGTGATTCACCGGCCAAATCGCGGGAGAGATCGATGGGCCAGCCAGCCCTCGGCGCCGAAGGAGCAACCGCCCCGGAAACTCTCAGGCAAACGGACCGCGATTTGGCAGACACTCTGGAAAGCGAGCAGCGGCTGGTTGCTCCACCGAAGGGGTAATCCTGTGTGCTCAGCGTGAGCGTTCAGGGCGAAGCTCTCAGGTATTCCCGACAGAGGGGGCGCGGTGAAAATGTCTTTGCGGGCATTGCCGTGTCTTTCGGGAACTGTGATTTGAGCGAAGAATTAACCGATACCCACCCTGATGATTTGCCAGATAAAATGGTGCTGCCGCTCGATGGCTGGCACCGGGCTCTGGGTGCGCGGATGGTCGAATTTGCCGGCTATCAGATGCCGATCCAATATGACGGAATCGTTGCCGAACATGAATGGACACGCAGGTCGGCCTCGCTGTTCGATGTCAGCCATATGGGCCAACTCGTGCTGTCGGGCGATAACGTTGCGGCAGAGCTGGAAAAGCTGTTGCCCAGTGCGATTGCGGCGCTCAGGCCGGGGCGGATGCGCTATTCGCTGCTGCTCAATGTAGAGGGCGGTATTCTTGATGATCTGATGGTGACCTGCGCAGGCGATGGTCACTATTTTCTGGTAGTCAATGGCGCGATGAAATGGGACGATATCGCCCATCTGCGCGAACATCTACCCGATGAAGTTACGCTGCAGCTTGGCGATGATCGCGCACTCCTGGCGCTGCAAGGACCGCAGGCTGCTGCTGCACTGGAGGCCGTTGTTCCGGGCGTGAGCGCGCTCGTGTTCATGCAGCATGGGCTGTTCGATTGGGGCAATTACCGGCTGGGGATCAGCCGATCTGGCTATACCGGTGAAGACGGCTATGAAATCTCCGTCCGGGAAGAGGATGTGGCCGCACTGGCTGATGCGCTCTGCGCTGATGAGCGGGTCAAACCCGCTGGGCTTGGTGCGCGCGACAGCTTGCGGCTGGAAGCGGGACTGCCGCTTTACGGCCATGACCTCGACACATCGACCGATCCAGTATCCGCTGGCCTGCAATTCGCCCTCAGCAAGGCGCGGCGCGAGACGGGCGGCTGGATGGGGTATGATGCAATTGCCAGGATCCTGGCCGAAGGCGCACCAACTCAGCGGATCGGACTGGCGCTGGATGGCCGATTGCCAGCCCGCGAAGGTGCATTGGTGTTCGCTGGTGATACGCAGGTCGGCCGGGTCACTTCGGGTGGTTTCTCGCCCACGCTCGGCTACCCGATCGCGATGGCTTATGTTGCAGCGGAGTACGCCGCAGACGGTACCAAATTGCAGATCGAAGTGCGCGGCAAACGGCTCGATGCCGCCGCCGTTCCGATGCCCTTTGTACCCCATAATTACTATCGAGGAGACGCCCAATGAGCCGCTATTTTACCGAAGAACACGAATGGATCGATGTCGAAGGTGATACCGCCACGGTCGGCATTACCGATTACGCGCAGGAACAATTGGGCGATATCGTGTTCGTCGAAGTGCCCGATGTTGGTACCATGGTCGACAAGGGCAAGGATGCCGCAGTGGTCGAAAGCGTCAAGGCTGCCAGCGACGTCTATGCGCCAATTTCGGGCGAAGTGAAGGAAAGCAATGCCGCGCTCGAAGAAGACCCGGCGCTGGTCAACACGTCGCCGGAAGAAGACGGCTGGTTCTTCAAGCTGACCATTGGTGACAAGTCGCAGCTCGAAGGGTTGATGGATGCCAAGGCCTATGCGGCGTTTGTGGACGGGCTGTAATCAGCCTTGGCAAATTAGGGTCCGGCCCGCGCCGGATAGCAAGGAATACACTTAATGCGTTATTTGCCCCTGACTGACACTGATCGTTCGGCCATGCTCGAAGTGATCGGCGCTCCCGATGTCGATGCGCTGTTCGTTGATGTCCCGCCCGAAGCGCGGCTTGACGGCCCGATCCCAGGTTTGCCGCTTCATGCCAGCGAGATGGCGGTGGAAAAACACATGCGGGGGCTATCCAAGCAGAATTTGGCTGCGGCGGATGCGCCGTTTTTCTTGGGGGCCGGTGCTTATCGCCATCATGTACCGGCATCGGTTGACCATATCATTCAGCGCGGCGAATTCCTGACTGCATACACGCCCTATCAGCCCGAAATTGCGCAGGGCACGCTGCAGATGCTGTTCGAATTTCAGAGCCAGGTTGCCCTCCTGTATGGCTGCGCGGTTGCCAATGCGAGCATGTATGATGGCTCGACCGCGTGCTGGGAAGCGATCAGCATGGCCAGCCGGATCACCCGGCGGAACCGCGTGGTTCTATCGGGGGCGCTCCATCCCCACTACGTCGAAGTTGTCAGGACAATGGCGAAGTTCACCGGTGACAGCATTGCCGACGCGCGCCCCGCTTTGCAGGCACAGCCCGACAATGCCGGGCTGATTGCGCGGATTGACGATCAGACCGCCAGTGTGGTGGTGCAATATCCCGATATTCTGGGGCGCTTGCCCGATCTTGCCGAGATTGCCGAAGCGGCGCATCGGCATGGCGCGCTACTGGTTGTGGTCAACACCGAACCAGTCGCGCTGGGTGCGATCAAATCTCCCGGCGAATTGGGCGCCGACATCGTAGTGGGTGAGGGCCAGTCGATTGGCGTCGGCCTGCAATTCGGGGGGCCTTATCTCGGCCTGTTCGCTGTGCGTGATCCCAAACATGTGCGGCAAATGCCCGGACGTTTGTGCGGTGAGACGGTGGATGCGGACGGAAAGCGCGGCTTTGTGCTGACGCTCAGCACGCGCGAGCAGCATATCCGGCGCGAAAAAGCGACCAGCAATATCTGCACCAACTCAGGGCTCTGCGCGCTCGCTTTCAGCGTACATATGACCTTGCTGGGGGAGGCAGGTCTGCGCCGCTTGGCTGCGCACAATCACCAGCTTGCCTGCCGTGCAGCCGATGTGCTGTCGCAGGTACCCGGTGTGACATTGCTCAACCCCGCTTTCTTCAACGAATTTACCGTGCTGCTTGAAGGGGATGCGCGCAATATTGTCCGCGAACTGGCCGATGAAGGCGTGCTGGCAGGTGTGTCGCTTGGGCGGCTTTACCCCGATCTTGGTGATCTTGCAGGCGGCCTGCTGGTTGCGGTCACCGAAACCACCACCGAGGAAGACATTCATGCGCTGGCTGCGGCGCTGACGGAGAAACTGGCATGAACGCGCCGAACAAGAGCGGGTGGAAGCCCGCAATGAATGCCGAAGGCGAAATGATGGCGGTTTCTGCCACTTATACCGGCAATCGTGCGCTGATGCTGGACGAACCGCTGATCTTCGAGATTGGGGGCACAGACACTACCGGCGTCGATCTGCCTGACATTGATACGCCTGCGTCCAGCCGACTGGGCAATCTGGCGCGCACCGCCGAAATTGGCCTGCCAGGCCTGTCCGAGCCGGAAACGGTGCGTCATTATACGCGCCTCAGCCGCCAAAACTACGCGATCGATCTGGGACTGTTTCCGCTCGGTTCGTGCACCATGAAGCACAATCCGCGCCTGAATGAGAAAGTCGCCCGGATGCCCGGCTTTGCAGATGTGCATCCGCTGGCTCCGCTGCCCACAATCCAGGGCGCGCTCGGCGTCATTTACGAACTGGCTGAATGGCTAAAGACGCTGACGGGCATGCCTGCGGTCGCAATGAGCCCGAAGGCGGGCGCGCATGGTGAATTATGCGGTATTCTGGCGATCCGCGCTGCACTTGAAGCGCGCGGCGATGCGCGCAAAGTGGTGCTGTGCCCGGAAAGCGCGCATGGCACCAATCCGGCAACCGCCGCCTTTGCCGGTTACGAAGTGGAAGATATCCCTGCGACGCCTGAGGGCCGCGTTGACCTGGCTGCATTGACGGCCCGGCTGAGGCCTGATGTTGCGGCGGTGATGATCACCAATCCCAATACTTGCGGCCTGTTCGAACGGGATTTCCGCAAGATTGCTGATGCAGTCCATGCAGCGGGCGCGTTCGTTTATTGTGATGGTGCCAATTTCAACGCGATTGTTGGCCGCGTGCGCCCAGGGGACCTTGGCGTTGATGCGATGCATATCAATCTGCACAAGACTTTCTCCACCCCACATGGCGGCGGTGGGCCCGGTTCTGGTCCGGTGGTGTTTTCGCAGGCGCTTGCGCCGTTTGCGCCGCTGCCCTTCGTCGAACGGACCGAAGACGGGTTTATGCTGGTTGAAGAAGAAAATCTGGCTGACCATCACCGGCACAGCTTTGGCCGGATGACTGCATTCCACGGCCAGATGGGCATGTTCACCCGCGCACTGACCTATATGCTCAGCCACGGCGCTGACGGGCTCAAACAAGTGTCCGAAGACGCCGTGCTCAATGCCAATTACATTCTGCGCAGCCTGGAAGATGTGCTCCACGCCCCCTTTGCTGACAGCGGGCCATGCATGCATGAGGCACTGTTTGGCGACCGCGGCTTTGCTGAAGGCATGTCGACGCTTGATCTGGCCAAGGGCATGATTGACGAAGGCTTCCACCCAATGACGATGTATTTTCCGCTAGTGGTGCACGGGGCCATGTTGGTCGAGCCAACCGAAACCGAAAGCAAGGCGGCGCTGGACCAGTTTATCGGGGCGCTGCGCAGTGTGGCGAAGCGAGCAATCGCTGGTGACGAGAGCTTGAAGAGCGCACCCCACTTTGCGCCGCGCCGCCGACTTGATGAAACTTTGGCGGCCCGCAAACCCGTTCTGGCATGGAACTCGCCGCCGCAGGCCTGACCCTGCGCACTTGATTAAACCTGCCTAAAGCGCTTTCATCGCACAAAGGGGTGGAGCGTAATGCCAAGCAGCAGTTCAGGCAGTTTCATTCGCCGCGGCTGGCGCAATGTCCGCGAGGCGGGGCCGCAACGGCTGGTGCTGACAGTTCTGCTGGTGATCGCAGCGCTGGTGCTGGCGCGCTTTAGCTGGTTCCTGCCCATTAGCGGCGATGCTGAGCGGGCGATGTATGACCTGCGCAGCTTTGTGAATGCGCCGCATGTCGGGCAGGACAAACGCATCCTGCTGGTGGTCTATGATGACAAGACGCTGATCGACGCGCGCAAACGCTCCCCGCTTGATCGCGGCCTGTTGGCCCGGGCGCTCCAGAACCTTGACACCATGGGGGCCAAGGCAATCGGGATCGATATTCTCTTCGACCAGCCGCAAAATGAAGATCCGCAACTGATCAGCGCCTTGCGGGCGATGAAAACGCCGGTCGCGGTCGCTTATGCAGAACAAGCGACCAACGCATCCGACATCGTTTACGAGCAGCAACAATATTTGAAACAGTTCATGACGCAGCTGCGTGGCAGCAATGCGCACCCTGCCAGCATCCGGCTCGACAATGCATTTGGCGTGACGCGCAAATGGCCCTCGATAGAGGCGGGATTGCCCCCGCTGCTGGGCCGCGAAATGCTGATAGAAGCCGGGCAAGGGTCCAAGGCAATGCCCGGCTATCAGGGCTCGCTGCGTTTTCGCCAGCCTGAGTTTGAAGGTCAGCCAGTCTTTTCCGAATTGCGGATCGACTTGTTTGCTGACCCGGAAATGGCCCCGTTATTGGCGTCGCAAGTCAAGGGCCGCTATGTGCTGATCGGGGGCGATCTGGTCGATGTCGACAGGGTTGAAACGACCTTTAGCGCCAGTACCGGAATCCAACCGCCAGGTCTGGCGGTGCATGCCTCCATGCTGGCGCAAATGCTCGATGGGGCTGCCTTGCCCGCACCTTTGCCAGCCAGTTTGTGGATTTTGGCAATACTGGTGGTGGCGCTGGCGGTGCTTACCGGTCTGCTCGAATGGGGCAATTGGCGGATCTATCTGCTGCTGCTGGTGCAATTCGTCATGATGCTGGGCGTGCCCTTTGCCATGCAGGCGCGCGGGGTTGATACATACGGTGTTCCTGCTGCCGGGTGGCTGATCGGTTGGGTGGTTGCCTTCGCCTCGGTCACCTCGGCTGCGCGCGCGGCTGGCGCGGTCCAGCGTAATTTCGCGCAAGGGGCATTGGGTAAATATCTGCCGCGCGAAATGGCCCGCGAAATCATCGACAAGCCTGAACTGCTCTCGCTGCACGGCGAAAAGAAGGCGATTTACGTGCTGTTCAGCGATCTGGAAGGCTTCACCAAGATGAGCCATGCGCTGGAGCCGGAAATGGTTGCCAAGTTGCTCAATCGATATCTTGAAAGTTTGAGCCAGGTGGTGCTTGATCATGGCGGCGTCATTGATAAGTTTGTCGGCGATGCAGTGGTTGCGTTCTGGGGCGCGCCCATCGCCAAGCCCGATGATGGACGCCGCGCGGCGCAGGCAGGTTATGCGATCTGGAAAGCCGGTGAGGCGTTTCGTACTGAGGTGGCTCAGATGGGACGCAAATTGCCGCCCGTGGGCAAGACCCGGGTTGGCCTCCATTACGGGGAAGCGGTGGTTGGCAATTTCGGCGGGGAAACGCGCATTCAATATACCGCGCTGGGGGACAGTATGAACACTGCTGCACGGCTCGAAGCGGCCAATAAGGCACTCGATTCCAGTGTGATGGCCAGCCGCGAATTTGCCGAACGGTCGGGCCTCGACTGGTGGCGTCCAATGGGCCGGGTGGTCCTGCGCGGCCGTGCCAAGCCAGTTGAAATCATGGAGCCGACACCGGGGTTTCCGGACGATGACCGCAAGTTGCTGATCAAGGCCATGATCCTGGCTGACAGCGATATTGCAGCTGCGATTTCGGTGGTGGCAGAAGTCGCTGCCAAACATGGCGATGACAAAGCGATCGCAAATCTGCTACACCGACTGGCAAATCTCGGCGGAGGGAATGCATATGTCTTGGGTTAGAGGCCTCTCGATTTCGGCGGCAGCGACAGGGGCATTGTTCGCGTTAGTCCCTGCCGAAGTCTCTCATGCAGATGTGGTGGTTGCCGCCAGCGGGCCTTCAGCAGCGCAGTTTCCAACCGGCAAGAAGCTGGGCAGCGCGGATGAAATAACGCTCAAGGTGGGCGATTCCGTGACCGTGCTGGGCGAGACAGGAACACAAGTGATCTCTGGTGCAGGCATTCACCGGGTCGGTGCGCGCGGGATCGCGAAACGGTCCACCTTTGCCTTGCTTACGCGGCAACGCGCGGCGTCCCGGGTCCGCACCGGGGCGGTGCGCGGCACGCTGACTGACCAGCCTGTGACACAGCCTAATATCTGGTATGTCGATGTCGCAAAATCGGGCACCATCTGCGAACCGGTCGATACTGCGGTACAATTGTGGCGGGCGAACACCATTGGTGCGCCGACCTATGATATCACCGGCGATGCATCGCCGGGGCAGATGCATGTCGCCTTTGCCGATGGCGCGATGACCACTGACTGGGATCTGGCGGGTATGCCGCTGGCAAATGGCGCCACCTATTCGATTGCAGCACCGGGCGATGGACCGGCCAGCAAAGTGACCTTCGCTCTGATTGATACCGCACCAGCCACACCGGAAGAATTGGCCGAGGCGCTGATCAGCAGGGGCTGCACTGGCCAGCTTGATCTGCTGGCCGCTGCGATGAAGTAGCAAAGGCGGAGAAATAACCGGCCCGGCCTTATTGGCAAACCGGCCTTTTGTCTGCACAGTGCAGGCCGGATCCGGGGTTACCCAGCGGGGAGGGGTGACGCATGAAGCTGATCGCTGGAAGAACCTTTGCATTGGCAGTGCTGCTGTTTGCGGCGCTTTCGCTGGCCGACACGTTCGCCACCAGCGGCGCCAATGCGGCGAGCAGTCACGGTCAATATGAAGGGGTGGCGACGTGTGCGGGATCGACCTGCCACGGCCGTGCAGAGGGCAATGGCGCAGTTGTCCGGCAGGATGAAATTGCCAGCTGGCAGGACCCATCGTCATTAAGCGGCGCGCACAGCCGTGCCTTCGCGGTCCTTTCCAGTCCGCGGGGCAGGACTATTGCGGCCAATCTTGGCCTGGGTTCAGCTGCGGATGCCCCGGCCTGTCTGGGCTGTCATTCCACCAATGTGGCGCAGACGGATCGTGGGCCGCGGTTTCTGACCAGTGACGGGGTTGGCTGCGAAAGCTGCCATGGACCCGCATCCAGCTGGATCGCCGGCCATTATGCAAAGGGGACGACCCATGCAGGTAATGTGGCCAATGGGCTGGTCCCGCTCGAGCGGCCGCAAGTGCGCGCGAAGCTCTGCCTAGATTGCCATTTCGGCAGCACCAATGCGGGCCAGTTTGTGACGCATGCGATGATGGCTGCCGGACATCCGCGTGTGTCGTTCGAACTTGATCTGTTTTCTGCGCTGCAGCAGCATCATGATGTCGATAGAGACTATATCGCGCGCAAAGGGCGACCTGACAGTGTGCAGCTATGGGCGGTGGGGCAGGCAGAAGCTGTGCGGCGTTCCACCAGTCTGTTCGCCAAGCCGAATTATGCCGTGACGGGCGTATTTCCCGAATATTACTTCTTCGATTGTCACAGCTGCCATCGCGAAATTCAAGATGGGCCGGACGCGCAGCGCACCTTTGTGACCAATCCGGGGCGGCCGATCACTTTCGGACAGGCACCTTATAATGACGAAAACATGATCATGCTTTCGGCAGTGTCGCACGCGCTTGAACCTGCACACGCCGCCAGCTTTGATGCAGCGAGCGTGGATTTCCACCGCTCTATGAGCATTGGCCGCGATGCAGCGGTGCAAGCCGCTGGCAGGTTGCAGGCGCAAGCAGGCGCGCTGTCCGATGCACTCGCCAGCCGCCCATCTGACAGGAATGATGCCTTTACTGTGATCGCTGCGATTTCAGGCCATGCGACTGCGCCGCGCTTCACAGATTATGAGGGTTCGTCACAGGCCGTAATGGCGGTGGATACGCTGCTCAATGCGCTGGTGCGCGAAGGGCGCGTCACAGTGGGTGCGGCGGCGGGCATCCGGGCGAATATAAACCGGGCCTATGCCGCAGTCAAAAGCCCGCAGACTTACCGTCCGGCTGCCTTTCGTGCGGCTCTAGCGCAGGCAACCGGCGCGATTGAGGCGCTGAAGTAATGCCGCGCAACCTGGGCCATTATTTATGCCTTGCCGCCGCACTCTCTCTGGCTTCGTGTGGGGGCGGCGATAACAGCAACGGTTATGGGCCGCCCACCACCGGCGCAACAGCCGCCCCGCCGCCTGTGGGCGGGGTCTTTACGGTTCCCGGACAAGAATCTCTCTCCGCAGCGGATGTCCAGCAGCTGCTGGCGCAAGCGATTGGTGAGGCCAAGGCCCGCAATCTTCCTTCGACCATTGCTGTCACTGACCGGGTCGGCAATGTACTGGCGGTATTCGTCATGACCGGAGCCCCGGCTTTGACCAAGGTCAGCAGCCGCCAGATTGGCGGCATGGCGGCAGCCGGACAGACAGTTGGGCTGCAAGGCGCGATGATTCCATCAACCACAGCGGCCATCGCCAAGGCAGTGACGGGGGCGTATCTGTCGAGCGGCGGCAATGCCTTTTCGACCCGTACCGCCAGCCAGATCGTGCAGCAGCATTTCCCGCCTGCGCCGACCACGATCGGGCTTGAAAGCGGGCCGCTGTTCGGGGTCCAGTTCAGCCAGCTTCCCTGTTCGGATTTGAGCCAGCGGTTCACTGGCAGCGGCACGGGCGCGTTTATCGGACCCAAACGCTCTCCACTTGGGCTGGCCGCAGACCCGGGTGGATTTCCGGTTTACAAGAACGGTGTGCTGGTCGGCGGAATTGGCGTGGCGGGGGACGGCGATTACGGATTTGATCCTAACACGCTCGATATCGACAATGATGCCGAAGAAGCCATTGCCCTGGCTGGCACGCAGAATTTCACCCCGCCGGTGGAAATCCGTGCGGACCGCATCCCAGTCGATGGGACCAGCTTGCGCTATAGCGATATGACCGCCGCCGATCTTGCCCCGCTGGCAGCCAATTTTGCCGCAGTGAATGGCGCAGCGGGCGGGCTGGTGGCGGTGACCGGCTATACCGACGGCACCTTGCGGCCAGGGACCATTTACGGAACCGAAGCGTCGGGCATCCGCCCGAGCAAGCCGAGCGAATTTGCCAATCCTGATGCCTTTGTGCTGTCCGATGGAATGGGCAATGACCGTTATCCGATCAGGGGCGGCACCGATGGGGCGTCGGTCGGCCAGCCACTGACCGCTACTGAAGTGCGCGGCATTCTGGAGGAAGCTTTTGCGGTCCTGTCGCATGCGCGCGCGCAAATTCGTCGCCCGCTCGACAGCCGGATGCAGGCGTCGGTCAGCCTGGTTGATACCAATGGCCAGATATTGGGGGTCTTGCGGTCCCCTGATGGCCCGATCTTCGGCACCGATGTGTCACTGCAAAAAGCACGTACGGCGACCTTTTTTTCCAGCAAGACCGCCGGTGATCAGTTGCTTGCCACACCGGTGCTGTCGGGCGTGACAAATATTCCTGCCTATGTCAGCCGGGTGCGCAATTTTCTGCATGATCCTAACGCGCTGACGGGCACTTTTGCCTTTGCAGACCGTTCCGGCGGCAATCTGTCCCGGCCCTATTTTCCTGATGGCGAGGTTGGGCCGATTTCGGGGCCGCTGTCTGTTGCCAGTCCCAATCTGTTCAGTCCCTTTGCGGTCGGCTTGCAGACCGATCTGGTGACCCCCAACATATTGGCGCATCTGGCTTATGTGCAGAGCAATGGCGCAACGGCGGATACACCCAAAGGCTGCACTCAGCTGCCCGATGCACCGACCGGCAACAAGCGGATTGCCAATGGCATTCAGGTGTTCCCCGGTTCGGTCCCGATTTTTCGCGGCGACCAACTGGTTGGCGGCATCGGCGTATCAGGGGACGGGATTGATCAGGATGACATGGTCAGCTTCCTTGGTCTCAACAATGGCGGTTTGCGCGTGGGCGGCGGGATCGGCAATGCGCCCAAGGCGATCCGCGCGGACCAGATTGTGATCAATGTGAATGGGCGGCTGGTACGGCTGCGGTTCGTCAATTGCCCGTTCGCACCGTTTCTCGACACTGCTGATCAGAATGTGTGCGAAGGGCTGTAATGTCGGCGGGCATTCTCCTTCCGCTGATCTTGCAAGCGACCCTGCCGGCCGAAGTTCCGCCCGCGCCGCCACCCGCGCCGCCACCCGCTTTGCCATCTGCTGAAACCAGCGCGCAACCTCCGGCTGCCGATCCGGGCGATGTGCCGCCGGTTGACAATCAAGTGATCGATGGCCGCCGCAGGCCAGGCTATGTCGAACTGCTGCCCGAACCGGTTACGCAGACCAATACAGGCGCAGTTCGGGCACCGCCACCTGAAGCCTTTCCTACGGATCAAATTCCGATCCCTGATCGCTGGCGGCTGATTCAGTCGCTGGGGCTGGTCACTGAACATTGGTGGGACCCTTACCATCAGAACACTTATAAGGGTGACCGCCCGATCAACCGGGCCAAGGTGCCGTGGCTCCCGATCAAGGGGGACGACTGGTTCTTCATTGCCAATGCCATCAGCGATACAGTGGTCGAACCGCGCAGTTTCCCGATTCCGGTGGGGGTTCAGACCACGCAGGATCCGGGCCGAACAGACGTGTTCGGCAATACGTCCAGTCTTGCCTTGTCGCAGACCTTCATCATGGGAGCAGCGCTGGTCAAGGGCAGCACCACCTTTATGCCGCCGCATGTCGAATATCGCGCGACGCTGGCGTTCAACGTCAATTATGTTGATGTGCCGGAAAAACGGGTACTGTTTGTCCAGCCGAGCAAACCGTCACAGCGGCTCGACCATTTCGTGGGCGTGCAGGAATTGTTCGTCGATTACCATATTCGCAACACATCCGAGCGGTTCGATTTCGATTCTGTGCGGGTCGGGATTCAGCCGTTTCAGGCCGATTTTCGTGGCTTTCTGTTTCAGGATCAGCAGCTGGGCATCCGTTTGTTTGGGACGCGCGATGACAATCGCTTCCAGTATAATCTCGGGGCTTTCTGGCGGCTGGAGAAAGATACCAATTCCGGCCTCAACGATATCACGCAGTCACCGCGCAAGGATTTCCTGTTTGTTGCCAATGCCTATCGGCAGGACTTCCTGATCCCTGCGCTGACCAGTGAAGTGGTGTTTGCGTATAACCGCAACCGTGAACGCAATGATATCCAGATCGACAAGAATGGTTTTCCTGTGCGCCCGGCATTGCTCGGCACGTTGCGCGGGCGCGAATATGATGTGTTTTATCTTGGCTATAATGTCGATGGTCGGATCGGCCGGATCAACCTGACCGCCAGCGCGTATGGCGCGCTGGGGGAAGACCGGAACAGCTTTTTTACCGATCGCCCGGCCAAAATCCGCGCTTTCTTTGCTGCTGCTGAAGCCAGCTATGATCGGGATTGGATGCGCTTTCGCTTGTCCGGCGCGTGGGCCAGCGGCGATGGCAACCCATACGATAATACCGAAGGCGGCTATGATGCGGTGCTGGAAAACCCGATCTTTGCCGGGGCTGACACATCATACTGGATTCGCCAGACTATCCCCTTTGCTGGGGGCGGGCGGGTTATCAGTGTCAATGGCCGCAACGGTATCTTGAATTCGCTGCGCAGTTCCAAGGAACAGGGGCAGTCCAACTTCAACAATCCGGGCCTGATCCTGGGCGGTGCGGGGGCCGATTTTGATCTGACGCCTGAATTTCGCCTGTCCGCCAATGCCAATCATCTGTGGTTCGAAAATACTGCCACGCTGCAAGTGCTGCGCAATGAAGGAAGCATCCCCAAGGATATCGGATGGGACCTGTCTGCCGCCGCCATCTGGCGGCCCAGGGCGACGCAGAATATCGTCATGCGCTTGTCAGCTGCCACGTTATTATCGGGGGATGGATTCCGCGATCTGTTCGACAATCTTGGGCACAGGCGCAATTATTATTCCGTGCTTGCCAATGTGATCCTGACGTACTGATGCGTAGTGGCCGCCTTTATCTGTTCTGGGCCGCGCTGCTGCTGGCCAGTCTGGTGATGCTGCACGGACAAAGCACCAGCGCATCCGAAGCGGAAAAGCCGATCAAACGCGATTATGCAGCAGCGGGGGTAATTGCTCCGCCGGCACCGGCCAAGCAGACCGCCGCGCAAATGGCGGCCAAGTCGCTCGGCTGTGTCTCATGTCACACGGCCAGCGACGCGCCGACGATGCATGAAACACCTGCGGTCCGGCTGGGCTGCGTCGATTGCCATGGCGGCAATCCTACGGTGTTTGGCAATGCCCGGCTCAGCCATGATGACATGGCCTATGTCACTGCGCGCGATGCGGCACACGTGCTGCCGACCCTGCCTCAAAGCTGGCACTACCCTTCTTCGGCCAATCCGAAACGCAGCTATACTTTGCTCAATAAGGAATCGCCCGAATTCGTGCGCTTCGTGAACCCGAGCGATTACCGTGTGGTGCGCGAAGCCTGCGGGGCATGCCATATCGACACGATTGAGGCGGGCGAACGCTCGCTGATGGCGACCGGCGCGATGCTGTGGGGCGGGGCGGCCTATAACAACGGAATTGCTCCGTATAAGAACTATGTCTTTGGGGAGGCGTTTACCCGCGACGGTAAGCCCGCCAAGATCGTGTCGCCCGGGGTCAAGCCGGGCACGGTGACGGCCGCGGAAAAGGCACGCGGCGCGCTGGCGGAACTCTACCCGTTGCCAGCTTGGCAAGTCACCCCGCCGACCGATGTATTCCGCGTGTTTGAGCGCGGTGGGCGGGTCATCGGCACCCAGTTTCCTGAAGTCGGGTTGCCCAACCCATCGGGATCGATCCAGCGGCTTGATGAGCCGGGGCGTCCCGACCTCAAGCAATCCAGCCGCGGGCCGGGAACGGGCTTGCGTATTGCCATTGCGGTACTCAATGTTCACAAGACCCGGCTCAACGATCCGTTCATGTGGTTCATGGGAACCAATGATCAGCCGGGCGACTATCGCCATTCAGGCTGCGCGGGCTGTCACGTGATTTATGCCAATGACCGCGAACCGCGCCATAGTTTGATCTACGCCAAATATGGCCGTGACGGGCAGACCATTACCGATGATCCGACTATCAAGGACAAGATGGAGCCTGAAGGCGACGAGGAGCATGGTGACGGGCATGGCGCCCTCAAGCAGCCGGGCGATCATTATGGCGGCGCTTCGGATGCGGTGGGGGACGAGCCCTTGCATATGGTCAAGGAAAAGGGCCATCCGCTGCGGCATGTCTTCACCCGGTCAATCCCGACTTCGCAATGCATGAATTGCCACATGCACCAGCCCAACATCTTCCTCAATTCCTACCTCGGTTATACTATGTGGGATTACGAGGCGGATGCGCCCAAGATGTGGCCTGAGAAGCAGAAATATCCGACCGCAGAAGAAGTTCGCAAAGTACTTGACCGCAATCCCGAAGGGGCATCCCCCAAGGGCAAGTGGGCGGACCTCAATTTCCTACGCAATGTCTATGATCTCAACAAGGATATGAAGGACACGCAGTTTGCTGATTACCACGGCCACGGGTGGAACTTCCGCGCCGTATTCAAGCGCGACCGGGATGGCAATCTGCTCGATGAGGATGGAAACATCGTCAAGAATGACGATCCTGAAAAATTCCGCAGGAAAGGCGAGGGCGAATTCGTCGAAGTTGGCAAGAACCCGGGCAAAGCGGTCCACATGATGGATATTCACGCCGAAAAAGGCCTGCAATGCGCCGATTGCCACTTTGGGCAGGACAGCCATGGCAACGGGCTAATCTATGGCGAGGTAGCCAATGCGATCGAGATCGGGTGCAAGGATTGCCACGGCACTGCCGATGCTTATCCCACACTGTTGACCAGCGGCCCTGCTGCCCCGCCCAAGGGGCACAATCTGGCCTTGCTGCGCAATCCCGATGGTCAGCGGCGGTTTGAATGGCGCACCGGCGCTGATGGACGGCAAGAACTCGTCCAGCGATCGATCGTCGATCCCAAACTGCAATGGATCATCCATCTGACCAAGGACAGTGTCGATCCGACTTCGGTGCATTTCAACGCCAAATCCGCCCGCGCCAAACTGATGAGCCGAGCAGGCGGGGAAACGGGCAAGTTTGAATTTGGAACAGGCATTGCGGAAAGGGACCGCGCGCATCCGGACAAGGAGATGGCTTGTTTCACATGTCACCTAAGTTGGACCACTAGCTGCGGAGGGTGCCATTTGCCGATCGAAGCCAATTGGAAAACCAAGGACCATCATTACGAAAACGAGGAAACGCGCAATTTCGCGACCTATAATCCACAAGTCGCGCGCGACCAGATGTTCCAGTTGGGCCGGCATATGACCACCAAGGGAAATGAGATTACACCGGTCCGCTCTACCAGTGCGCTGGTGCTGTCTTCCACCAATATCAACCGGGAGCGCATCTATTCGCAGCAGCCGCCGATCAGCGCGGTCGGTTTTTCTAGCCAGGCCTTCGCGCCGCATTTCCCGCACACGGTGCGGACCACGGAGACCAAGACCTGTTCGGATTGCCACTTGTCCGACAAGGACGATAATAATGCGATCATGGCGCAATTGATGCTGCTGGGGACCAATTATGTGAACTTTGTCGGGCTCAATGCCTGGACTGGTCTGCAAGATGGTTTCGAGGCGGTGCGGGTGACCGAATGGGATGAACCGCAGGCGGTGCTCGGGTCTTATCTGCAGAAATATGCCTATCCCGACTATTACCGCGAATTTGTGGAGCAGAATGGTCGCGAATTGAAGCATTGGGTGCGCGGCAAGACGTTTGACAAGAACCTGTCGGGCGAAACGCACCCGTTCGAAGAATTCGTCAATGTAACGAAGGGCACTTCTGACCGAGTCGGCTGCCTGCAACTGCGCGGCGAATATATGTTTGTGGCAGAAGGCAAGGGCGGCTTGCGCGTCTATGACGTCGCCTCCATCGCCAATAAGGGCGTGTCCGAGCGCATTCTTACCGCGCCTTTCTCTCCGCTCGGCCATGATACGCATGTGGCCAGCAAGGATGCGACTTGCTTGGCGCTGCCGACCGATCAGCCAATCGCGCCCACACGCAACACAGCAGCCATGCGCGAGATGAACCAGGAACAGGCCTTCCTGCCGATCTATTCCTATGCCGCGGTAACCGATTCAGTCGAGGGGTTGATCCTGGTCAACGTCAACACCTTGGCCGACGGCGAATTTCGTAACAATTTCCTGAAGCGCGCAGTGACGTGGAATCCGGACGGTGTGCTGGACGGTGCGCGCCACATCATTCTGGCGGGAGAAATTGCCTATATCACCGCCAAGCGCGGGCTGGTGGTGGTCGATTTGAGCGATCCTCTGCACCCTAAACTGGCAGCTGTGCGCCCGCTCAAGGATGCGCGCGCCAGTGCCATCCAGTTCCGCTATCTATGGGTCACTGACGCTGACGGTGTGAAGCTGTTTGACGTAACCAATATGCGCGATCCGGTGGCGGTCCCAGGCGCGACGGTTAAGCTGATCGACGCGCGCCGACTCTATGTCGCGCGCACCTATGCCTATGTTGCCGCCAAGCAGGACGGGCTGGTTATCCTCGATGTGAAGAACCCGACCAAACCGAAGGTATATCAGCGCGTGACATTTGACGGGAAGCTGAATGATGCAGAAGATGTAGTGGTCGGGTCAACCAATGCCTCGCTGTTTGCCTATGTCGCAGACGGGGTGAACGGGATGAAAGTGCTGCAATTGACCAGCCCGGACAGTCAGCCCAATTTCTACGGCTTCAGCCCGCCGCCCAAGCCTGAACTGATCGCCTGGGCTAAAACCGGCAGCCCGGCACTGGCGATGTCCAAAGGTCTCGACCGTGACCGTGCAGTTGATGAAACAGGCGGACAGATTGCGGTGTTCGGGCGGCTCGGTGCGCGGCCATTCACGCGCCCCGAAATGGAACAGCTGTTCCTGACCAGCAAGGGTGTGCCGTGGAAGGTAAGCGATACCCCCGACATGAGTGCGTGGGTCGGCGGGGGGCCGTGGAAGAGCGGCAGGCAGGTGCGCGGTGATCAGTAACGGCTCACTCGTTACCGTGCGTTTGGAAATTCGGCCATTCAGGACAACCGACATTGCGGCTTTGGTCGTGATGTTCAGCGATCCGATGGTCGCCCGATATGTCGGCGATGGCGGACCCTTGCCGCAAGATGACGCAGCGCTGTGGGTCAAGCGGTCGAACGAAAATTTGCAGCACTATGGTTATGGTACCGGGGCAGTCATCGAGCGCGCGAGCGGCATACTGATCGGCTGGGCAGGTTTTGCCAGGCCACAGGATGGGCCGGAACAAATCATCTACGGACTGGCTAAAGCATATTGGCGACAGGGATTTGGAACCGAGATTGTCGAAGCGCTTGTGCAGTTCGCCGGAAGGCGGGGACTTGACTGTGTTCTGGCAACGGTTGACGCGGCGAACCGCAACTCAATCCATCTGTTGCGCAGCCAAGGGTTCGCACTGTTCGAACAGGATTTTGGCGGGGAAGATGGCTGCGACCTTTACCGGCGGAGTATGGCGCAGTGATTACGCAGACAGAGCAGGATCAGGGTCAAAACTTTGCTTATTCCCGCTCGGCAAACATACTCTGGATCATTGGTTGCAGGTTCTGGGTATAGGATGCCAGCACGTGCCACTTGTGAACCATTTCGTAATGGGTCACGAGTGATTTGCCGTCCCATCGGTGGACTGCGTATGTCGCCGGTTCGGTCGTGATCAAATTGCGTCCGTCGGGCGTGTCGGGATCAATATCGCGCAGGTCCAGCGCCACTAGCGGGGCAACCGAAGGCGTCACCGACAGCGGGATGCCGTGAATGGAGGTATGCATCGGCCGGTGCAGATGACCGCAGTGGATCGCAAGGATCTGGCGGTGCCCTGCGACCGCCTTACCAAAACGCAACATCCAGTCCTCATCCTCACCCGGGTCCATCCAGCCGATCCCTGCAACCACGGGCGGGTGGTGCATGAATATCAGCGTTGGCGTGTCGGGATGCGCGTCAAGCTCAGCGGATAGCCAATCGCGGCGGTGTTCGCAAAACGCGCCCCCGTGCCGCCCCGGCTCCAGCGTATCGAGAAAAATGATCCGCAGGCCCTCGCGCTCGATCGCATAATGGACAAAGCCGCCCTCCGTCGGCGTAGCGGGAAAGGCATTGAGCAACTCTTCACGTGTGTCGTGATTGCCAACCATCGGGTAGACCGGGAAGGGACAGTCCGCCAATAATGCGGCGGTCTTCTCGAAACTTTCGCGGTCACCGTGGTCGGTCAGATCGCCTGACAGTACCAGCATATCGATTGGGTTGGGGCCGGCAATGATCCGATCAAGCGTGCTGCGAAAGCGGATACGGTTCAGCTCCTCCGGCAGTTCATCGGGATCGAAACCGATATGAATATCGGTCATCTGTGCGATCAGCACGTCAGGGACCCTTGCGCCAGAGCATGGCAACTTTGTTCATGGCGTCATGGCCGTTCTTGGCCGGTAGCATGCGCTGCGGATCGCCCATCGTGCCGGGGTGATAGGAATGGCACATGGCGCAGCTGGAAGGCACTTCGGCGGCGGCATCATCGGGGCCCATATGACAGGTGCGGCAGGTCTTTATTCCGGGCAGCAGGACATCGGTCGCGGACTTGGAGAGATTGGCCTGGTGGCAGGTGGTGCATTTTTCCTGCTTATGCGCGCTATGGTCAAACCAGCTATGGACCAAATAATGGTCAGGGATATTGACCGGCATCACATCCAGCTTGCCATTGGTAGTGACCGGGATGTGGCATTCTCCGCACACGCCGTCAGGCTGCATCGCGCGGTTGATGGCCACCAGTGAACGCACTGGCGGGCCGAAATTCTGGCGGTAGAGACCGCTCTGGCCGTAAACACCCGGCGCGCGCCGCCCGGCGATCAGACCATTGCTTGCCTGCTGATGCGGCGCCCGGTCCATCGCCATCAGATCCGCCCGCATTTGTTCGACATCGCCGTGGTGGAGCGTGCGGAAAGTTGACCCGACCTTGTCATAGACCAGACTGTGGCAGGCCCCGCAGTCCTGCTCCATCGAAATCGGTTTGAAGGCGGTGCCATCAGCGGTGGGCTTGTGGCAATCAGAGCAATCCAGCGCTGCGCCATAGCCTTTGGCCGCACTCAAAGTGCCCGCCATCTGGGCCACCGCGTTGGTCTTCGACAGATGCATTTCATGCGGGAAACGCAGCCCATTAAATTCCTTCGGCTTGCCGTCCAGCGATACGCGCTGCGGCTTGATCTGGCCGGGGGCAGTAAACAAGACCGGCTCGAACTGCGGATGAGCGGTACCAAAATCAGCGGCATTGCCAAGCGAAGTATCAGTCAGCCGGGTATCGAGCGTGCCATGACAATCGGAACAGAACTTTTGCGGCGTCGGCTCCATCCGGCCAGCGCCTTCATGTTCGCGGTGGCAAGTGGTGCAAGCCTGTGGGCCTTCCTTGCCGAAGGCTTCGGCCACGTTCCATTGCAGCTTGTCTCCCAGTGACATTGGCCCCTCAGCAATACTCAGCTTTGACTTGGCGGCATGATGGCCAATATCCTTGTGGCAGCTGAGGCAAGTGGTATCGCGCACCGATTGGAACGGCTTGACGTGGCAGGCTTGGCAATTGTCTTCCAAGCCGTGATGCGCCAGACTCAGCGCACCTGGGCTCCAGCTTGCATCCATCAGGACGCCATCGGAAATTCCTGCCTTGGGCGGTGTGGGAGGATGGCTGAGGTTGGACGTAATCGGCACGATCAGGAACGCGAGCAGAACAAGGCCCAGGCCAATCCATGCCATCGCCCGTTTGCCAGGCAATTTGCCGCCCAGCGAAAAGCCGCTCAGCGCATCGCTGGAAACCACTTGCTCGCTTGCTCGCTGCACGGTGATGGTAATGACGCCGCCGCCGCCTTGCGCAATTGCCAGGCGGTAGGAGCCAAAGCCAAGCTCAGCCCCTGCTTCAGGGTGGAACTGGGCCGCTCGGATGGTTTTGCCATCGAGCGTGAAACCCAGCGTGCCGGCAGAATCGATTCGCAGCTTGCCGGTCGCGAGCCGGTCGATCCGCGCGTGATATTGCTCCACGGCAAGATCGGGCAGGTGAATGTCATTATCGGACCTGCGGCCAATGGTGATGGTTTCTTCAGCAACTTCCCGGTCGCGCACGATCTCGCGCCCGTCTGCGGTGGTGTCGATAGTGCGGATGAGGAAAGTCATGCTGCCGCCCTCACCAGTAGAAAAAGACGCTGACTATGTGCGCGGTCAACGCAGCCAGCAAAGCGATGGTTGCAGGGATATGGATGTAGAGCCACACTTCGAGCAGCGCCTTGATCCGCATATGACGGCGGATCTGATCAAGCTGTGTCTTGCGTTTGCCCAGCAGTGCGCGAACCTTGTCACGCGGGTCGTCACTGCCAACCGGGCGCGACCAGTCGGATGCGAAATGGGCCAGCGCCGTAGTGGTGGTGCAGCCGCGATAACGCGCCAAAAGCCGTGCACCGAGGCCCCAGCCAAACGTATCCTGGTCCAGCGCCGCAATGACCAGATCCGCTTCTTCGCGGTTCAGAGGCTGAGCCGCGCTGTGCAACTGCCGGTCAATCGCGGCGAGCGCTTCGACCATTTCCTTGCGGGTCATTTCACGGGAATTATTGCTGAGGGCCGCGGGCAGGCTGGCGTAGACCGATATGCCGTATATGCCCGATAGGATCACCACCATCATCAGCCCGTATGCGAGCGTGTGGACGTTCCAGCCGAATTGGAAGCCGGTATGCAAAGTGCCGATCACGATCAGTGCCAGCCCAAGATAGACGTGCGCAGAAGTCCACGCCTTGAGCGACCAGCGGCCTTCAGTCATATTGCGTTTGCGGATGCCGAGCAGGGCCAACCACACAATCAGCACTGCGCCGATAGTCCCCAGCGTATAGCCATACCAACTGCCGCCATTGGGGTGCGGGGTCACATCGGACCAGAAATAGCCAAGGATTGCGATCAGGCACACCGCCCCAGCAATCTTGAGCCAGCGGAACCGCTTATGCGCCAGGAAACCTTCATGGTCCGAGCTTTGGCGCCGTTCGCGAAAACCTTGGTCCTGTCCGGGCACACTCGCCATTATTCAACATCCTCCGCCAGCTTGGTGAAGGTCAGGAATTTTTCGGGTGACACGCGGATGGCAGCGCCAGTCGGGCAGGCGCGCACGCAGGCTGGCCCGCCTTCAATCCCCGAACACATATCGCATTTGATCGCCGACTTGCCGGTTTCCATCCCCCGCTTTGCAGCTTCATGCTTGCGCCAGCTATAGCTCGCCTCACCCGGGCCAGGTCCTTTGCCGAACAGCAGCCAGCTGAGCAAAGATGGCTTGGGCGGCGGGGCTGCATCCATCCGGATCACGCCGTAGGGGCAGTTGCGCTGGCAATTGCCGCAGCCGATACACGTATCATCGATAAAGACTTCGCCGTCCGGGCCGCGCTTGATTGCATTAGGCGGACAATCGGCCATGCAATGGGGATGTTCGCAGTGACGGCATGACGTCGGTACATGCAGATGGGCGTAAGTCCGCCCAGCCTCGCGGTCGAGCCGGGACAACCCCTCATGGCTGTCGGCGCAGGCTTTTTCGCAATTGTCGCAGCCGACACACAGCTTTTCGTCGATCAACAGCACATCGGTTGCCTCGCCAATACCATTGTCGATCAGGAACCGCGCGGTTTCCGAATACATATCAACCACGCTGCCGAAGCTGTCCTTGCGGCTTTCAATGAAGGAATTGATCTCGCGGCGAGATGCCATTTCCGCCATCGCCTTTTCGCGCAAGGCAGGCTTGCGGGCGAGCAACCGGACGAATGCCTCGCCCGGGAACCGGACAACCTCGCTCTTGATGGCGGCCTTCACTGTCGCGGTCCGCGCGGAGCCGTCAACCACGGCCATTTCGCCAAAATAGGTCCCTGCTGGCAGATAGGAGAGGAACACGGGCGCGCCGCCGATCTGCTTTTCGACGATCATCGAACCGCGGCGGATCACATAGACGTCCTTATCATCGGCGCCTTCTTCGATCACGACTTTGCCAGCGCGGACATCGACCACTTCGGCAGCGGCAACCAGTTCAGCCACATCATCGCGCATCAGGCCAGAGCCGAACATTTGCAGCAATTGCCGCTCGATCGAGATCGCATTGACCGCGCGCGCGGCGCTGGGGGTGGTCGCGATCAGTTTAAGCGCGGCGGTCCGGCTCAATTCAATCACGATCGTCGGTTCAGCCGCACGGATGGTCGAGCCCCGGCGACGGCCTGAAATAAGCCCGACTTCACCAAAGATGGAGCCTTGCTCGATCGATACAGTCACTGACGGGTCGTCAGGATTGACTTCGACCAGCACCGACCCTTCGGCAATACCGAACATTGATGAGCCCGGATCGTTGCGTTCGAAAATCTCTTCGCCCGCTTCATAACCACTAACCGTGCTGTCAAGCATCAGCTCGCGCATTTGCAGCGGGGAAAGGTCCTGCAGGATGACCACATTCGCGCGGAAGGTTTCGAGCCACTGATCAACCGAGCGCACACCGGGCAAAGCGTCAAACTTCTGGGCCAGTATGGGTTCGTCAGCCGGTTTGAGATCTAGGTTCCCATTGAGGAACTCGATCACATCATAGCCCTGGTTCATGCAATGCTTGATCAGCGGGTAACCCGCCAGCGCGCCAATGACATGAATGCCCTGCTTGGTGGTTTCAAAGCTGGGGGACAATTTGGGGAATGCGCCTCGATCCCCGCCTGTAAATTCGATCCCGCAAGCTTCGACAAAGCCGCGCGGGGGCTGCGAGCCGGTGCGCGCGATGATCCGGTTGCACGGGATCGTCTCCTGCCCGTCGCGGGTGTCGAGCACCAGTTCATCAGCACGCACTTCAGCCGGAGATGTTTCGCGCCGGACAATGATCCGGCCGGCTGCCTCTGCTTCTTCGAGCAGTGTGACATTGGCCGCCTTGGCGCGGGCAAAGTCAGACCCGCGATTGAGGATAGTGACGATGTTGTTCTGCTTGGGATCAGCGGCGAGGCCAAGCGCGTTTTCGATCCCGGCATCGCCTGAACCGACCACGGTGATATGTTCGTCGAAATATTCGCCCGGATCGTCCAGCTGATACTGGATCAGCGGCAAATCGGCACCGGGGCAGCGCAGCTTGTTGGGGTTGCCCTGCGTGCCGATGCCCATGACCACCGCCTCGGCATGGATCGGTTCGCCGCCCTTGATCTCGATCACGAATTTGCCGGTTGTGCCGCTGATGGCGGTCACTTCGGCGTTGAGCCTTACGTTGATCTTGCCCGCAGCAACCTGCTCGTCCCAGGTATCAAGGATAAACTCCCGCTTGCCGGCGTCAAAATCCAGATCCGAGCGCAGCACCAGATTGCTGGGCGTCGCCATCACATGCTTGCCCTTCTGGTATTTGAAGATGGTATCGCTGAGGTGATCGGTCTTTTCGATCAGAATATGGGTCATGCCCACCTTTGCCGCGCGCGCCGCTGCGCTCAGGCCCGCTGGGCCTGAACCGATAACGGCGACACGGTACTGTTCTGGCATGCGTGACCCCCCTGTGATCGCGCGACCCTTGCAAAGTCACTGCACCATACCCAATCGCCGCCAATTCGCCAGCCCCTGCCCGTGCTTTATTAAACCAAGCGGATCATTGCCCGGGGGTGCGGGCGCTGCTAGCTGCGCTGCATGAACGACGCTCCTTCTGCTGCAAGCCCACCGGTTAAAACGTCGCGAGTCGGCCTGATTGCGTTTCTGGCGGGCACCGGGCTGATTGTGCTGGCGATTGGTTACCGTGCGTTCCATCCGGTCGAAACGCCAGAAATGATCGCAGCAGCACAGCATGCCCGGCCAACGATTGATCAATTGCAGGCACGGGCAGACAAGGACCCAAGGGATGCCAAGGCGTGGCAGGAACTGGCCTATGCGCAGTTTTCAGGCGGCGCATATGAACAGGCCGCCAAATCCTATCGTCAGGCGATCGAGGGCGATCCGAAAAACGCGGTGCTGTGGTCGGCGATGGGCGAATCGCTGGTCATGGCAAGCGTCCGCGATCCCATGCCGCCCGCTGCGGTCAGCGCGTTCGAGAAAGCATACTCGCTCGACCCGGGTGATCCGCGGGCACGCTATTTTCTGGCCGTTCGCAAGGACCTTTCTGGCGACCATAAAGGCGCGCTTGCGGACTGGCTGGCGCTGCTCAAACAGACCCCTCCCGGCGCTGTGTGGGAAGGCAATTTGCGCCGAACGATTGAACAGGTCGGAACTATTAACAAGATTGATACTGCCGCAATGATGGCCAAGGTTGATCAGGAACGGGCCGCATCAGCTCCGGGCGCGCCGCCAGTGCTTACAGCCGGTGCTGCAATTCCAGGGCCCACGCAAGATCAGATCACTAGCGCTCGGGGCATCGCCCCAAGCGATCAGCAGAAAATGGCTGAAGGCATGGTGGAACGGCTCGCCAGCCGCCTGAAGTCTGAGCCTGGTGATGTCAATGGATGGGTCATGCTGATGCGCAGCCGGATGACATTGGGCCAGCCAGACCAGGCATCGCAGGCGCTAAGCGATGCGATTGCCGCTAACCCGCGTGAGGCAACCCGGCTGCGGTCTGAAGCGGATATTCTGGGCGTTCATTAACGCGCGTCTCATTCCATGAACCAGCCGTGGCTGGCGATCAGCGACTGGCCGGTCAGCGCGTTGCTTTCAAACGCGGCGAACAGGAATGCGACTTCGGCGATATCATCGACCGTGGTAAACTCCTGATCTACCGTCTGGCCCAGCATTACCCTGTTGACGACCTCCTCTTCCGAAATGCCCAGGTCACGCGCCTGTTCGGGGATCTGCTTGTCGACCAGCGGTGTGCGCACAAAACCGGGACAGATCACGTTCGAGCGCACCCCATGCTTTGCGCCTTCCTTGGCAATCACGCGGGAGAGGCCCAGCAGGCCATGCTTGGCAGTGACATAGGCTGATTTGAGTGGCGAGGCTTCCTTTGAGTGAACCGATCCCATGTAGATGATCGAGCCGCTACCTGCCGTGTACATATGCGGAATGCAGGCCTTGGTGGTCAGAAACGCCCCATCGAGATGAATGGCGAGCATCTTTTTCCATTCGTTAAACGGAAAATCTTCCACCGGGTGGACAATCTGGATTCCGGCATTGGACACCAGCACGTCGATCTTGCCCCAGGCCCCGATCACCTTCTCGATACCGGCATTTACCTGCTCTTCGCTGGTTACATCCATCGCCACGGCCATGGCCTGATCTGGATGAGCGGCATTAATTTCCGCTGCGGCCGCGTTTGCGGCATCGATATTGAGGTCGGCAATCACTACCTTGCCGCCGTCCCGGGCGTAGCGGCGAGCAATTGCATTGCCGATCCCGCTGGCGGCCCCGGTTACGATGCAGACTTTATCCAAGAGGGTCATTTTTCGAATTCCTTTTTGCGATCTTGTCACGATTTGGCGGGGCCAAGGTCAAGCACGGTAATCTGTTGCGGCTGTGCCTTATGGCTGGTCCAGTGTTTATCCTGCAAGGAATGGAGCGTGTCGCCATAACCAGCATCCCAATGGCCGTTCACAGTGACGCGGGAAAATTCGTAATCTTTCGACTGCGTTTCATACTCTTCGCCGCGGTTGATCAGATGCATGATCGTGACGGCGCCGTCGCAATGCCCTTCAACCAGCTTCCTTGCGTCTACGTCCTGCTTCAGCGCATCGGGCAGTTTGTCATATAACCGCTTGGCGCGGTGCTGCATTTCCAGTGCCGCCCGGCTGCTATCGGTCCCCAGTCTTGTCCGGCTGGAAAAGCGGATGTCCTTTTCGCGCTGGGCCACATCCCCCATGGTCTTTGGCATCCGCCCCCGGGCGCTGAACAGATCAACCTGAAAGATGGTCATGTCATCGCTCTGTTCGCGGTTGTCGAGGACATATTGCAGTGGTGTGTTCGACACGATCCCGCCGTCCCAATAGGCTTCACCATCAATATAAATCGGGGGAAAGCCGGGCGGCAACGCGCCGCTTGCCATCACATGGTCAGGCGTGATTGTGTCAAGGTGATTGTCAAAATAGCGAAAATTGCCGGTTGTGACCTGCACTGCTCCCATGCTCAGCCGGACATCGCCTGCATTGATCCGGTCAAAATCAACCAGTTCGAGCAAGGTCTGACGCAGCGGCGCGGTATCGTAATAGCTGATTGCCGCATCCTCATCGGTCAGAGCGAAAGGTAGTTCGGCGGTGCGCGGAGTGAAGAACCCCTCGACACCGGCCAGGGCGACTGTGGCGGCTGACATTTCATTAAACAGCCGCCGCCCGGCTCCGCCCATGAACCACGGGTCAGCGGTAATGCGCGAAGAAACGAGGTCCCAGAACTTGCGTAGCCTGGCCACCCGTTCGGCGGGGGCATTTCCTGCAATAATAGCTGAATTGATGGCGCCGATGGAAATTCCTGCCAGCCAGGCCGGCGCAATATCGTGTTCAAACAGCGCGCGGTACACCCCCGCTTGATAGGCGCCCAGCGCGCCTCCTCCCTGAAGGACCAGTGCGGCGCTGGCAGGGTTTGTCGGGGTGGTCATTGCGGTGGGTCAGCCTGCCTGAGTGCGTGTCTGATGATGCAATGCAGCATGGCCCCGATTGTTCCATCCAGCAATGCAGGATTGACCGATGGCCACTAAGTCGGCACATGCGTTTTCCGCTGCTGATGCGCGGGTGTAGCTCAATGGTAGAGCAGCAGCTTCCCAAGCTGACGATGAGGGTTCGATTCCCTTCACCCGCTCCAATAGCCGCCTTCCCAAAACATCCCGGAAACGCTATAAAACCCTTGGAAACCATAGGGTTTCTGGCGTTCGGCTGTCCTGCATTTGCCCGCTTAGTCTCGCCAAATCTCG
>JAHEAW010000010.1 GCA_024642545.1 Erythrobacteraceae bacterium
CTCAGATATGCCATGTTCTACCAGCCCCCCGACGCACCGCCGCCGCCGAAGCTGCCGCCTCCGCCTGAAAATCCACCGCCTCCACCAAAACCGCCCCCACCAAAACCGCCGCCTCCCAAACCGCCGGAGTTGCTGCCGCGCGTGGCAGCATTGAGCGCTTCCCACAGGATAATGTTGCCCACCGTTCCGCCAAAGCGCCGCCGCCGCCCGCCGCGCAGCGCCGGGAGTACGAAAAAGAAGAAGATGAAGGCCAGCCAGATCAACGCCCCCACTGGGAAGCCGCCATCGCTGGTGCGCTTCACGTTCGCGTCAGCGGCAATTTTCTGCGCCTGATCGGCAGGCAGTTCCAACTGCTGGATGATCGCATCAGTGCCTGCCTCAATCCCGCCCGGATAATCCCCATCACGGAAATGCGGCAGGATTTGCTGCTGCACTATCAGCGAGGACAGGCCGTCGGTCAAAACCGGTTCGAGTCCGTAACCAACTTCGATCCGCACCTTGCGTTCTTTCGGTGCCACGATCAGCAGTGCGCCATCATTGCGGCCCTTGTCGCCAATGCCCCATGCTCGGCCGAGCTGATAGCCGTAGTCAGAAATATCATAGCCCTGCAGGCTGGGCAGGGTAACCACCACCAATTGCCGCTGCGACTGGGTTTCGAGCGCGGCCAGCTTGGCGTCGAGCGCAGCTTCCTCCGGCGCGGGAATGATATTGGCATCATCGACCACGCGCCCGGTAAGCGGGGGGAAAGTCTGCGCAGCGCCGGGCAGTGCGGTGAACACCACCAACGCCGCCAGCAGCACTGCAACCAGACGTTTGAGAGCAGTCACGTCAGCCGTCAGTTGGACGGCGCGGCGCTGCTACCGGATGTCATATCCAGCTTGGGAGCCACTTCTGCACCCGGAGTGACCGCTTCATAGGGAGCCATCGGTTTCGCACCGTAAATCACATTGGCGGCAATCGTATCGGGGAAGGTGCGGATCGTGGTGTTATACTGGCGCACTGCTTCATTGTAATCACGCAGCGCAATACGTATCCGGTTTTCCTGCCCTTCGAGCTGGCTTTGCAGCATCTGGAAATTGGTGATGCTTTTGAGATCAGGATAGGCCTCCACGCTTGCCAGCAGGCGGCCGAGCCCGGCGCCTAGCTGCGATTGTGCGGCCTGGAACTGCGCCATTTTGGCAGGATCGGTCAAATCATCAGCCGATATCTGAATGCTGGTCGCTTTGGCGCGCGCTTCCACCACGTCAGTCAATATGCCGCGTTCCTGTTCGGCAGCGCCCTTGGCCACTTCAGCCAGATTGGGCACCAGATTGGCACGTTCCTGAAACGCAGCCTGAACATCAGCCCATTTGGCCTTGGCCGCTTCTTGCTTGGTCGGCACAGCGTTGATACCGCAGGAGGCAAGGCCCAGTGATGCAAGCGCGATCAAGGCAGTCCGGCGAATAGTGGTAAAGTTCATGGAGATGACCCCTCGAAGATTTATGGCCGCATGGCACATCGCGCCATGCGTTGTCTGTGTTAAGTAAATAGCACACCTGCCGCTGCATTCAAGCATATCACGCGCTCTTGGCAAGTTCGCACCTTGCTGGCACAGCTGGCACTCGTTGCGCTGCGAAATACAGAGAGAGGTGTGCCATGTTGAATGAATTCAAGGAATTTATTGCCAAAGGCAATGTGATGGATCTGGCAGTGGCGGTGATCATCGCCGGGGCGTTCGGGGTGATCGTGTCGTCCCTGACCAATGATCTGATCATGCCGCTGGTGGGGGCCATCTTCGGCAATGTCGATTTCAGCGGCCAGTATATCGTGCTCAGCGGATCGGTCGATCCGGGTACTACACTGGAAGCTGCGCGCAAGGCGGGGGCTAACGTACTGGCGTGGGGCAGTTTTGTCAGCGCGGTGATCAATTTTGTGATCCTGGCCTTCATTATTTTTCTGCTTGTGCGTTACACCAAGAAGGTGACCGAACGTTTCGAAGCGAAGCAGGTTGCGCAGGAAGCACCGCCGGCTGGCCCGACCGAAATCGAACTGCTGACCGAAATCCGCGACGCGCTGAAGAAATAACGCGCCAGTGTCAGTCACTTCACATTAACGTGGGACCCGCTATATAGCGTTTGCCGGTTTTGGCCGGATATGGCGATAAATTGCGATGTGCAATAGTCACAGCGGACCCGGGGGCAGTACCCGGCGGCTCCACCAAAACCTCTGAGAAATCAGGGACTTCTGACGGGGCCGAACCAGGATCGACGTGTGATCAAAGACATTGTTTTTGCCCGGGCTGAGTAACCCGTCCAAGGCTCACAACACATAAGTGCAAACGATAACGACGCACTCGCAATCGCTGCGTAATTTTAAGGCTTAACGGCCTGAATTTACAAAGCTAAGCGCGGTTGGACCGACCGGGCAACAGAACGGATTCCGGGGGCTCGGGGCGGGCCTAGCAACAGAACCGCCCCACCTTGCCTCGATCGAACGTGCCGATGGTGGTCCATGCGCGGCGTTGATCGTCTCCAAGACGGATCAGCGCGCGGGCCGGGCGACACAGCCGCCCCTGTTTCCTGCAATTTTTTGAGAATTCAGCCTTCTGCGGCAGCCTTCGCTGCACGCTCTGCCTGTTCGTATTTAAGGCAGTCGAGCACTTTGCCGCCCGCCATGAACACTGCGCCGGTGCAGGCGAGGAACAACAACTTGCCGCCAAAGCCGGGATATTGGGTCAGATACACGCTGCCGCGCTCAATCGCACCAAGACCAAGCGCATATATGATCAGGAAGGCTTCAAACCTGGTCTTGATCACAAACAGACGTTTAATCTTGCGTAGCATGGTCTTCCCTTCGTTAACCTTTAACGACGCAAACATCATGCCACATCAGCGGCGCGGCGCAAGACGAAGGTTAATCGCCTGTCCCATTGTAAGGCAGTTCGACAGTTGGTTAATCGGCTGAATCTTGTCGCGTTGCTAGATCAAGAGTGACAGGTCCAGCGCTTCAAGCAGGGCAGCCCGAGCCGCAAGAATATCCTGCGCCAGTGCTTCGTTACCAATCTCTGCCGTGGGGATGTGTTCGGGCCAATGTGCAGTGATCACTTCTGCCATCAGATCCGCCTTTGCCCGATCGAGCAGAAAGCGCGGGTCGATTGTCGCCGGGTCGGCCACCACGCGCAGCCGCAGGCAGGCCGGGCCGCCGCCATTGGCCATGCTTTGCCGCACATCGACCGGGATGACACTCCGGATGGGACCATTGCTGGCAAGCATCGAGTCGAGCCATGCACGCACTCGGGCATGTTCCCAGCTTTCCAACGGCACCACCAATGCCATTTCGCTGCTGCCACCTGCGCCTGGCTGGCTGAGCAATTGGGCGTTGAACAGATAAGTCGCGATCGCTTCTTCCAGTGTCACCGCATCGGCGGGCACTTCCACCACTTCGAGTTCGGGAAAAACTGCGCGGATCATCGCATAACTGCCCGGCTGGTCAGCAAAGGCCTGCGCATGCGTGAACAGCACCCGTTCATTAGCCACAGCCACCACATCATTGTGGAACGCGCCTGCGGCAATCGCGGCCGGATTTTGTTCGATGAAAAGAGCGCGCGCCGGGTCCAGCTGATTGATCCGGGCTACTGCGCGGCTGGCCTGTTCGTGCTGGCGCGCGGGGAAGGGGCCACCGGTCTTGCCATAGACAAACACTTCCACGCCGGGCGAACCGTGGCCGGCACAAAAGCGCATATGGTTTGCCGCGCCTTCATCGCCGAAGCTGGAGGGGACCGGCGGGTGCAGTGCAAAATGCCGCTCGTCCGCAAATGCGACTGACAATTGCCGCAGCGTGTCGGGCCATTCCATCGACCGGTGCGGCATAGTGACCAGATTGGCCGGCGTCAGGTGGCAGCGCCCGTCAACGGTGTCAGCTGCCGGGCTGACCGTGGCGGCATTGGCAGTCCACATCGAGCTGGCTGACCATGCTGCAGCCACCAGACGCGGGTCGATAGTCGGGTCAGCGCCCATTGTTGCCAGCCAGTCAAAATTCGGGCGCGGCAAGGGCAGGAAAAACCCCTGCGTCAGCCCGAGCGCCATATTGGCGCGCATTTTGTCCAGTCCCTGCAGCGCGGCGGCGCGCGGGAACGATGTCTCGCCCGCATTTTTGGTCGCTGCCAGATTGCCAAGGCTGAGCCCGGCGTAATTATGCGAAGGTCCGACAACGCCATCAAAATTAATTTCGACAATATTGGTCATCGCGCCACGCTCCACACCATATCGCCGGGCGACACATCGAGCACATCGGCGGCCCGCGCATCGATTGCCATGGTTCCATCTTCCTGCATTTCGCGTGCGCCATAGCAGGCGCGAAAGGATTGCAAATTGCCCGCAGCAACCAGCGCGCGTTCACCTTTTTCGAGAGTGATCGAGCTGGCAAGGGCGGAGTTGGCCTCGCGGATGCTTTTTACCTGATTGGTCATCGCGGTCATGGTCGGCCCGCCGTCAAAAATATCGACATAGCCTTGCGCGGCAAATCCTTCATTCTCCAGCATCCGCATCGCGGCGCGCCCGGTGGGGTGGGGCAGGCCGATCACGCTGCGCGCGCTCTCCTGCAGCATTGCAATATAGACCGGATGCTTGGGCATCAGATCGGCAATGAACTGGTTGCCATTGATCGCGTTGAAATAATCAGCTTCCTGAAAGCTCATGCCGAAAAACCGTCCGGCCACCCCATCCCAGAAGGGAGAGCCGCCGCGATCATCAATAATGCCGCGTAATTCTGCCAGAATCCGGTCAGCAAAGCGGGCGCGGTGCATGGCGACAAACAGATAGCGGCTGCGCGCCAAAAGCAGGCCAAGGCCGCCTGCGCGTTCGTTGGGATGAAGAAACAACCCACCGACTTCGGAAGAACCTTCCAGATCAGTTGTCAGGCTGAGCATTTCGGCGCGAACGGTGCGGTCCAGTTCCTGCGAATGCTGGGTCAGCGTGGTCATGCGGTAGGAATAGAATGGCCATTGCTGGCCAACTTGCGTGAACAGTTGGCACGTCCCGCGGACATCGCCGGTTGCTGCGTTTTCCAGCACCAGCACGAATTGTTCATCCGCCAGCGTCTGTTCTTGCCGGGCAAACGCTGTTGCTGCCCGGTCCAGCTTGGCGCCCAGCGCGGCCCGGTCGGGCGGTAGATTGGTGAATCCGCCGCCGGTCAGCTTGGCCATTTCATACAGCGGTTCCAGATCATCGGGACGCGCAGCGCGCAGGCGAAAACTCACAATTCATCTCCTGCAGCAAGCCGCCCTAGCACCAGTGCGGATAGCGCCGCGCGTTCTTTCAGAGACGGCACAATCAGATATTCCTGCGGCGAATGGATGGCCCCGCCGCGCACCCCCATCGTGTCCACAACTGCGACTCCGGTGGCGGCAATATTGTTGCCGTCGCATACGCCGCCGGTTGGCTGCCAGCCAATCTCCTGACCCAGTTGCGCACCGCAGCGACGTACCAGATCGAACAATTTTTGCGCGCGGCCATCAACCGGCTTGGGCGGGCGGGTGACACCGCCATGCAAATGCACCGCGACGTCGTGGGCCTGCCGCACGTCGCCCATCAGCAGTTGCAGGCTCGCTTCGAACCGTTCGCCCGCGCTCGGCTCCCTGGGCCGGATGTTGAAGCGCAGCACGGCATTGTCAGGCACCACATTATTGGCCGCGCCGCCTTCAATCCGCGCGGGATTGACGCTGCAATCAGCGGTTTCAAGTGTTTTCAGGCCCACTGCCAGCGCTGCTGCTGCAACCAGCGCATTGCGCCCGTCCTGCGGGTTGCGGCCAGCGTGCGCGGATTTGCCTTTCACCACCAGCGAGTAATTGCCGGTGCCGCCGCGGGCATGGGCCAAAGTGCCGTCGGGCAGAGCAGACGGTTCATATGTCAGCGCAGCATATTTGCCCTGCGCCAGTTGCTCGATCAGCGCCGAGGAGGATAGCGATCCGGTTTCCTCGTCAGAATTGATCAGAATATCGTATCCGATCCGGTCCGCGTTGGGACCGGCCTCAAAAGCGAGCAGGGAATGCAGTATCACTGCAATTCCGCCCTTCATATCGGCCACGCCCGGCCCGCCCAATGTCTGGTCGTCAATCCAGCTTTGATGCTGAAACGGGTGATCGGCCGGGAACACTGTGTCCATATGGCCAGTTAGCAGCAAGCGCCGCTGCGCCTTGGGGCGCACTTGCAGCACCAGATGGCGGCCATGCGGTTTGGCAAATTCCTCTCCGGCAGCATCGATCGCACTAACCGTCGCAGGTTCTATCAGTTTAACTTCGCCCGGCAGTGCGGCAAAGGCATCTGTCAGGACGCTGGCTTGCTCTGCCAGACCGTCCAGATTGGCCGTTCCGCTGTTGATCGCGCTCCACCGCTGGACCTGTTCCAGCATGACGGCATCGTCGATGCTGCCGACCAGCGTATCAATCATCTTGTCTGTCTGGGTCATTACTTGCACCACTAGCTGTCTCTGCCTGCTTGGCCAAGCCCGCCGCCAGACTTATTCGGCTTTGCGCAGCGAGCCAGCTTGCCGGTAAGGGCGTTGCAATTCATCGGGCTGGAGGGCATAGGGCGACCTCCTCCCCCGGATAGCATTGGGTTTTTTCTCGCCATGCGGCGCTCTGCCGCAGGCGCAATCTGGATACAGGTAGGATTATGAGTGATTTTGTAACGCGCGGCGACCTTCAGATTGATGCCGATCTGGCTGGGTTTATTGACCGCGAAGTGCTGGCACCGCTGGACCAGGACAGCGGTGAATTCTGGCGCGGCTTTGCCAAGCTGCTGAGCGCCTTCGCACCGCGCAATCACGCCCTGCTGGCTCGCCGTGATGAATTGCAGCGCCAGATCGATGTGTGGCACAATGCGCGGCGCGGCCAGCAGCATGACGGTGCTGCGTACCGCGCCTTTCTGGAGGAGATTGGCTATCTCGTGCCAGAGCCTGCCGCATTCATGATCGGCACGGAAAATGTCGATGCCGAAATCGCCACAATGGCGGGGCCGCAACTGGTGGTGCCAATCCTCAATGCCCGTTTTCTGCTCAACGCTGCCAATGCACGCTGGGGCAGCTTGTATGACGCATTATACGGCACCGATGCACTCGACGCTCCGCCGGCGCGGCCCGGCGGATATGACAAGGATCGCGGCGCTGCGGTGGTTGCTGCGGCCAAGGTATTCCTTGACGAAGCGATTCCGCTCGCATCGGGCAGCTGGGCGGACCTGACCGATCCTGAAACGAACGGTATCGCGCTCAGCGATCCATCGCAATATGTGGGCGAGCGCGAGGGCGGGGCGCGGCGCTTGTTCCGCAACAATGGCCTCCACATCGAGATCTACTTCGACCGCAATCACCCAATCGGCCAGACCGACACCGCGGGCATTGCCGATATCATTCTTGAAAGCGCGCTGACTACTATTTGCGATCTGGAAGATTCGGTCGCCGCGGTCGATGCCGAGGACAAATTGCTCGCCTATCGCAATTGGCTGGGATTGATGCGCGGCGATCTGGAAGAAAGCTTCGACAAGGGCGGCAAGACCGTGACCCGAAAGCTGGAAGCGGACAAAACCTTCACCGCGCATGATGGCTCCGCGCACACGTTACCCGGCCGTAGCCTGCTGTTCGTGCGCAATGTCGGCCATCTGATGACCAATCCGGCGATCCGTCTGCCTGACGGCGGTGAAGTGCCCGAAGGGATCATGGATGCGGTTATCACCAGCGCAATCGCAGCGCAGGATGTGCGGGCGCTGGGGCGGTACTCCAACAGCCGCACAGGATCGATCTATATCGTGAAGCCCAAGATGCACGGGCCGGAAGAATGCGCCTTCACCAATGACCTGTTCGATGCGGTCGAGGATTTGCTGGGCCTGCCGCGGCATACGATCAAGGTCGGTGTGATGGATGAAGAACGCCGCACCTCGGCCAATCTGGGCGCCTGCATTCACGCGGTGAAGGAGCGGATCGTGTTCATCAACACCGGCTTCCTCGACCGGACCGGGGATGAAATGCACACCTCGATGCAGGCCGGACCGATGCTGCGAAAAGGCGCTATGAAGACGAGTGCCTGGCTGACTGCTTATGAAGCGCGCAATGTCGGCATCGGGCTGCGTCACGGCCTTTCGGGCAAGGCACAGATCGGCAAGGGCATGTGGGCCGCGCCCGACATGATGCACGATATGATGGAACAGAAGATCGGCCATCTCAAAGCAGGCGCGAATACAGCCTGGGTGCCGTCGCCCACTGCTGCAACCTTGCATGCGCTGCATTACCACCGGCTCGACGTGTTCGAAGTGCAAAAGGGGTTAGGCGATGTGCCGGGCCTGGATGCACTGCTGACTATTCCGCTGGCTGACGGGATCAACTGGTCCGAAGCCGAAGTGCGCGAGGAGCTGGACAATAATGCCCAGGGGCTGCTTGGCTATGTGGTGCGCTGGATCGATCAGGGCGTGGGCTGCTCCAAAGTGCCAGATATTCACGATGTGGGCCTGATGGAAGACCGCGCAACCTTGCGCATTTCATCACAGCACATGGCCAATTGGCTGCTCCACGGGGTGTGCTCAAAGGATCAGGTGATGGATTCGCTGCGCCGCATGGCCGCCAAGGTCGATACGCAGAATGCCGGCGATGCGGCCTATGAACCGATGGCGGGCAATTGGGACGGCATCGCTTTTCGCGCCGCTTGCGACCTAGTGTTCAAGGGTGTCGAGCAGCCGAGCGGGTATACCGAACCGCTGCTGCATAAGTGGCGACAAGTGGCAAAGAGCAGCGTTGCATGAGCGAAATCGGCGAGCTCGACGGCGCCGAACTCGTGCTCCCGCTGTGCGATCCACACGGTGCCAGTTTCGACCGCGCGTTCCCGCTTGGCCTGATCCATTTATGGATGGGTCCGAACGCGCATCGCCTTTCGCCATTTCCGACAACGGCTTTCTCGTCCGCTCGGAGGACAATTGGGCTCGTCTTCACGACAAGGTCGGCTTCGCCGATCGCTAAGTCGTCAGCCTCGATGATCCCGGCCGCCAGCAGGGACTGTTGGTGACCGCTCGCGCCTGACCGCAATTACCGCTGCAAGCTAAGCTGCTTTGCCAGTGCCACAAATTCTGCAATGGCGAGCGTTTCCGCCCGCCGTGTTGCATCAATGCCAAGCGTGTCGAGCGCCTCCAGCGCGCCGGGTAACCCTTTCAGGCTTTGACGCATCATTTTGCGGCGCTGGCCGAAGGCGGCTTCGGTCACACGTTCCAGCATTTTGGCAGACACACCCTCCGGCATTGCGGCTGGTTCCACATGAACGATGGCGCTCATCACCTTGGGCGGCGGGGTAAAGGCGCTGCGGTGGACCTTGATCGCCAGTTTTGCGGTAGCGCGCCACTGCGCCAGCACACCAAGGCGGCCATAAGCATCGCTGGCAGGAGCAGCGACAATCCGCTGCGCCACCTCTTGCTGGAACATCAGCGTCAGCGAAGTCCATGCTGGTGGCCAGATTTCGCCGCCCAGCCAGCGCACAAACAAGGCGGTGCCGACATTGTAAGGCAGATTGGAAAGCACCGCGAACGGTTCACCCATCAATTCGCTGTGATCCAGCTTCAGCGCATCCCCCGCGATCACCCGCAATTGGCCGGGAAAGGCATCCGACAATTCAGCCAGCGCGGGTAAGCATCGCTGGTCCATTTCGATTGCGGTGACGCGCGCACCGCCACGCAGCAAAGCGCGGGTCAGGCCGCCCGGGCCCGGACCAACTTCGAGCACGGCCTTGCCCTCCAAGTCACCGGGAACAGCGGCGATGCGGGCAAGCAATTGTTCGTCGAACAGGAAATTCTGGCCTAGTGCCTTCGATGCGCTGAGCCCGTACCGGACAATGACATCGCGCAGCGGCGGAAGCGGCTTGGTCATACAGCTCCAAACCTTGTCATAGCCCGCGCCGCGCCGCACATTCGCCCGCCATGCGGATCGCCGCAATCATCGCGCCGGGACGGGCAATCTTCTGGCCGGCGATATCAAACGCGGTGCCATGATCCGGGCTGGTACGAATGATTGGCAAGCCCAGCGTGACATTGACACCGGCATCAAAATCGAGTGCCTTGATCGGGATCAGTGCCTGATCGTGATACATGCACACAGCAGCATCATATTTGCCGCGGGCATGCGGGGCGAACAAGGCATCAGCAGGATACGGCCCGGTCGCATCTATTCCGGCTGCGCGCAAGGCAGCGATGGCAGGCGCAATAATCCGAATTTCCTCATCTCCAAACGCGCCATCTTCACCCGCGTGTGGGTTGAGCCCGGCCACCGCAATCCGCGGACTGACAATACCAAAATCGTCGGTGAGTGCCGCCGCAAGAATCCGCGCGCGGCGGCAGATCAGAGCCTGCGACAACCGGCCCGGTACATCAGCCAAAGCGCAATGCACGGTCAGCGGCACCGTGCGCAGCTGAGGCCCTGCCAGCATCATGACCGCATCTTGCGCATCAACTCCGCAAGCATGGGCAAGAAATTCGGTCTGGCCAGGAAAGGCGAACCCAATGTTCGCGAGCAAGCCTTTGGCAACAGGTGCTGTCGCCAGCGCGCCAGCTTTTTGGGCAAGGACCAGCTGCGCTGCTGATTGGAGCGAGGCCAAAGCCAGCTTTGCTCCCGCTTCACAAGGATTGCCCGGCGCATAGTCCTGTGGATCTTGCTCCAGCTCCAGCACTGGCAATCCCATATCGAAAGCGACAATTGCTTCCAACGGGTCTGAAATAACCGCGATTGAAATATCATGACCAGCTGCCGCGGCGGCCTGTGCCAGGATCGCCGCACTCCCCGCCACGAAGAACGGCGCCAATGCAGCGCTATCTTTCTGCGCCCATGCGGCTGCTATTACCTCGGGGCCGATTCCCGCCGGATCACCCAGCGACAGGGCAATGGGGAGCGGGGAGGCCTCGTCAGTCAGGGCTGGACTCAATTATATTCGATAAAAGCGTCATTGCGCAGGTCGCGCAGATAGCGCTGGGCACGCTTCTGGATCCGTTCATTTTCCAGCTTGTCCATCATATCGTCGAAAGAGGGCGTATTATCGACCTTTGGATCATCGCGCCCGCACAGCATCAGCACGCGCACCCCGTCCTTGATCGAACCGAATGGCGGTGTGGTTTGGCCAACCTGCAACTTCAGCAGCGCACCCTGCAACTGATCGGGCAGCGAGCGTGCAGTAACCTGATCGTTATCAACCACCGATGCGCCGATCCCGGCGGCAATCTGGTTGGCATCACCGCAGCCATGCATCGTTTGCACCGCTTTGGAAAATTCATCGACCTTCTTGGCTGCGTCCGCTTCGGGAACATCAGCCGGGAAACTGATCGAAATCTGCTTGAGACTGAGCACTGCATCGCGCGGGTCCGCTGTCAGCACCTGCCGCTTGTCGATCAGATAGAGAATTTCAATCCCGCCGGGAATATCGAACGGCCCGACCAGTTGTCCGGGCTGCATCTGGCGTGCGACCGTCTGCATTTGGGCCGGCAAGGTTTCCAGCCGGACAAAACCCAGATCGCCGCCCACCGCCGCGGTCGATGCTTCGGAGAATTGCCGCGCATATGCGACAAAGCTGCCGCCTTTCTGCAATTGCTTGACGATGTTTTCAGCGTTCTTTTCAACCGCATCATGCGTTTCCGGGGTCGCGGAGAGGTAAATTTCACCAAGCCGATATTCCTCGGTTCCACGCGATGCTTCCATCCGCTGGATCAATTCGCGTACTTCGCCTTCCGAGACATTGACGAACGGGGCGATCTTGCGGCGCAGCAGCCGTTGCCAAGCCATTTCGCCTTCAATCTGGCGCTTGAGCGAGGCGGCAGAGGACCCGATTGATTTCAGGTAATCATCCATCTTGGAGGTATCCTGGCCGAAATTCTGCGCTGCTACTTGCGCATATCGCTGGTCAATCTCGTCCTGGCTTATGACGATTTCGTCGGCCTTGGCAGCCTGAATTTCGAGCGTTTCGTCAATCAGATTGCGCAGCACCTGCATCCGTACCCGCTCCAGCTCTTCAGCCGAAATCTGACCCTTGGATGCGGCAACCAGCAGCGCTGTACGCTGATCGACATCAGTCCCGGTAATCACGGTACCATTGACCACAGCAGTCGCCCGCCGAAGATTGGGATTATTGTCGGTCGGAAGCTTGATATCGGCGGGCAGGCCCAGCGGATTGTCAGGGCTGCTCTGCACAGCCTGGACTGGCGCCTGATCCTGGGCCTGATCCTGGGCCTGATCTTGGGCCTGATCTTGGGCTTGATCTTGGGCTTGCACTGCAACCGGCGCTGCCACGATGGAAAATGTGGCCAAGCCTGCGAGAAGTCTGGAAATAGTCTGTTGAATCACGCGTAAAATCCGATTGCCACGCGGGTTTTCCGCGTCAGGAAGTGCCGGGAAACTGCCTGAATCTGGCTTAACCCTAGCTGAGTGGATGGGCGAATAGCTGGTTTAGGGGCCGCTGCCAATCATCCCGTCACCGCTTTGTGCAGATCGCCGCGGTTTGGGCTGGATTAACGGAACCCCAGATTGCGCAGCGCGAAGTAAATCTGAAAGGTGTCGCCGCGACGCGCATCGCCTGATGTGATGTAATCACGCCGCCACGTCAGGCCAAATTCCAGGCAATCATCCTGATAGCCCAAGCCAAGTCTGGTCCGAACCGGGTCAAACCCGTTGGAATTGAGCGCCGGGTCCGCATTGCCCTTGGTCAGGTTGAACACGCCTGATCCGAACATGGACCAATATCGCGCAAAGGCCACGCGGGCAGCAGCGCGCAATTCCTCCCTGTCGCGCAAATCCTCAATCGAAGTGTCGATATTACGGTTGAGCTTGAGATAGCCAATTTCGGCATAAGTCTGGCGAGAACCGATGGTCGCATCGAATTCATTGCGCCGTAGTGCCAGATTATCCTTGTCCAGCCGGTAACGGTGCGTCAGCTTGATGAAATCCTTGTAGCGCACCTCGGTCCGCCCGACGAAATCGGACAGCCTGCCGCTCAGCCCTGTGCCATTGACCAGAATCTGCGAGGCATCAGCCAGCCGGTAGGACTGGCCGAGCGAGGTTTTGAAACGCCAGCCCGGGCGCTGCAATTCCCAGTCAAAGCCATAAGTGACGCGCGTCCCATCTTCGAACCGGTCATAGCCGGGGAAGCGATTGAGTGCGAACAGGTTCGAATCTTCAAGGTCAATCGCGCGCGAATCCTCATTGGGAACGGCTAGGTTCTTTAGCTGCGGGGTGGCAACAATCTGGATGCGCGGGATCAGCACCTGTGTGCCGCCGAACGCCCGGCCCACAAATGGCCACTGCATATCGATGGCGGCCAGCGCAATGCCGCGCCCCTGCCAGCCCGCGTCGCCCCGATAAAAAGCTGTCGATGTGAGGTCGTTCTGAGACGAGTGATAAATATCGCCGCGGGCCAGCGCGGTGAATGTAACCACCTGCCCCAGCCCGGTTACTGTGCGAAGGTCCCATTGCGCGCTGGCAAAGGCGCGCTGGGTATTCTGACCGCTATCGCGCATCAGATTGAGCGAATTGAGCTGCAGGTCAACCGTGCCGCCGAGCACGGGGTTGGGCAATCTGCGGCGATAATCGATCACTGGCAGAGCAACCGGGATCTGGCCCTGTGACTGGCCAAGCCGCAAGGTCTGGGTCGACCAGCCAGCAATCGACAAATAAGACTGCTCGCCGATCCGCTCGAGATTAAAGGTCGAGCGCAGCCGATCATCGCGGCTGATGTCGTACCGGCGCAGAAACGTGCGGTCGCTGGCGCGCCGGATCGATGCTGTCAGGCTCCATTCGGGAGAAAACTGGAACCGGCCATTGGCCTCGATATAGCCGCGAAAATCGCGCTGGGTCGCAGCTGCTCCGGTGGCCCCTGAAATCCGCTGGCTTTCGGTCGCATAACCGGTGATCTGATAAGCGCCGTTTCCGGTCAGGTGCCGAAATTGGGCTGATCCCATTGGCGGCGCGGCGGAAAATACATAAGCGCCCAGGTTCAGATCGGCATTGTCCGCCAGCCGCAGATAGTAATTGGCGTTGACCTCCACCCCGTTGGATTGGGAAACCTGGAAATCGGGGATCAGAATGCCCGAAACTGCCCGTCCATCTGTATGGAAGGCCAGGCCGGGCAAGGGCAGAATACGCGCGCCAAACAGCTCCAGAAATGCGCCCTTGAAGGTAACCCGTTTTTCCTTTGGATCATAAATCACGCGCTTGGCGGTGACCCGCCAACTGGGGTTGCGCGGGCAGCCTTGCGCATTTTCCAGCGCGCAGGCGCTGTAGACGGCAGTTTGCAGTGTTATATCACCATTGACCCCGCGCGCGGCGTCCTTCGCTGCCAGCCGCCCGCCTTCGCGCAGCGCGAGCAGCAGATTATCCATCGCGCCTACTTCAAACTTGTCGTTCAGCTCCAGCCGGTCAGTAAATAGCTGATCGCCCGCCTCATCAACAAAACGGACATCGCCGGTAGCGATAATCTGTCCGGACTTGCGGTTCCAGGTCACTTGCTTGGCAATTGCAGATTTCTGGTCGCTGCGCAGTACAACGTTGCCGCTGGCGGTGACCACATCCTGATCCGAATCGTAAGCCAGAACATCCGCCTCAAAGGTGATTTCGCGGGCTGCTTCCTGATCCGGCGCAGGCGCGGAACTAAGGGCCGCCTTCGGTGCTTCCTGCGCTGCTGCAGGCGCGGCCAGACCCACGGCAAAGCCCACCACCGCCAGACAGATGGCGCGCTTTTTCAGGCTTTGCACCTTGTGTGTTGGCGCATCGTCCTTAGTTTTTCTGGGTGGGTCGATTATCATATTGGTCTGCAAGGCCGGAGCATGGCTTGCCTATCGCATTGCCCGCGCCTAATCGCAATCACCATCAAACGGGCTCGGTCATGGCTATGGCGCGGGCTCACCAAAAGACCATCCATAATCGCCGGAGACATCATGAATATCCTGTTCGACCAGTCCGCACCAGCAGGCGCTGCCCTGATTGCCCATATTACCAGCAAGGGTGACTTGCCGCAGGGGCTGGAAAAATCGCTGACTGACGGGGCGAAAGCGGTCCGGTTCAAAGGCAATGGCGGCCAGTTGTTTGAAGGGTTTGTCGAACGCAATAGCCAAACAGTTCGCGTTGCGGTTGCAGGGGCAGGGGACCCATCGGCAGATGATCGCCGCACGGCGCTGGAAAAAGCGGGCGCGGCGCTAAGCGCAAAATATCTGACCTCTGGCGAAAGCGCACTGGTGCTCGATCTGTCCGCTTCGGGCCTGTCGGCAACTGAAGCCGCTTCGGTGTTGCTGGGTCTGCGGCTGCGCGGCTGGCGGCACGATGCCTATCGCACCAAGCTGAAGGAAGAGCAGAAGCGCACACTGGCTACTGTCACCGTCGTCGGCGCACCAGATGGCACGCAAGATGCCTGGGCGGAATGGTCCGCGGTTGCTGCCGGGGTTGAATTTACGCGCGATCTGGTGGCCGAACCTGCCAACAAAGTGTTCCCGATCAGCTTTGTCGAAAAGTGTCAGGAAAAATTCGCCGGGACGGGCGTGGAGATTATCGTGCTCGATGTCGCCGCGATGGAGGCGCTTGGCATGGGGGCGCTGCTGGGTGTCGGGCAAGGGTCCGAACAGCCGTCGCGTTTGCTGGCGATCAAATGGAATGGCGGCGCAGTGGGCGCAAAGCCCACGGTGTTTGTCGGCAAGGGTGTGACTTTCGATACGGGCGGCATTTCGCTCAAGCCAGGACCGGGCATGGAAGACATGAAGTGGGACATGGGCGGCGCTGGGGCAGTGGCCGGGGCCATGTTCGCGCTCGCCAGCCGCAAAGCCAAGGCCAATGTCATTGGTGTGATGGGGTTGGTAGAAAACATGCCGGACGGTAAGGCCATGCGCCCGGGTGATATCGTAACCTCCATGTCTGGCCAGACGATTGAAGTGCTCAACACCGATGCCGAAGGGCGGCTGGTGCTGTGCGATGCGCTGCACTGGGCGCAAAAGGAATTTTCGCCTGCAGCCATCATCGATTTTGCTACGCTGACCGGGGCGATCATCATTGCGCTGGGCAACGAGTTTGGCGGGCTCTATTCCAATGATGATAGTCTGGCGGCGCAGCTGACCAAAGCGGGCAAGGCCAGCGGCGATGCAATGTGGCACATGCCGCTTGCCCCTGCTTATGACAAGCTGATCGACAGCCCAATTGCGGATATGAAGAATATCGGCGGGCGCGGCGCAGGCTCAATCACGGCAGCGCAGTTCCTTCAGCGCTTCATCGAAAAGGGCACCCCTTGGGCACATTGTGACATTGCCGGGATGGTGTGGGCGGATAAGGCCGGCCCTACCTGGGACAAGGGGGCGACGGGTTTTGGTGTGCGCCTGATTGATGAATATGTTCGGGAAAACGTGGAAGGCTGATCGCCTGATATGGCCCGCATGACACGCAAGGCAGATTTGCCTAGTAAGATTTGCAAGACATGCGGGCTGCCCTTCACCTGGCGCAAGAAATGGGCGCGCGACTGGGATGAACTGCGCTATTGTTCAGAACGGTGCCGCCGCTCCAAACAGGCTGGCGGCGGATTGCAGGGGGGGTGATGCGGGTCGATTTTTATCAACTCAGCCGTGATCCTGCTGAAACCGTGGTGCCCTTGCTGGCCGCGGCGAGTCGTAAGGCGGGCGAACGCTTGCTGGTGGTTTCTGCCGATACCGAACAACTGGGTCAGATCGACACTATGCTGTGGGAAGCGCAGCCAGCGGCATTTCTGGCGCATGGTATGGCAGGTGGCGGGCACGATGACCGCCAGCCAATCCTGCTATCGAGCGGCATGGAAGCGACCAACGGCGCCCGCTATGCGCTGCTCGCCGACGGCCAGTGGCGCGAGGAATGCAGCACCTTTGAACGAATCTTTCTGTTGTTCGGGGATGACCGGCTGGACGATGCACGGCAATGTTGGACGATGGTTGGCAAACTGGACGCCGCCGAGCGGCATTTCTGGAAGCAGGACGGCGGCAAATGGCGTGAAATGGTCTGAGCGCACGTCACCGCGCGGCGACGCAGCACTTGCGATTGGTTGCAACCGGGGCTAGGGGCGCGCGCGACGAACACATCCCCTTTCCAAACTACAATCAGGAATTTCTCATGGCGGTTACCCGCACCTTTTCGATCATCAAGCCCGATGCCACCAAACGCAACCTGACCGGTGCGGTCACCAAGATGCTGGAAGACGCTGGCCTGCGGGTTGTCGCGTCCAAGCGGATCCACATGACCCGCGATCAGGCGGAAGGATTCTATGCGGTGCACAAGGATCGGCCTTTCTTCGGTGAACTGGTCGATTTCATGATCAGCGGCCCGGTGGTGGTGCAAGTGCTCGAAGGCGAAGGCGCAATGCAACGCAACCGTGACATTATGGGCGCGACCAACCCCAAGGATGCCGCGCCCGGCACGATCCGTGCGGAACTGGCTGAAAGTATCGAAGCCAACACCGTACATGGGTCAGATTCAGACGAAAACGCAGCAATTGAAATTGCCTATTTCTTCAAGCCGGAAGAACTCGTCGGCTGATTGCCTGCCTTTGGTTAATTCAGAGGGCCCGCTGGTGTATGCCAGCGGGCCTTTTATTTTATCCGTCTGATAATAAAGGCAACAATGCTACGCTGCCAAAGGCTGGCTATTTGCGGAAATTGTGGTAACCAGTTCACCAAGGTCGCGCCACCTTTGGGGGGAGGGCTTGCTATGGCAAGTATGGCAGGATCGGGCGCCGCGCCCGGGATGCGATCGAATACCGGGTTGAGGGCCTTCATTGACCGGTGGATTTTTGTTTTCATGGCCGCATTATTCGTGGCGACCACGCTGGTCGGGTTCATTCCCGATTCCCTCTCCAAGATTGCGGCGATTGCGGCGGGCCAGCGTGCCTCGTTCCCGCTTGTCTTGCATTTTCATGCAGTCCTGATGGGATCTTGGCTGTTGCTGCTGCTCACCCAGACCACGCTGATGGCGACCGGCCGGGACAGTATGCACAAGCAATTAGGTCTTGCGTCGATGGCGCTTGCCCCGGCGATCGTGCTGACCGGAATCGCGCTGGTGCCCACCATGTATTATCAGAAGTGGGACGCTGCCGTGGCTGCTCCCCCAGAATTGCAAATGCAGATGCGCGGTATGATGGCAGTGGTTTCCAATATTGTGCTGGTTCAGTTTCGGGCCGGCATTCTGTTTGCGGTTTTCGTGGGGTTGGCACTGCGGGCACGCAAAACCGATCCTGCGTTCCACAAACGCATGATGTTCATTGCCACGGCAATGCCGCTGCCCGCAGCGATTGACCGGATCGGCTGGCTTCCCAGCAGCTTCCCGGCCAATTATTATTCGCAGGACGCCTATGTCCTTTTGTGGCTGGCGCCGTTGTTCCTGTGGGACATTTACCGGCAAGGGCGGGTGCACCGGGTCTATGTCGTGGCGTTTTGTGTGTGGCTGCCATTTGCGGCGGTACTCCATTCGCTGTGGGGATCCCCGCTGTGGCAAAATTATGTGCCGCATCTGTTTGGCGTGGCCAGTTAGTTGAGAAGGTAATTCAGACGCATGGATTGTTAGCATTTCCGGCGCCCTTTGCCGGATCTTTGGGGGAGATGTATTGTGAGCAGACTTCTTGCACTTCCGGTGGCGCTGCTATGCTACGCTGCCTTTTTCGTCAGCTTTGTCTATCTGATCGGCTGGGCTGCTCCCTTTGATCCGCTGCCAACCACTGTCGACAAGGGCCTGTCCGGATCCTTCGGCATGTCAGTGATCATCGACATAGCGCTGGTTGCGCTGTTTGGCGTGCAGCACAGCGTAATGGCGCGGCCAGGTTTCAAGGCCTTCTGGACCAAGATCATCCCCGCCGCGATGGAACGCAGCGTCTATTGCCTGACCACCGCGGGCGTGTTGATGGTGATCTTCACCTTCTGGCATCCGGTCGAAGGGGAAATCTGGTCAATTGAGAACCCCGCACTGCGGATGGTTTTCTGGGCGGTATTTTTCCTTGGGTGGGGCATCCTGTTTGTATCCACCTGGCTTCTCAACCATTTCGAACTGTTCGGACTGGCTCAGGCGTGGCGGCACATGCGCGGCAGCGTCGCTTCTGCGCCCCAATTCAAGACGCCGTTGTTTTACAAGATGGTCCGTCACCCGCTGTATCTGGGGTTCTTTCTGGGATTATGGGCCACGCCGGACATGACCGTCAGCCATGCGCTGATGGCCGCTCTGTTCACAATCTATATTGTGATCGGGATCGGTTATGAGGAAAAGGATCTGCTCGATGAATTTGGCGAACGCTACGCCGAATATCGTCGCAGCGTAGGATCGTTCCTGCCGGGCATTGGCAAAGTTCGCTAGCGGCGCGGGCTAAAACTCGTCTGCTGCATCCATCAGGGCGGTCAAGCGCCGGGGGGCAGTGCTGTGCCAGCTGCGGGTGAGCCAGTATTCAACCTGATCCCAGTCAACCCCGGGGCGGTTGAGGATGATCCCGGCCCATCCGCTGGCACCATAATAGGCCGGGCGATAAAAAGTGCCCGGGTCGCGGGCTATCAGATCGGCCAATTCATCCTGCCCGCTGGTTTTGGCGAGCAGTGCGATATGTGCTTCGCCGTGGTGCTGATTGATGAAATGGGCGAAATATTTACCGCTTTTGCCGCCGCATCGCCAGCCGGGGCTGCCGTGGCTCTCACGCTCTTCCACTTCGGGCAGGGCCATCGCCATGCTGCGCACCCGGCCCAGCAAATGGCCTGCATCATAGGGCCGCTGGACATATTCGTCCACCACGCGGGGATAGAGCTGATGTTCGGCCAGCAGTATCCGCGCGGCCAAACTGCCGGCAGTATCACCGGGTAAGATAGTGACTTCCAGCTGGCCAAGGATATGCCCTGCATCCAGTTCCGGAGACACCAGGTGCACGCTTGCTCCTGACTTACTGTCGCCTGCATCAAGGGCCCGCTGGTAAGTATCGAGCCCGCGATATTTGGGCAGGAGCGAGGGGTGAATATTGAGCAAGCGGCCTTCCCACCGGGCAACAAACTCGGGTGAGAGAATGCGCATATAGCCTGCCAGGATTATCATCTCGACCCCGGCCTCGATCGCGGCTGCTTCCATCACCGCGTCATGCGCGGCCCGTTCCATTCCGCGGTGCGAATGGACGAAAGTGGCGATCCCTTCGGCTGCGGCGAGGGCCAGACCAGCGGCCTTGGGATCATTGCTGGCGACCAGTACCACCTGATAGCCGGCCCCTTCCATTCGGCTGGCATAGATAAGCGCCGCCATGTTGGTGCCACTGCCCGAGATGAACACGGCGATGCGCGTTCTGTTCTGCACCGCATCAGCCAAGATGCGCCGCCTCCCACTCTGCCTTGGCCGACCAGGTACCAGCGGAACCGCGCACGGTGCAGCCCTTCTCGCCGCTGGCAATGGTTCCGATCGTCAGCACGGTTTCTCCCGCCGCCTCCAGCTGAGCGGTTAGCGCAGCGACCGCATCCGCCTCTACCGCCAGCACCATGCCGATGCCGCAATTGAATGTACGGGCCATTTCTTCCGGTTCGATATTGCCCTGTGCTTGCAGGAACGCCATCAAGCGCGGCTGCTCCCACGCGTCTGCATCGACCTGAGCATGCGCGCCGGCGGGCAAGACGCGCGGGATATTCTCGAGCAGGCCGCCGCCGGTTATATGCGCCATAGCCGCGATTTTTCCGCTGCGAATTGCGGGCATCAGGCTGGCAACATAGATTCGGGTTGGTTCAATCAAATGGTCGATCAGCAGCCGGTCCGAATCGAACAGCGCGGGCCGGTCAAGCTTCCAGCCCTTGTCTGCCGCCAGCCGCCGAACCAGTGAATAGCCGTTCGAATGAATGCCCGAACTGGTCAGGCCAAGCAGGACCTGTCCCGGCGCAACCTTGTCTCCGGTCAATTGCTCGCCGCGCTCCACTGCACCGACGCAGAAGCCAGCCAGGTCATAATCCCCCGGCGCATACATGCCCGGCATTTCTGCCGTTTCGCCGCCAATCAGAGCACAGCCGGCGATCTTGCAGCCTTCGGCAATGCCCGCAACGACTTGCTCTGCAATCCCGTTTTCCAGTTTTCCGGTGGCGAAATAATCGAGGAAGAACAGCGGTTCTGCGCCCTGCACAATCAGATCGTTGACGCACATTGCCACCAGATCGACCCCCACGCTATCATGGCGGCCGGAATCAATCGCCAGTTTCAGCTTGGTGCCGACCCCGTCATTCGCCGCGACCAGCAGCGGATCATGATAACCTGCCGCACGCGGATCAAAGAAGCCGCCAAACCCGCCCAGTTCGGAGGTTGCGCCGGGCCGGGCGGTGGCTTTCACCAAGGGGCCAATCGCCTTGACCAGGGCATTCCCGGCTTCAATTGAAACGCCGGCCTGCGCATAGGTGTAGCTGTCTGGTGACGATTTATCGGAGCTCATCCGCGTGCTTTACGCATTCGCGCTTGGATTTCCATGCCCGTTTGGGCAAAAGGCGCCAAGTTTTCCCCGATGGCCCATGTAATCTCTCTTCCTGCATCCATGCATCAGCGGCTTTCACGCGCGCCTGCCCGCACCATGGTGGTGACGGCAATCGCTGTGTTGATAGCGGTGCTGGCTGGGCGCGCGATCTGGGCGCAGGTTGCCGGGGACCGGGGAATCGCTCCGATTGCCAGCAGCCGGGATATCAATGTCGGCGGGATCAAGGTCGATGTTCGCGGAGCAACTGCGGAAGAAGCGCAGCAGGCTGGCTGGGTGCTGGCAGAGCGGCTGGCGTGGAAGAAGCTGGGCGGCCCGGCAATGTCCGATTCGCAGATTGACGCGATGGTGGCGTCGGTGGTGATCGAGCAGGAGAAGATCAGCCCGCACCGCTATATAGCGACACTGGGTATTACTTTCGATCGCAGCCGTGCAGGCGGTTTGCTGGGGGCAGGGGGGGAGCAAACCCGGTCAGCCCCGATGTTGCTGATTCCGGTTACATTTGAAGGCGGGACGCGGCGCGTATATGAAATGGTCAATCCGTGGCAGCGCGCATGGGCTGAATTCCAGCCGGGTACCAGCCGGATCGATTATGTTCGTCCCTCAGGATCAAATGGCGATTCGCTGCTGGTTACTTATGGCCAGGTGGGCCGCCGTAGCCGGACCTGGTGGCGCAACATCCTCGATCAGTTCGCCGCTGCAGACGTGCTGGTGCCAATCGCTCATCTGGAACACCAGTGGCCGGGCGGCCCGATCAAGGGCACTTTTACCGCGCGGTATGGGCCGGACGACAAGTTCCTCGCCAGCTTTAGCATGACGTCGCCGGACGATGCCGGCCTGGCGGCCATGCTGCAACAGGCGGTTGTCCGTTTCGACACGATTTTCCAGCAGGCGATGGCCGATGGCAAGTTGCGTCCTGACCCGACTCTCAATCTGGGTACGCCGACGCTCGATCCGGCATTGCAGCGCCTGCTCGATCTGGGGCGCGCGGCTGAGGCGCGCGAGAAGGCGCAGCAAGCGCAGGATAGCCTGGACGCGCTGCCGGTAGACGGGGCAGCCGCGCCAACACCGTCCGCGCCCGCTGCCCCAGCGGTGGTGAATAGCTACACGGTCCAGTTTCCAAGCCCTGACGGTGCCGCGGTTGATGCCGCATTGGCGGCGATGCGGTCGGTCCCCGGGGTGCGCGGCGCGGCGACCAGCAGCCTTGCCTTTGGCGGCACCTCGGTGATGCGGGTCAGCTTTGCCGGTTCGCTTGATCAGCTCGCCGGCGAATTGCGCGGGCGCGGCTATAAGGTGACGCAGGGCAGCAACGCTCTTTCGATCAGTCGCTGAGCCTTGCCGCCCATGTCGCAGATTGCCCTTCCGCTAACCCTTCGGGGGGCCGATGATCCGGGCCGGATTGTGGTGGGCAATGCCAATGAAAATGTGATCGATGCGCTGCGCGATCCGGCGCGCTGGCCCTATCGCACTGCGATCCTGAGCGGACCTGCCCGTTCGGGTAAATCGCTTCTGGGGCGGTGGTTTGCCGCTGAAGGGCAGGGCGACGTTCTCGATGGGGCCGACCAGATTGACGAGACTGAAGTGTTTCATCAATGGAACCGCGCACAGGAAAGCGGGCGGTCGCTGCTGCTGATCAGCGATGCCGAACACTGGGACATGGCGCTGCCGGACCTGCGATCGCGGCTGGGCGCGGCGCTGCATCTGGAAATGGGCGCGCCTGATGATACGATGCTGGCAGGGCTGATCGAAAGCCTGGCAACGCAACGCGGCCTTGCATTGGGTGAGGGCGCACTTACCTATCTGGTGCCGCGCACAACGCGCAGTTTTGCCGCCGTTGAACGGCTGGTGTTGATGATCGACAGGCTCAGCCTGGAGCGTAAGGCCCCGGCAACCTTGTCGGTCTGGCGCGATGCGCTGGAAGCGGTGCAAGGGGCGCAGCAGCCGCGGCTGCTGTAACCCCTGCAAAAGAGGTGGACGCTTGCGTCATTGCCGGTTTGGTGGAAGAATCTCTCCGCGAGGCCGAAGAGTCGGCTGGTAAAGGATTGAATGCCCATGTTTGACGGGTTGAATGCCTATCTGGATTCGGTTCGGGAGCGCGATCCTGCGCCGCGGTCGCGCTGGGAAGTGCTACTCTATCCCGGCGTTTGGGCACTCGGCCTGCACCGCATTGCGCATTGGCTTTATGGTGCGCAGCTGTATTTTCTGGCGCGTGTGGTCAACCATTTCAGCCGCATACTGACCGCGATTGATATCCACCCCGGGGCGACCATCGGCCGTAATTTCTTCATCGACCACGGCTTTACCGTAATCGGTGAAACAGCAGAGATTGGCGACAATGTGACAATCTACCAATGCGTTACACTGGGCGGGACAAACCCGACCAATGGCAAGGGCGGCAAGCGTCATCCCACGCTGGAGGACAATGTCATCATCGGTTCAGGCGCGCAGATCATTGGTCCGATTACGGTGGGCAAACGGGCCCGTATCGGTGCGAGCGCAATTGTGATCGATAATGTGCCCGAAGGCGCGACGATGGTTGGCCTCAAGGCGCGCAGTACTCTGATCCCGGCGGACCAATGGCTGCGCGAATTTATTCCTTATGGCATGCCGTGCGATGAACCATGTGAAGAGATGATTGGTACTGGCAATCGCCGGATCGAAGCGATGCAGGCCGAAATGGCTCAGCTCAAGGCGGAAATGCAGGCCCTGAAGGAAGCCCAGTTGCAACCTGCCAGCCAGCAGGCCAAGCTTAGCGGTACGGATAGCTGATGACAGTGCAATCGGGCGCATTTATTCCCGGTTCGGTAATCGCCTTTCCTGGCAAACCCGCGCTGCAAATTGGTTTTGAACGCCGTGAACTGGGTCGGATCATGGACCTTTACGGGCGGATGGTCGCAGCGGGCGAATGGCGCGACTATGCGATGGATTTTGCCAAGGACGCCGCCATCTTTGCAGCCTTCCGCCGCGCCGCCGAACGCCCGCAGATGCAGATCGAAAAACGCCCTTCCTTGCGGAACAAGCAGGGCATGTGGACCTTGTTTGGCGAACATGGCCAGATCCTCAAACGCGGCCACGAACTCGCTGGAGTACTCGCCCCGGTCGAGCGGCGTCTGGTAAAGGCGGTATAGGCGCAGCGGTCCTGGGCGAAGACCATCCCCGCCCAAGTGCTGCGCGGGGATGGTCCTTCATCCAATTCGGCCTGAACTAGGCGGCCAGTGCCAGTCCGGTGGCAGGCAGGCGGCTTTGCACATCGCCCGGCAGGTGCTTGACAATGGCGCTGCGGATCGGGGTCCAGAATGCTGACAGCGTCAGCAGTGCAGAGCCGATTACCAGTGCTGTCAGCGCAACATTGAGATGCACTGCGCCGAACCGGTCAAATAACCAGGTCAGTGTGACCAGGACATAAGCAAGTGCGGAAACCAGCATGGCGCGGCGATCTACCGCCAGAGCCACCAGGCCCATCACGATGTAGACGATCAGCACGCCAAGCGCAGCGCTGGCGCCAATGTTGCGGCCATCGGTCACGCCCAGCCAATAGAACAGCGGATGCGCAATCATCGGGGCGGCCAGTAAATGCAGCCAGAAAGCCACATCGCTGCGCCGCGTTTGGCGCGCACGGTCGCTCATGTCCCAGCGCATGGCAAAGGCGAACATCACCAGACCTGCGGTGAACACCATGGGCAGCAAGATGGCTTCAGGACGATCGATCTGGGTCAGGCCGAATACGCCAACCACTGCGCTGATAATGGTTGCGACAATTGCTGCTGCGCCGGCGGCAACGGTGATCGGCACCATGAACCGCCGCCAATGGACCCATGCGGCCCCGGCAGTCAGCAGGGCGCTACCCGAAAACAGCATGATGGCGAGCACCTTTTGGCCATTGTTAGCCGCTTCGCTGCCGCCCATCGCCAGAACGCTGAAACCGACCAGCATTTCCATGATTCCGCCGACAAAGGCGAGCAACAGGACTATGCTCGGCAGCGCCATCCGCCGCTTGAGCGTGAAAACTTCGGCCAGCATCCACGCCGCACCGGCGATGAGCAGGCCCGAGAAGGGCGGCGGGCCATCAATGCCGGGGGTGAACGCCTGGCCAATCCCGGCCATTGCCACCAGCAACAGGATCGCCGCGATTGTCACGAAAATATCGTTGAAACTGTTCAGCAGGCGGAAATTTTCTTCATCGCTGGCGGGCATTGAACGGCCGCTGGCGACATGCGCACGAAGGGCATCTGCAGCATCGGCGCTGATCACGCCCGATGCGACCGCACTACGCAGATCATCATCACTATACATAGGTCTATCCTCCCCTTGGGAAAGCGGAGCGATAGACCTAGTGTATTAGTGAGTCAATACAGTGCGCCGGGTAAGCCGCAACTTATCCCTTGTTCAGCCGCGAGCCGAAGAAGGCGCTGCGTCCGGGCCAAGCACTTCCTGCATTGCCTTCAGGATGGCTGCGCTTTGCTCGCTGCCCGATTGCGGGGCCCTGAGGTTGGTTTGCGCATTGATGTCTTCCCAGCGTGCGGCGAAGCCTTCCACCGTGCGGTCTTCTTCCTTCAGCCAGACAGCATCGTTCATGGCAACCCACGCCGAATGGAAGCCGCCTGCACCGGCGCCAACAATCTGATTGGTCGGGGCATCTTCGCTGACCAGAAACAGCGCCGCTGGGACCACATTGACCGGGTCGAACAGCTTGAAAGCCTGTTCCGGAAACAGATCTTCGGTCATGCGCGTGCCGGCCACCGGACTCAGCGAATTGCACTTGATGTTATACTTCGCGCCTTCAAGATGCAGTGTCTTGGTAAGACCCGCGAGGCCCAGCTTGGCTGCGCCGTAATTGGCCTGACCGAAATTGCCGAACAGGCCCGTGCTGCTGGTGGTCATCAGAATGCGGCCATAGGCCTGCTCGCGGAAAGTCTCCCAGCACGCCTTGGTCGCATAAGCAGACCCGAGCAGATGCACGCGGACGACAAATTCAAAGTCTTCCGGGCTCATTTTGGCAAAGCTCTTGTCGCGTAGGACGCCAGCATTGTTGATCAGCACATGGACGCCGCCCCACTTCTGCTTGGCGTCGGCAACCATTTTTTCCATCTGGTCATATTCGGTGACGCTGCCGCCATTCGACATCGCATCGCCGCCCATGGCCTTGATTTCCTCAACCACCTTCAGCGCCATGTCCGAATGGCCAGTGCCGTCGCGTGCACCGCCCAGATCGTTGACCACGACCTTGGCCCCGCGGCGAGCGAGTTCAAGCGCATATTCGCGGCCCAAGCCGCCACCAGCACCGGTAACAATGGCAACGCGATCTTTGAATGAAATGGACATCGAATGGTCTCCTGCAATTATGGTTAGGCTTTACGTGCCCGTAAACGTGGCAGCGGATTGGCAGGTTCCACCGCCCGTTTCAACCGCTGATCCGATAGCCCGCCATGCCGTAGCGGCAGCCTATCCCACATTGCGAACCCGTTACAGCGACTCGCCGTTCAAAGCGACTCGAGCACGCCGATCAGCTGGTCAAAGCCGTGCACCACCGCATCACCGCCGAGTTCATGCGGCGGCTGGTCGCAATAACCATAGCCGGCCACAACCACCGGGACCTTGGCCGCGCGTGCGGCGGCCACATCATAGCTGCTATCGCCGAAAAACGCGAAGCTGCCCCCACCGCAGCGCGCAATCGCTTCGTAAATGGGGTCAGGTTCGGGCTTGGCGCGGCCTTTGCCCATGGTGTCGCCGCCGATGATCGCGGCAAAATGTCCCGCCAGGCCCAGTTTGGTGAGAATATCCTGCGCGAAACTTTCAAACTTGTTGGTCACCACTGCCATAGCAATGCCGCGATCGGCGAGGTCCCTCAGCACGGCCTCTGCCCCGGCATAGGGCCGCGTATGGACGGCGTTGTGTTCGGCGTAATAGGATAGCAGGGCCTTGTAGAGCGGGCGGAAATCTTCATCCGAAATTCCGCCCTGTTCTTCCAAAGCGCGTTTCAGCATAATTTTCGCGCCGCCGCCGATCAGCGCTTCGATATCTTCCACTTCGACCGGTTTGCGCCCGCCCAGCACCAGTGCGTGATTAACCGCCGCGCCCAGATCGCGGTGGGTATCAAGCAATGTGCCATCAAGATCGAAGCCGATAATATCGAAACGTATCGCTGTCATGCGCCGCTCGATGCGCGAAGCTTCTTCAAACCGCAAGCAATTGGTGGCATTGGCAGCAGCATGAGAGATTTTGCTACGATTATTCTCGCCGCGGGCAAGGGCACCCGCATGAAATCGGACCTGCATAAGGTGCTCCATCCGATCGCCGGGCGGGCCATGCTCGATCATTTGCTGGCCAGTGTCGATCAGCTGGGGCCGCGTCATACCATTGTGGTTGCCGGCCACGGCAGCGAACAGATCGCCGCGCAAGTGGGCAGCCGTGCGCGGATTGTGCTTCAGGAACCACAGCTTGGCACTGGTCATGCGGTCCAGCAGGCGCATGCGGAACTGTCCGGCTTCACCGGCGATGTACTGGTACTGTACGGTGATGTGCCTTTCGTGACCCCGGCAACGATGCAGCAAATGCTGAACCGGCTGCGCGAGGCCGATAATCCGCCCGCCGTGGTGCTGGCCTTCCGCGCAGCAGACCCCGGCGCTTATGGCAGAGTGATCAGCGAAGATGGGCGGACCATCGCCAAAATGGTCGAGTTCAAGGATGCGACCGCGGCTGAGCGGCAAGTGAACCTGTGCAATTCGGGCATGATGGCTGCGCGCGCGGAGGATCTGTTCGCGCTGCTGTCACGCATCGGCAATGATAATGCAGCGGGTGAATATTACTTGCCCGATATTGTGATGACTGCGCTGGGTGATGGCCGGGTGAGCGCGCTGGTCGAAACCGGCGAAGCGGAAGTTCAAGGTATCAACAGCCGCGCTGAACTGGCAGCGGCAGAGCGCCAATGGCAGGAATTCCGGCGGGAAGAGGCGATGCGCGACGGGGTTTCGCTCAAGGCGCCCGAAACGGTCTTCTTCAGCTGGGATACGCAACTGGGCCGCGATGTCACGATTGAGCCAAATGTTGTCTTCGGCCCCGGAGTGAGCGTGGCGGACAAGGCCACTATTCGCGCTTTCAGCCACCTTGAGGGCGCGCGAGTGGGGGAGCGCTGCAGTGTGGGTCCCTACGCCCGCCTGCGTCCCGGCGCCGTGCTGGAAGAAGGCGCAAAGGTCGGCAATTTTGTCGAGATCAAGAATGCAGTGCTGGGCAAGGGTGCGAAAGCCAGCCACCTTACCTATCTGGGCGATGCCACCATTGGCGCAGAAGCAAACATTGGCGCAGGCACGATCACATGTAATTATGATGGCTATTTCAAGCATCAGACCGTGGTTGGGCCGCGCGCCTTTATTGGCAGCAACAGTGCGTTGATTGCCCCTGTCACGATCGGCGCAGATGCCATCGTGGCTGCGGGCAGTGCCGTCAGCCGCGATGTCGCAGAAGGGGAACTGCGCATGGTGCGGGCCGAACAATTGATGAAGCCGGGCTGGGCAGACCGGTTTCATGATACGATGAAAAAGAAGAAGGCGGGGCAGACAAAATGAAGGGTAAGCGGTTCTGGTCCATCCCGCCGGTACTGATGCTGTCCCTGACCAGTCTTGGCGGCTGCGGTACCAGGGCTCTGGCCCCAAAGCAGCAGGATGATTCAGAAGCTGCCGCGGAAACCGCCGCTCCTGTGGTGCCGACCAAGATTGTTGCCGCCGGTTGCAGCCGCGCGGAAAAGCCCATTTTCATCTGTAAGCTCAAGGATGGCGATCTGCTGTCAGTCTGTGCAACTGGGGGCACGGGCCCGGCGTATGCGCAGTACCGGATCGGCAAGCCAGGTCATGCTGCAAAATTGACCATTCCGACCAAGGCAGGCGGCACGCTGCCAAAATTTGCCAGCGTGCCCTATTCAGGCGGTGGTGAGGCGCAAATGGCCTTCACCAGCGGCAGCTTCAGCTACATCGTTTATAGCCGGGTGATCCGTACCAACTTTGAAGCCGGGAAGCCCAATAATCCGAAATTCGAAGACGGGGTAATGGTGGTCAAAGGCGGCAAATTGGTGAAGGATCAGCAATGTGTGGGCGAAGCCAAACGTCCGCTCGATTATAATCTGGCCTTGCAATACGGACAGAAAATCAACGATATATTTTACCCTAATTAAGGGCTGCGGTCTGGTCTCGTTCGGGACTTTCCAAAGATGCCAGAATTGCGAAGCCCACCACAACAACGATTATCGGATATGGGTAATGCAGCGCGCCATCGAGCATAGCCATGGCGCAAAGCCCGGCAACAGGTGCGAAGCCTGCCAGTGCGACCGGGCCGGCTGCTTGGATCGTCCGCCGATGGCGCAGCAATACCGCGCCCCCCAATAGAGCAATGGCAGTCAGGCCAAACACACCCCATTCGAACAGGAATTGCAGGATCGCATTATGTGGCTGGGCGTAAGTATTAAGCGCTGCGGGAATTGTACTCCTGAACTGCCCTTGGCCATAACCGCTCCAGGGGTGCTGCAAAACTGCCTCCCAAGTCTGGTGCCAGATATTGAATCGGCCATTGCTCAACTGATTGGCGTCCTGAGCTGCATAGCTGCGGCCAAACATATTCATTAGGCCCCACGAAGGTGAGGGCACGTAGATCATCGACAGCGGAGCAGCGACGAAAACAGCACCAATAGTCTGTGCCATGAATGTTCGGCGCCTTGTCCGATTGTTGCTTGTCAGGATCGCCCACAGAAGAATAAATACCAGCACCGCCGCCCCAAAGGACGCCCTTCCCCCGCTCCAAAGCAGTAGAAAGTATCCAGCTGTGGTCAGCGTGAATGCTGTTGCCCGATTGGACCTCGCTTTAACTTGCAGCGCCATACCGATTGTCGCTGCGGTCAGGCCGTAATACCCGAGGTGCCGGACGTTCGTGGTCGCAAGTTCGAAATAGGTCCAATCATAATCAACAATGTCGCGCAGGCTCAGGGCATAGGCAAATGCCATTACGGCATAAACCGACACACCAATCCCGAGGGCCTGCACGAAGGCAATTCGCACATCGCGCCATCTACTTGCCATCATGCTGCTGACACAAAAGAGAAACAGCATGTGTATCAGCGAAATCACCATCAGGAGGGCAGAGCTTGCTGGCGCCGCTGACGCGACAAGGTTGGCGTATCCGGCGGCAGCGAGCCACATAAGCCCGGCGATTTTGGAGGTCGGATGCAGTTCTTTGAGCCCTTCCATGATAGACAGACCACCAAAGACCGAGGTCACGATTATGGCGAGTTCAAAACAGGTGAAAGTAAGCGATGCGATCGCACTTGCCAGCACCGAACCATGCAGAGCCAGCGACATGATTGCCGCGCAGGGCAGCATCGCCATGAGCAAGCCTGCTGCAATCATGCCCGAAGGCGGCAATTTTGCCTGTGCCTGTTCAGGCTTGCCCTTCACCAATTCCATCCTGCCCCCCTTGGTCCGCTATCCTATGGCTCATCATTACTTGGCAAGCCAAAACAAAAAGGGCCGCCCGCAGGCAGCCCTTGGGATATTTTTGACCGGAATAGCAGGTCAGTCTTCGTCGACATGTTCCGCCAGAACGGTCAGACCGGTGTCGCCCACTTCGGCAAAGCCGCCGCGCACCTGGATCATTTCCGGCGCGCTCGTGGCAGATTTATAGACCTGCACAGCACCATCACGAATGGTCGACATGAACGGCGCGTGGCCTTCCAGCACGCCAAACTCGCCTTCCGCACCCGGGACGACCACCATGTGGACTTCTTCGCTGCGGACCAGCCTGGCAGGCGTCACGAGTTCGAAATGCAATGCCATGACGATCAGGCGTCCTCTGCCATCTGCTTGGCCTTGGCCACTGCATCTTCAATGCCGCCAACCATGTAGAAGGCGTTTTCGGGCAGATGGTCATATTCGCCTTCTACCACCGCCTTGAACGAAGCCACAGTGTCTTCGATCTGGACAAATTTGCCCGGAATGCTGGTAAAGACTTCGGCCACATGGAATGGCTGGCTGAGGAACTTCTGAATCTTGCGCGCACGCTGCACGGTCAGCTTGTCTTCTTCAGACAGTTCATCCATCCCCAGAATGGCGATGATGTCCTGAAGACTCTTGTACTTCTGCAGCGTTTCCTGAACCTTACGGGCAGTTTCGTAATGCTCCTGGCCGACTACGCGTGGTTCGAGAACACGGCTGGTCGAATCGAGCGGGTCAACCGCCGGATAAATACCCAGCTCCGAAATCGCACGGTTCAGCGTGGTCGTTGCGTCCAAGTGAGCGAATGACGTTGCCGGAGCGGGGTCGGTAAGGTCATCGGCAGGCACGTAAATCGCCTGCACGGAAGTGATCGAACCTTTGTTGGTCGATGTGATGCGTTCCTGCAGATTGCCCATGTCAGTCGAAAGAGTTGGCTGATAGCCCACTGCCGACGGAATACGGCCCAGCAGAGCGGACACTTCGGAACCGGCCTGCGTGAAGCGGAAAATATTATCGACGAAGAACAACACGTCCTGACCTTCTTCATCGCGGAAATATTCCGCCATAGTGAGACCCGACAGCGCCACACGGGCACGGGCGCCCGGCGGTTCGTTCATCTGGCCAAAAACCAACGCCACTTTGGAACCTTCAGATGTCGCATTGCCGTCAGCGTCCTTGGCGATAACACCAGCATCGAGGAACTCGTGATAAAGGTCGTTGCCTTCGCGGGTCCGCTCACCCACACCGGCGAACACCGACACGCCGCCGTGACCCTTGGCGATATTGTTGATCAGTTCCTGGATAAGCACGGTCTTGCCCACGCCGGCACCGCCGAACAGGCCGATCTTGCCGCCTTTGGCATAAGGAGCGAGCAGATCGATCACCTTGATTCCGGTCACCAGGATGGCCGCGTCAGTCGACTGGTCGACAAAGGCAGGGGCTTCAGCATGGATTGGGTTACGCTTGTCAGCGCCAACCGGGCCGCGCTCGTCAATCGGTTCGCCGACAACATTCATGATGCGGCCCAGCGTCTTGGGGCCAACCGGTACAGAAATCTGCGAACCGGTGCTGGTGACCTGCTGGCCGCGGGTCAGGCCTTCGGTCGCGTCCATTGCGATGCAGCGGACGGTATTTTCGCCCAGATGCTGCGCCACTTCGAGCACCAGCTTGTTGCCGTTATTGTCGGTTTCCAGCGCGGTGAGGATTGATGGCAGTTCCCCGGGGAACGCCACGTCGACGACAGCGCCGATGATCTGGCTGATCGAGCCAGCAGTTACTTGATTAAGGACGGGGGCGGTGGCCATTTTCTTTTCCTTGCCTTCGTAGCTTAGAGCGCTTCTGCGCCAGCAATAATTTCGATCAGTTCGGTAGTGATCGCGGCCTGACGGCTGCGGTTATACTGGATCGTCAGCTTGTCGATGAGTTCGCCCGCATTGCGCGTCGCATTGTCCATCGCGGTCATCGAGGCACCTTGTTCGGATGCGTTGTTTTCCAGCAGCGCGCCAAAAATCTGCGTGCGCACATAGCGCGGCAGCAGCGCTTCGAGGATTTCTTCTTCGCCCGGTTCATACTCCACCACAGCGCCGGTATCGTCTGCGGCAACTTCGGGCGCGGGGACGGGGATGATCTGCTGCTCGGTCGGTTCCTGGGATAGCGCCGATCTGAAGGTCGAGAAGAACAGATGCGCCACGTCAAATTTGCCGTCTTCATATCGGGCAATCAGGTCATCGGCAATCCGTTCGGCTTCTTCATAGCCCGGTTCGCGCACATCGGTGGTGTCGAACTGGGTGCCCACCAGCGCCGGAAAGGCGCGCTTGATCGGCGCGCGGCCTTTGCGCCCGATCAGGTAGAATTCAACATTCTTGCCCTGCGCGATAAGGCTGCGCGCGGTAGTGAGCGCGGCGCGCACGATGTTGGAATTGAACGCCCCTGCCAGACCCTTGTCGGAATTGGCGACCACCAGCAGATGGCGCTGGTTGCTACCGGTTCCGGCCAGCAATTTCGGCGCATCGTCGCCACTGACTTTGGCAGAAAGTGACGCCATGACGCCTGCCAGACGGCTGGCGTACGGGCGCGCGGCTTCTGCAGCGGCCTGCGCCTTGCGCAGCTTGGCGGCAGCGACCATCTGTTTGGCCTTGGTAATCTTCTGGGTCGATTTGACCGAGGAGATCCGACCCTTGAGTTCTTTCAGGCTGGCCATTTCGGCTCCCTAATTCCCTGCAGGATCAAGCAAACTGCTTGGCGAATGCGTCGAGCGCGGCAACCGTCTTGGCTTTGACATCATCATCGAAATTCTTCGAAGAGCGGATGTCAGCCAGAATATCGGAATGTTCGCTGCGCATGTGGATTAGCATGGCTTCTTCATATTCCACCACCCGGTTGGCCGGGATCGCGTCGAGGTAACCATTGGTACCGGCAAAGATCGACACGGTCTGCTCTTCGAACGGCAACGGGCTGAACTGTGCCTGCTTGAGCAATTCGGTCAAACGTGCGCCGCGGTTGAGCAGCTTCTGCGTCGATGCGTCGAGGTCCGAACCGAACTGGGCAAAGGCGGCCATTTCGCGGTATTGCGCCAGTTCCAGCTTGATCGATCCGGAGACCTTTTTCATCGCTTTGGTCTGGGCTGCGCCGCCCACACGGCTGACCGACAGGCCGACGTTAATTGCCGGACGTATGCCCTGATAGAACAGTTCGGTTTCAAGGAAGATCTGGCCATCAGTGATCGAAATCACATTGGTTGGAATATAAGCCGACACGTCACCTGCCTGCGTTTCGATGATCGGCAGCGCGGTCAGCGATCCGCCGCCATGTGCATCATTCATCTTGGCGGCACGTTCCAGCAAACGACTGTGGAGATAGAACACGTCGCCCGGATAGGCTTCACGACCCGGCGGGCGGCGCAGCAGCAGCGACATCTGGCGATAGGCCACAGCCTGCTTGGAAAGATCGTCATACACGATCACGGCGTGCATGCCGTTGTCGCGGAAGAATTCGCCCATCGCGCAGCCAGTGTAGGGCGCGAGGAACTGCAGCGGAGCAGGCTCCGACGCGGTTGCTGCAACCACGATCGAATATTCCATCGCGCCGTTTTCTTCGAGCGACTTCACGATCTGGGCAACAGTTGAGCGTTTCTGGCCCACAGCGACATAGATGCAATAAAGCTTCTTGCTCTCATCCTTGCCGCTGTTGTTGGTTTTCTGATTGATAAAGGTGTCAATCGCGACAGCAGATTTACCGGTCTGGCGGTCACCAATGATCAATTCGCGCTGACCGCGGCCCACTGGTACCAGCGCGTCAATCGCCTTCAGGCCAGTTTGAACCGGTTCATTCACCGACTGGCGCGGAATGATGCCGGGAGCTTTCACTTCAACGCGGCTGCGCTGCGACGTGCCAAGCGGGCCTTTGCCGTCGATTGGATTGCCGAGCGCATCAACTACACGGCCGAGCAGTTCCTTGCCCACCGGAACGTCCACAATTGTGCCGGTCCGCTTGACGACATCGCCTTCCTTGATTTCGGCGTCGGAGCCGAAAATCACGACGCCGACATTGTCGGCTTCAAGGTTGAGCGCCATGCCTTGCACGCCGTTGGAAAATTCGACCAGTTCCCCGGCCTGAACCTTGTCGAGACCGTGAATACGGGCAATCCCGTCCCCTACCGAGAGGACGGAGCCGACTTCGCTGACTTCGGCTTCAGTTCCGAAATTGGCAATCTGGTCCTTGATGACCTTTGAAATTTCTGCGGCGCGGATTTCCATTTTCAGCCTTTCATCGCGTTAGCGAGGGTATTGAGTCGGGTTTTGATCGAACCGTCGATCCGTCGTGAACCGATGGTGACCACCAGGCCGCCAAGCAATTCAGGATCGACCTTCGTCTTGAGCTTCACAGTGCGGCCTTCGTTGGCCGTCAATTTGTCCTTCAGGGCAGCAAGCTGCGCCTCGCTGAGCGGGTGAGCGCTGGCAATGTCTGCAGTTACTTCGCCGCGCTGAGCAGCCGCGATCGTGTTGAAGGCGCGAATCATGCCGGAAAGCGCGCTGAGGCGGCGGTTGTTTGCCAGCACGCCGAGAAACTTCTTGGTCAGGTCGGACAGGCCGAGCAAATTTGCCACTGCTTCAACCGATTTCTGTGCGGCACCGCGCGAAATTTCGGGATTGGTGGTCAGATTGCGGAAATCAGCCGAATCGATCAGCGCAGCATCGATCTTTCCAAGATCGGTTTCGACTGAAGTCACGGTGCCATGTTCAGCCGCCAGCTCGAACAATGCCGAAGCGTAGCGCCCTGCAAGGCTAGCCTGAATACCGGCGGAAATATCCACGCGTTTGGGTCCTTTTGGGTCCGGAAGGAACGTTATTGCAGCCGGGCCAGATCAGGGCGCACGAAACGCTGCCCCAAAGGCTGGCCCTTTACGGCTGGCGCGCCCCTATCACCGGGGATGCAGCGATGCAACCCGGGTTGGGACTGTTCCATTTCCGAATGAAACTTTTTGCGCTATCATGCAGTTCACCGGCCGTTTGATGAAGCTGGAACGGAGCAGAGCGATGCAAATGAAGCCACTTGCGCCCAAAGTTGGCGTGGAAATCACCGGAATTCAGTTGGCGGAGACCGCGGGCGCTCAGCTTGAGGCGCTGCAACAGGCGGTGTTTGAACACGGCGTGGCTGTGGTGCGTGGGCAGGAATTGACCCCCGAACAGCATATCGCCTTTGCCCAGCGGTGGGGTGGGATTGATATCAACAATTATTTCCCGCTCGAGGATGAATATCCTGAAATTGCGGTTGTCCGCAAAAAGGCAGATCAGCAAACCAATATTGGCGGGGCGTGGCATACTGACCATTCTTACGACCAAATTCCCGCGATGGGTTCAATCCTGGTCGCGCGCGTTTTGCCGCCGCAGGGCGGGGATACACTATTCTCGCACATGGGGGCTGCCTATGATGCGCTGTCTGACGAGCTCAAGGCTACAATCGAAGGACTACGCGCTTATCATACAGCGGACCATGTCTATGCCCCTGACGGTCTCTATGCCCAGACCGATCAGGGCGCTGATCTGCGCGGACAGGAAATGAAGACTGGCGCAGTACATCCGGTGGTGATCCGCC
>JAHEAW010000091.1 GCA_024642545.1 Erythrobacteraceae bacterium
TTCCGTCAGCTCGAACCGAAGATCAGCCTGAGCTGGCAACCCTCTGACACCTTCAACCTTTATGCGAACTGGGGTGTCGGCTTCAAATCAGGCGGGTTTAACAATCAAGGTTCATCGACCATCATCGACCAGAACTTCAATCAGTTCATCGGCGCGAATGTCACGATCAGTGACCAATACAAAAAGGAACGTTCCTCTGCCTTTGAAGTGGGCGTGAAAGGCAGCCTGATCGATAATCACCTGACGTTTGATCTGGCCGGCTATTACACCCAGGTTGACAATATGCAGTTCTTCGAATTCTTTGTCGGCAGCTTCGGTCTGCTCCGCGTCGTATCCAATATTGACCGGGTCGATTTGAAGGGTGCAGAATTGAACCTAACAGCCAAGATCATTCAGGGGTGGAAGCTTTACGGCTCACTCAACGTCACTGACAGCAAAATCAAGGCTAACAGTTCGCGGCCATATACGGTAGGGAACAAGTCACCCTATACGGCTGACTATACCATCAATCTTGGCAGTGAAATAAATGCTCCTCTAACTGACAAGGTCAACCTGGTTGTCCGCGCAGATTACCGGATAACTGGCCCGACATGGTTCCACACGGTGCAAGATCAGGAGCGACCAACATTGTTCTCTGGCTTGCTGCCGATTTCCGCGTTGGCGCTGCCCGGCTTCGTCGGCAATGCACGGTATGATCGTGCACGACGTGATGCCTTTGGCGTGCTTAACCTGCGCGCCGGGATTGATGCGGGCAAATTCACGGCGAGTGTGTTTGCCGATAATATGCTGGACAAGCATTATCTCAACGAAGTCATTCCCGCGATTGAATTTGGCGGCTCTTTCATCTCACCCGGCGGCCGCCGCGTGATTGGTTTGGAAGTTGGCTACAAATTCTGATCTTTAGCTCTTTTGGCGGCCTGCGCTGGACATTCAGTCTGGCGCAGGTTTGTCGTTATGACCCTTCATAGCGCGCCGAAGCGACCACGTTCCTTGGGCGAGAGCCGCACTGCAATTTTTCTTAGCGGGCCGCGATCATCTACTCCGGCGTCCATGACGGACATTATCTGACCGTGAGCATGGAGCCAGGCGATTTTTTGCCCCTCCCCGGCGGCAAGAAAATACTCATAAAGCTTGGACTCGCTGGTCAGCATTTGATCAAGGCGGTCAACGAGATCAATGACGCCTTTGCCAGTCGCGGCAGATAGCGAAATAACATTAGGATCGGCTTCGGCCACTTCGGCCAACTCACCCGCATGAGCCGATTCAAGCAAATCCCATTTGTTCCATGCCTCAATAATCGGGATTGGACTGGTTTCCCCGTCATCCTCCGCAATCCCGAGATCGGATAGAACGCTCAGCACCTGCACCTTTTGCTCGGTGGCAGCCGGGCTGGACATATCGCGCACATGCACAATCACATCAGCAGCGTTAACTTCCTCCAGAGTTGCCCGAAATGCCGCGATCAATTGGGTGGGCAGGTCGGAAATGAAACCGACAGTATCAGACAAAATGGCCTTTTCGACACCCGGCAAACGGATCGCACGCATGGTCGGGTCAAGCGTGGCAAACAGCAGGTCTTCGGCCAACACATCAGACCCCGTCAACCGGTTGAACAAGGTCGATTTTCCGGCATTGGTATAGCCGACCAGCGCAATAACCGGCCACGGCGCTCGGCCACGCCGGTCGCGGTGCAGGGCTCGCGTTCGGCGAACCTGCTCCAGATCCTTTCGCAGGCGCGCCATTCTCTGCCGGATCAATCGTCGGTCAGCTTCGATCTGCGTTTCCCCAGGACCACCTAGAAAACCGAAACCGCCGCGCTGCCGTTCAAGATGGGTCCAGCTGCGCACCAATCGGCTTTGCTGGTAATCCAGATGCGCCAATTCAACCTGCAGGCGCCCTTCAGCGGTAGCCGCTCTTTCGCCGAAGATTTCAAGGATTAGTCCGGTTCGGTCGATAACCTTACGCCGCAGCTTATCCTCGAGATTGCGCTGCTGGATTGGAGAAAGGGCGCCATCGACCACCACCAGTTCGATCTGTTCCTGCTCGCACAGCGTCGCAATCGTTTCGACCTGACCGGAACCGAACAATGTATTGGGCTTTACGTCCCGAACGGGCAGCACCTGCGACGCAGTCACAACAATCCCAATCGCCAAAGCGAGACCGCAGGCTTCCTCGAGCCGCGAAGCAGGCTCAAGATCGTGCCTTGCTCCGCGGATATCGGGGCATAGGACAAGGGCCCGCGCACCGCGCGAAACTTCTCCCATCAAATCATCATCAAAGCTCAGTCGTCTTCGCCTTCCCATTCGCCCGACAGATCAACCGGGCTCGATGGCTGAATGGTCGATACCGCATGTTTGTATGCCAGCTGCACGTAGCCATCCCGTTCAAGCAACATGCAGAACAAGTCATAGGCAGCGATCCGGCCCTGCAGCATCACGCCATTGACCAGAAACATCGTCACTTGGGCTTCTGCTTCGCTGACCCGCGAAAGAAACACATCCTGGAGCAACCGCTGACGGCGGTGCCCTTCATCGCTTTGGAACTGGTCGGCATTGATCGGCTGACCCGGCATGAGGGTGGACACGGCGTGTTTATAAACCAGCTGGCTTTCGCCATCACGCCGCAGCAGGATCGAAAAATTATCAAACCAGGTAATGATGCCTTGCAGCTTCACCCCTTTAACCAGAAACATCGTCACGGGGGTCTTGTTCTTGCGCAGCAGGTTCAGGAAGGTGTCCTGCAGGCTCGCAGTCTTTCCTTTCTTTACCTCTTCAGGCCCTGACTTCGCTGCCGTTTTCGGGCGCGGGCGCGCGGAAAGTGTACGTCCATCGGGCATTGCAATACTCCTTCTTGTTTTTGGCGGCCGCTTTTGCAGTCCGCAATCTGGCTGATCGACCGCCAGGCGGCAGATCGAACCGTTGGTTTCACGTGATTATGACGGTTTCAGGTGTCATCTGCAATTTATTCGTTCGGCCTTCAGACATTTAGTCGATAGGTCGGATCAATTGACCCGTTCATCTGCGTTCCGGTCCCCCATGCCAAGAAGCTTGAGTTTTCTGTGCAGGGCCGAACGTTCCATACCGATGAAATTCGCGGTCTTGGAAATGTTTCCCGAAAATCTGCGAATTTGAATACTGAGATACTCTCGTTCAAAGCTCTCACGCGCTTCGCGCAGTGGCACGCCCATCAAGGCTGACAATCCTGAGGTGCCGCCCAATTTACCGCCCGTTACTTCGCTGGGAAGCATATCCGGTTCGACTGCATCAAGCCGTTCACGCGGGGTCAGGATCACTGTTCTCTCGACCACATTGCGCAGCTGCCGCACGTTGCCAGGCCAATCATAAGCCTGAAGTGCGGCCAGAGATTCTTCGGTCAAATCGGGCGCCGTTATGCCCTGCTCTGCGGCATATCGGGTGAAGAAATGTTCCGCTAAAGCGGGTATATCATCCCGCCGCTCGGCCAGCGATGGAATTGCCACGGGAACCACATTGAGTCGGTAATAAAGGTCTTCCCGAAAATTCTTCTGTTCCATTTCAAGCTGAAGATCACGCGATGTGGACGAGACAACGCGGACATCAACTCCAATCTGCCGTTGCCCACCGACACGAACGAAACTTTGTTCTGTCAAAACCCGCAAGATCCGCGCCTGGGTGGAAAGCGGCATGTCCGCCACTTCATCCAGATAGAGCGTTCCACCATCCGCCATTTCCAGCAGGCCCGGTCGCACAAGCTTGCCATCGAGCTCTTCGCCAAAAAGTTCCTGCTCGAAACGCTCAGGTGTAATCCGTGCCGAATTCACAATCACGAATGCCGCAGAATTGCGAGTGCTCCAATTGTGCAGCAGACGCGCGGCGACTTCCTTGCCCGCGCCTGCTGGTCCGGTTATCAAGACCCTGCTGCCGGTACTGGCAACTCGCTTCAATGTTGCCCGAACCTGATTGATGACGTTGGAGTTGCCCGTAAACTCTTCACCATTGCTGAAGCCTTGCCGAAGTTGGCTTATTTCTCGGCGCAACCGCTCCGTTTCAGTCGCTCTGCCGACCAGCAATAGCAGCCGCTCGGCTTCAAACGGCTTCTCGATAAAGTCCATAGCCCCGCGGCTGACCGCAGAGACCGCCGTATCGATATTGCCGTGGCCCGAGAAGATTATGACCGGGAGTTCTGGCTCACGCAGTTTGATCGCATCGAGCACTTCGAGCCCGTCCATCGCGCTGCCATGGAGCCACACGTCGAGCAACACGAGACTGGGCCGGCGCTCATCGATTGCAGCCAACGCCGACGTGCTGTCGGCAGCTGTTCGGCATTCATAACCTTCATCGCTAAGTACACCGGCGACAAGATCGCGAATGTCCCGCTCATCATCGACAATGAGGATATCTAGCGCCATGACGATTGCACCTTTCTTGCAGTCACTCAGCTGCCTCAATTCTGCTCATATTCTGCAATGACCCGTCCGGATGATGGGCAAAGCGCATCATGACCCGCGTTCCCCCACCTGCCGCGGCAGAAAAGTTCATATCTCCCCCGTGTTCCTCGACGATCTTGTTGACGATCGCAAGGCCAAGTCCAGTCCCCTTTTCGCGTGTCGTGACATAGGGCTCTACCATCCGATCGGGATCTTGCGGCAAACCGATACCATTGTCTTCCACCCGAATCACAAGGTCGCCCTGCTGATCGATCACTTCGACAGAAACTTTCCCGCGGTAGTCTGGTTCAGCCGAACTTGCCCGCGCTTCAACCGCCTCAATCGCATTTTTCAACACATTGGTCATGGCTTGGCCAAGCTGGTGCCGATCACACATGATGGTAAATGGCCCCTCGACAGCGGTCACCAGCTCGAAATTAACCTGAGGATGAGCGACTTCCTGCAGGAACAGCGATTGCCGAACCAGATCAAGCGCATCCTCTTCCCGGAAAACGGGTTTGGGGAGCCGCGCAAAAGACGAAAACTCATCAACCATAGAACGTAGCGCGCTGACTTGCCGGACAATCGTGCTGGTCAATTCATCGAACAGATCTCCATCACTTTCGATTTGTCGGCGATACCGGCGCTTCAACCGCTCGGTCGCAAGCTGAATGGGGGTGAGGGGATTTTTGATTTCGTGCGCAATTCTGCGTGCAACGTCTGACCAAGCAGCTTGCCGCTGATCGAGCAACTGCCGAGTAATATCCTCAAAAGTTATAACCTTGCCTTCTGTAGTTGCCGCGATTTTGACAGCCAGCGTCAGGAGCTCTCCCGCCTTGTTGTAATTGATCACTCCGCTCGAAAGTCCAGCATCGGCAAGCGTGGCGATCTGCGGCGACAAATCCTTCAGCGGCAGATCTATGGCATTCGAACCGCGTTCGCCCAACAGCAAAGTCTGGGCCAGACTGTTCATCAACAGCACCCGGCCACTGGTATCAACCGAAATAATTCCGGCAGTTACCGATTCCAGCACGGTTTCCATGAATGCCCGGCGGTCGTCAAGTTGGCTGTTGGCGCTTACTAACGCGTCAGTCTGCTGTTCGATCTGCGCTGTCATGCGGTTGAACGCGCGATTGAGCTGGCCGATTTCGTCGGTTCCGGTGCGACCATCCACCCGCAGCGCGAAATTACCTTCACCGACCTTGCGTGCCGCGCCAACCAGTTCAGTCAAAGGCTCGACCTGCCGATCGGCAAACCGCAGGGCAAACCAGACGGAGACGACCACCAGTAATATGGAAATAAAGAAGAGCGCCAGATTGAAGCGCAATTGCAAAGCTCTCGCCCGCTTGGTCAATACATCATAGGCTGTCGCGATGTTCTTCGCGCGCTCGAACGAAGTGAAGGAACCCGCTTCTGAATTACGCGCATTGTAAAGGTATATCCCGCTATTTCGGTCAATCGCGGCAACGGCCTCTATTCGCGTAGGCCCGTCCAGAACAATCGCTTGTTTACCGCTGTGTACCTCGAGAAAGACCTTGGCTCCTAGCTTTTGCGGCTGATTATCAGCCCGAAGATCAAACATGGCTGCAGTTCGCATGCTGCCGTCAGGTTGCTCCTGAAGAATTGCTGATTCCGTAATGTCACGACCCTGGGCCTGATAGCGATAGAAGTCAGCAAAATCGGCATCCGCCAGCGTGCCGCGCTCAAGCCAGTATCGCATATCGCCGGCCATCGCGACGGTCTCATTCTTTACTTCAAGCTGATTCTGTTCGTAATAATTTCGCGCCAACTCATTCGCGTTGTTCATCAGGCCGCGCGAATCATCGGAGAACCAGAAATCCACCCCTGATTGGAACAGGATTGCCGCAAAGCCGGCAACCAGCAGGGTTGGCACTGCCGCAACCATTGAAAAGAAGAACACCAACCGGACATGCAACCGCGACGTGCTGCCTGCGGCGCGTTTTATCGCGATCCGTCGGCCAAATAGAACGACTAGCGCCATGGCCGGAATCAGTGCTCCGATAAGCAAGGAAGCAACCTGCCCCGAAGGCAGCAACTGATCAGAAACTGGTCCTGTGGTGAAGACGTAATAAGTGCTGATCACCATCGCCAGAAATGCGACCGCTGCCATGATCTCTAATATGAGGTAAAAATTGGCTCGACGTGATGCCACCACAAACCGCCGCCACCAGCGGGGTAATGTTCGCATTTTGGTCAGAGCAAGGACGTTCATCGTTGCTCCGTAACAACAGTAGTGTTGTAATTTTGCAAGCTATTTTGCGGCCAGAGGAGCAATCCGGCGGCGAGGCGTAATATCGCTCTGAGTCGCCTCAAGTATTTAGAGCGAGCCGGCCTCATCGTGCGGTTGAAAAGTCATCGGGGTTAATCGCCAGCTCAACCAGCCGCTTGCGCAAGGTGTTTCGATTAATCCCTAATAGGCTGGCAGCGCGCAGCTGATTACCCGATGTCTGGCGAAGAACGTGCTCGAACAATGGTTTTTCAAAGGCAGCCAGTGCAGATGGGTATAGTTTCCCCTCCTCCGGGTTGTTGTGCGACAGCCAATTGTCCAACGCTGCACCTAACGCACTATAGTCGCTACCATTCTTGGGCAGGGCGATCGCTTCATGCAGAACGCTCGCGATTGTATCTGCGTCGATCACTTCATCTCGGGCCATCAACGAGAGCCGGTAGATTGTATTGCGCAATTCACGAACATTGCCGCGCCAAGGCTGTCGTTCTAGCAGTGATATCGCATCGCTATCCAGTTGACGCGGCGGCAGCCCATCTTGCACAGCAAGCCGCAGGAAGTGCCTCGACAATGCAGCGATATCGTCAGTCCGCTCGCGCAGCGGCGGCAATTGGATCGGCACCACGTTAAGCCGATAAAATAAATCTTCCCGAAATGTCCCGGCCGCGATCATGGGTTTCAGATCCCGGTTGGTCGCGGCTACAATCCGCACATCAACCGAAATTTCCTGGCGCCCCCCGACCCGTCTGATTCGCCCGGACTGCAAAGCGCGTAACAGCCGGGTTTGCGCATCAGCTGGCATGTCGCCGATTTCATCGAGAAACAGTGTTCCGCCGTTGGCCTGTTCAAACTTGCCGATCGCCTGATTGATCGCGCCAGTGAACGCGCCCTTCTCATGACCAAACAACTCGCTTTCGATCAATTCACCGGGAATCGCAGCAGCATTGACCGCGATGAATGGCCCGGTTTTGCGATGACCGAGCTGATGTATGGCATCTGCTACAAGTTCCTTGCCAGTACCGGATTCGCCTAGAATCAGCACTGTAAGATCGTTCCGCAGCACCCGCGTAATCATGCGAAACACGCCCTGCATCGCCTGACTGCGGCCCACCAGCGGCAAACCGCCAACCGCATCGTCACCTGATTGAAGGCCCGGCTTATCCTCACCATCCCGATTGCCAACTGCTTGGCCGACGGCATGCAGCAGGTCGTCAAGATCAAAGGGTTTGGGAAAATATTCGAAGGCGCCGGTATCAGTCGCCCGTACAGCCGTATCGAGCGTATTCTGTGCCGACAGGATGATGATCGGCATATCGGGGAAGCTGCGGCGAATTTCTTCGAGCCCCTCGATCCCGTCGCCGTCGATCAACACCACATCAGTGAGCATTGCGTCAAAGGGCTGGCTGCCCAATAATTTGTCTCGTCCGGCGATGCTGTCGGACTTGCTTACTGCAAATCCATCATCTTCAAGCGCGGCTGTCACAACAGTTGCGATACTGCTGTCGTCTTCGATTAGTAAGATATGTCCGGCCAGCGCTCTTACTCCTTATTTCGCGACCGGTAGGTTGATACGAAAATGCGTGCCACCCGCGCGGTCATCACGATGGTAGGCGATGCGTCCGTCCATATCGGTTACCAGCTTCTTGACCAATGCAAGTCCAAGTCCCTGCCCGCCCTTCTTGTCTGTTACAAACGGATCAAACATATGGTCGACAAGTTTCGGCTCAACGCCCGGGCCATTGTCGGAAACGGTGATTTCAATTGGGACCCGGATTGACCGGCCAAGCCGGATCGCGCTCATCGCCAAGCCGCTGACAAAGCGTGTCTTGACCATGACTTGCGCCTTGTCTCTACTTGGATGAACCTGCGCCGCGAGAGCATCACAGGCGTTTGACAGCAAATTGATAAGCACTTGCTCCAAGGCATCGCGGCTGGCCAATACCGCGGGCAGCGAAGGGTCAAACTCTTCAACGAAAGCGATGTACTCAGGCGCGCTTGCCCGAACGGTTGCCATTGCATGACGGATCGCTTCGTGCAGATTGAATCCTTCAACCGGGTCCGGTGTATTGCTCCCCAGTTTTTGCATCCGGTCGACCAACCGCGCGATCCGGTCCACCTCGTTTGAAATCATCGTCGCGAGTGGGCGATCCTTCTCATCCAATTTCCGGGCAAGAAGCTGACCTGCGCCGCGAATTGCGGCCAACGGATTCTTGATTTCATGCGCAAGAACGGCCGGTGCACCAATCGCGCCCTCGTCACCAAGCTCGCTGATCGTATCATCCCTCGTTCCGTCAGAAAGGGTCATGACCCTCCATCCAGGATGAGATGCGAGAGGTGAAACAGTCAGGTTGAGCCGCATCCGATCTTCGCCCACTGCCACCGCAATGCCCCGCGCAAGCAATTGTTGATCGCCAACTTCAAGCCGGTCTTCGATCGCGCCAAAATCGATCACTTCGGCCAAATGCAGACCGAGAAGACGGTTGCTGCTACGACCCAGCAAGTTCTCCGCTGCAGGGTTGGCTTCCGCGATTGCAAGGTCAGGGTCTAGCAACAGCACCGCAAAAATCATCGCCGCAATCTGAACCTGCGAACCGGGACTTTCGTCCTTGGCTGAACCTCTTGCCATCAGGCCGCACGGCGATGCATGAACGGCTCGTAGAAACGCTCAAGTTCGCCAAGCACCTGATCTGGGTCATTGACGAAATTCACATGATTACGAAAATCAGC
>JAHEAW010000011.1 GCA_024642545.1 Erythrobacteraceae bacterium
AGCACTTGCTCGCTGTCAGGCAGCCATGCCCGATCTCATTCTGCTCGACTGGAATATGCCGGTGATGAGCGGTCTAGATTTTGTCACCGCACTGCGGGCAATGAACAGCACCAAGCACGCGCGCGTGGTGTTCTGCACTTCCGTTGCGGATCAGTTCAACGTGCATAAGGGTTTCGAAGCAGGCGCGGATGAATTTGTCACCAAGCCCTTCGATGCCGAGACACTGCTGGCCAAACTGCACCGGATCGGCGCGGCCTGACCAAAATGCCGGTGCCGCTCATCGCGCCTGCTGCATAAAATTGGATTCCATTCGCATATCCCATTAGGCGGACAGCTATGATGCCACGCTTAATCCTCACTGTCCTGCTCGCGCTCAGCCTTGCTGCATGTACGAGCGAGCAGCCGCGCGGGCCAGTTGTGCTGGCCGCAGCAAGCCTGCAGGACGCCTTGACCGCAGCAGCCGATGCTTGGGCAGCGCAAGGTCATGCCCGCCCCACCCTCTCCTTTGCCGGAAGTCCGGTGCTGGCGCGGCAAGTGGAAAGCGGCGCGCCCGCCGATATCGTGTTTCTGGCCGACGAGCGCTGGATGGATGATCTTGATGCGAAAGGCCTGCTGGCCCAGGGTACCCGCCGGGCACTGTTCGGTAATCGGCTGGTGCTGGTTGCCCCGGTGCCAGACAATCAGCCTGTCAGCACACAGGATTTTGCCAGCCTGGTGCACAATCTTGGCGATCAACGGCTTGCGATGGCCGACCCTGACACGGTTCCGGCCGGCCGCTACGGCAAGGCTGCGCTGGTTTCGCTCGGTCTGTGGGACGCGGTAAAAGCCAAGATTGCGCCGACCGAGAATGTCCGTGCGGCGCTCGCGCTGGTCGAACGCGGTGAAGCGCCGCTGGGGCTGGTCTATGACAGCGATCTGTTTGCCAGTTCGCGCGTGCGGCTGGCCGCAGCGCTTCCTGCATCTGCGCAGCCACCGATCCAATATCCGGTGGCTATTCTCGCTGGCTCGAAAAATCACGATACACATGCGTTTCTCGATTTTCTATCATCCTCGCAGGCTGCGCAGATTTTTCAGCATTTTCGCTTCACCCGATTGGCCCAGCAATGATCACTTCCGCTGAATGGTCAATCATTGGCCTCTCGCTCAAGGTCAGTCTGGTCGCGATTACCTTGACCCTGCCGCTGGCCTACGCGCTCGCCTGGCTGCTCGCGCGTCGACTTTTTCCCGGCCGTTCGCTACTCGATGCTCTCGTCCATTTGCCGCTGGTAGTGCCCCCGGTGGTAACCGGCTGGCTGCTGCTGATCCTGTTTGGGCGCACCGGCCCACTTGGGATGATGCTGGAGAACTTGTTCGGGATCAGCCTGGTGTTCCGCTGGACTGGCGCAGCGGTGGCCGCTGCTGTGATGGCGCTGCCGCTGATGGTGCGCGCCATGCGGCTGTCGATCGAAGCAGTCGATCGACGGTTGGTCGGGGCTGCGCGCACGCTGGGGGCCAGCCCATGGCATGCCTTCCGCACGATCACCCTGCCGCTCAGCTTGCCGGGAATTCTGGCGGGGGCGATGCTCGGCTTCGCACGCTCCCTCGGTGAATTCGGCGCGACGATCACATTTGTGTCCAATATCCCCGGCCAGACGCGGACCTTGCCACTGGCAATCTACACCGGCTTGCAGGTCCCCGGCGGGGAAAGCGATGTCACCCGCTTAGCAATCATGTCGATCCTGCTATCACTGAGCGCGCTGCTGGTGAGTGAATGGCTGATCCGCCGTGCAAACGGAGCGCGCGCCCATGTCGTTTGAAATCGCTTTGCGGCACCGCATTGGCGAGTGCGAACTGTCGGTCCAGTTTGCCGTTCAGGATCAGGTACTTGGGCTGACCGGCCCGTCAGGCGCAGGCAAGACCAGTCTGCTTAATTGTATCGCCGGGCTTATTCGGCCTGCGCAGGGACGGATCGTGGTCGGCAGCAGAGTGCTGGCTGATACGCACAGCGGGTTGTCCGTGCCGATCGAACAGCGCCATGCAGGCTATGTTTTTCAGGATGCGCGCCTGTTTCCGCACATGAATGTGGCGGCAAATCTTGCCTACGGACGGCGCCGGGCGGACGCGGCGCCCCGTTCAATCGATTCAGCGATGGTGCAAGAAGTACTGGGCATCACTCAGCTTGCAAACAGGTCGCCCGATACCTTGTCGGGCGGCGAGGTGCGGCGCGTAGCAATTGCCCGCGCATTATTGTCAGGCCCGCAATTCCTGTTGCTGGATGAGCCCCTGGCCTCGCTCGATCAGCCGCGCGCGCTGGAAATTCTCTCGATGATCGAAGATCTTGTCCGGGAAATCAGAATTCCGGTCCTGTTCGTCACGCATCAGCCTGACTTGCTGGAGCAGCTTGCCAGTAACATCCTTGAATTACCGCAAAGCCCCTTGCCGCTGCAGCGGTAGCCCCGCTAAGACCCTTATGATCGAACCCCAGAACGAGGACAATCATGGCCCTATCGCTCCATTCGGCACTCGTGCCCAGTATGCTGCAAATTCTTGGATCGCTCGATAAGATGCTCGAAAAGGCGCAGGCATGGTGTGATGACCATGAGCACGCCCACAGCGAGCTCATCGAAGCTCGCCTGATCGATGACATGCTGCCATTTGCCTATCAGGTGAAAAGCTGCTGGGCGCATTCAGCGCTTGCCATCCACGGCGTTCGGGAGGGTATGTTTTCGCCAGAGACCAGCCCGCCGCCCAATAGCTTTGGCGGCCTGCAAGACAAGGTGAGGGAAGCGGCGGCGACGCTGGGGGCGGTTACTGAAGATGAACTGGAAGCCCTGACGACCAAGCCAGTGCAGTTTCGGATCGGCGACAAGTTCTCAATGGATTTTACCGGGCAGGACTTCCTGCTCAGCTTCAGCCAGCCGAACTTCTATTTCCATGCCGCTACCGCCTATGACATCCTGAGGATGAAGGGCGTGCCGGTCGGCAAGCGCGATTATCTTGGCGCGCTGCGAACCACAGTCTGAGAGTTTAAGAATGAGAATTCGATATCTGGCGGCCGCGGCTGCAATCCCGATCCTGTGTTCTGCGGCACCTGCCTGTGCTCAGTTACCAGATCCCGTGCGGGCGATGATTGATGCGGCAATGGCTACCGGCGATACGGGCAAGGTTGATACTGTGATCGGCCTCGCCAAGCAGACCAACCCCGATGATAAAGCTGAAATTGACGCACTGGCAGCCCGATTTCATCAGCAGCAGGCAAAGCTTGCAGCGCAGCAGGCAGCGGCCAAGGAAGCACAGCTCCGCAGCGCCGGCCTACTTCAGAACTGGAGTGGGCGCGGCGAAATTGGCGCGGTCCGATCGAGCGGCAACACCAGCAATATCGGCGTGACCGCCAGCCTGAAGCTGAAGCGCACAGGCATCGATTGGGAACACAAATTTCGCGCAGTGATTGATTATCAGCGCAGCAACGCTATCACGACCCGTAACCGACTGTTGGCCGCCTATGAACCCAATTACAAACTGTCAAAACGATTGTTTCTTTACGGTTTGACGCAATATGAAAGGGACCGCTTTCAGGGCTTTTCGGCGCGCTATTCACTCTCCGCGGGTGCAGGATACAAAGTGATCGATGGTGAAACAGTCCACCTGTCGGTCAAAGCGGGACCAGCCTACCGACGCACCCAGTTGCTGACTGGTGGGACCGATAATAATCTGGCCGGGCTGGCTGGGCTAGACTTCAACGCTGCACTGACCAAGCGGCTCAAACTGACCCAGACCGCCAGCGCCTTTGTCCAGTCAGGCAACAGCACGTACACCTCTGATACAGGGCTGGAAGCGGACCTTGGCGGCGATCTGGTTGCGCGCCTGTCTTATGGGGTCGAATATGACACTAATCCGCCGCTCGGTTCTGTCAAAACCGATACGCGCAGCGGCGTGACCTTGATTTACGGCTTTTAACGCGGGCGGGCGAACCAGATAGTATGGCGCGGGCCCTTGTTATTGGGCCGCGCGCGCACTTCGCGCATTTCAACTGCAAAGCCGCAAGATTCAATCTTGCGGGTGAACTTGTGATCGGGCGCCGCGGACCAGATTGCCAGCACACCGCGTTTGGTGAGCGCCTGACGCGCAAAACGCAGGCCTTCACGCGAATAGAGCCGGTTGTTTTCCTCTCGCACCAGCCCGTCCGGCCCGTTATCGACGTCGAGCAGGATTGCATCATAAGGATCACCGCCCGCCGCTGCTTGTTCGATCGCATCGCCCACGTCGCCCATGCGCAAAGTCATCCGCGGGTCATCAAGGCATTGTCCCGTCAATTCCGCCATGGGGCCCCTTGCCCAGGCGATGATTTCGGGCACAAGTTCGACCACAGTTGCATGGCCCGCCGCGCCAATTCGCCGTAGCGCAGCGCGCAAGGTAAAGCCCATGCCATATCCGCCCACCAGCACATGCGGGGCAGAATCACCCAGCAAATCAAGCGCCAGATCGGCCAATTGCTCTTCTGAAAATTGCATCCGCGTGCTCATGAGCTCGTTCCGCCCAAGCGCAATGATAAAGTCGCGGCCATGGGTAAACAGCCGCAAGGTCTCCCCTTCGGGGACATGCGCGGTAGCGATCAGTTCACGTGCCAGCATCTTTCAGACTATCTCATCTTCATCAAACAGCCCGTCGGCCAGTGCCGCTTCTTCGATTTCGGTCAAGCGATGGTGTGCCGTGCCCGGCATTGCGACTTCGGCGACATGAACCAGCGCGTCGCCCTGATTGACCACCGGCAAATTGCTACGCCCGATGATCACTCCGGCAATGGGTGTCACGACGGGGATATCGGTGTCGCCAAACGGATCGGCAAGATAACCAACCACTTCTTCGTCCTCGACAAACGATCCGCAGGCTTTGGTGGTGCGAAAAATACCTCCCATCGGCGCTCTTAGCCACATGGTCCGGCGGCTCTGGATCGATTTCGCCCCAACTTTGCGCGGCAGCTTTACGCCCATTCCCAGATGCGCCATCACGCGCAAAATACCTTGCACCCCGATCCGGATACCCAGCTCATCAAAACGCAGCGCCTCGCCCGCTTCTAGCAGCAACACATCGCAGCCATTTTCTACCGCCGTCTGGCGCAGCGATCCCTCGCGCAGATTAGCCACGATCACTGCTGGCGCGCCGAAAATTTGCGCCAGTTCATTGGCCACTGGGCGGTCGGCACTGATTCGGATTTGCGGCAGGTTTTCGCGGTGCAATCCCGCTGAGTGAATATCGATCCCGATGCTGCAGCGAGCGATGACTTCATTGGTAAAATGATGCGCCAATTGCGCAGCCAGCGAACCGCGTGCAGAACCTGGAAAGCACCGGTTTAGATCGCGCCGGTCAGGCAGGTAGCGCTGATGTGCCACAAAGCCATAAGCATTGACGATCGGGATACACAGCAAAGTGCCTGCCAGCCGCTTGGGAGAAATTGCTTTCTGCAACCGGCGCATGATCTCCACCCCGATGATTTCATCGCCGTGCACACTGCCGCTGACAAACATCACCGGACCCGGACGCTTGCCGTGGATGACGCGCACTCGCAGCGCAATTTCGGTATCAGTCGATAGCCGACTAACCGGGATATCGACCGTCATCGCGGAGCCCGGTGCGACCATATGCCCGCCAATTTCAAATGGTGCAGGTGTAGCAGCTGCGGCCTTGGGCATCGGGTTCACTTTTCGTAATCGGCAGAGACAATCCCTGTCTGCCTGCAGCGCGGTGAAAAGAAAAGGGCCGCGAGTTTCCCCGCGGCCCCTTCGTTACATCAAGACGAGATCAATCGTCCTTCAGGAAGTCCGGCATGTGGTTGGCATTGCCTTCATTTGAGGCACCCCTGTCACCATTACCCCTGTCACCATTACCCCGGTCACCGTTACCACGTTCGCCGCCGCCGCGCGGCCCACGATCACGGCCACCCCGACGCGGGCCGCGATCGCCGCGCCCTTCACCTCTGGGGCCCCGGTCACTGCGTGGTTCACGCGGCGGACGGGTATCCTCAAGCACTTCACCGGTTTCCTGATCGACTACGCGCATCGACAAGCGGACCTTGCCGCGCTGATCGATCTCGAGCACCTTGACCTTCACTTCCTGCCCTTCGGACACGACGTCAGTCGGCTTTTCGACCCGCTCGTTCTTCATTTCTGACACGTGGACAAGACCGTCCTTACCGCCCATGAAGTTCACGAAAGCACCGAAATCGACGATATTGACGACCTTGCCGTCATAGACCTTGCCGACTTCTGCCTCTTCCACAATCCCGGCGATCCACTTGCGGGCCGCTTCGATCTGGCTGACGTCGGAAGAGGAAATCTTGATCAGACCTTCATCATCGATGTCGACCTTGGCGCCAGTTTCAGCGACGATTTCACGAATGACCTTGCCGCCCGTTCCAATGATGTCACGGATCTTCGACTTGTCGATCTGCATCGTTTCGATCCGCGGTGCGTGAGCCGAAAGTTCGGTCCGCGCGCCGGTCAGCGCCTTGGCCATTTCACCCAGAATATGCGCACGGCCAGCCTTGGCCTGCGCCAATGCCTTCGTCATGATTTCCTGAGTGATCCCGGCAACCTTGATGTCCATCTGCATCGTGGTGATACCTTTTTCGGTACCGGCCACCTTGAAGTCCATGTCGCCCAAGTGATCTTCATCACCCAGAATGTCGGACAGTACAGTGAAATCGTCACCCTCAAGGATCAGACCCATCGCGATACCAGAAACAGGGCGAACCACCGGCACACCGGCATCCATCATCGACAGACAGCCGCCGCAGATCGTCGCCATCGAAGACGAGCCATTGGACTCGGTAATGTCGCTGAGAACGCGGATGGTGTAAGGGAAATCTTCCTTTGAAGGCAGTACCGCACGCAGCGCGCGCCATGCCAGCTTACCATGGCCGATATCGCGGCGGCTCGGTGCACCAAAGCGGCCAACTTCGCCGACCGAATAGGGTGGGAAGTTGTAATGCAGCATGAAGTTCGAATAAGTCAGACCTTCAAGCCCATCGATCATCTGCTCGCTGTCCTTGGTGCCCAGCGTGGTGGTGCAGATCGCCTGCGTTTCACCGCGGGTGAACAGCGACGAACCATGCGCCCGCGGCAGGAAGCCGACGATAGCTTCGATCTGGCGCACTTCGTCGGTCTTGCGTCCGTCGATGCGAGTGCCGTCCTTCAGGATAGCGCCGCGAACGATTTCAGCTTCCAGCTTCTTGACGACCTTGCCGGCCGCCATCTGCGTCTGGCCGTCAGCGTCAGCAAAGGCCTCCTTGGCCTTGGCCCGCACCGCGTTCAATGCATTCGAACGTTCCGACTTGTCGGTCAGCTTGTATGCCGCCGCAATATCGCCGCCGATAATGCCCTTGAGCTTGTCCTTGATCGCGGAATTATCCGAAACAGCGACTTCCCAAGGCTCCTTGGCGGCTTGTTCGGCCAGGTCGATGATCAGGTTTACAACCTTCTTGATCTCGTCATGCGCGAACATAACCGCGCCGAGCATGATTTCTTCCGAAAGTTCTTTCGCTTCGGATTCGACCATCATCACGGCATTGCCAGTTGCGGCAACAATCAGATCAAGTGCGCCTTCTGCGGCTACGTTCTGCGCCGGGTTGAGCGTATATTCGCCGTCTTCATAGCCTATGCGTGCTGCACCGATCGGCCCCATGAAGGGGACGCCGGAAATGGTCAGCGCAGCCGATGCTGCGATCATTGCAACGATATCAGGCTCGGTCTCGCCGTCATAGGACAGGACCTGCGCGATAACGTTGATTTCGTTATAGAACCCTTCGGGGAACAGCGGGCGTACGGGGCGGTCGATCAGGCGGCTGGTCAGCGTTTCCTTTTCGGTCGCACCGCGTTCCCGCTTGAAGAAGCCGCCGGGAATCCGACCAGCTGCAGAGAATTTTTCCTGATAGTGTACGGTCAGCGGGAAGAAATCCTGGCCTTCCTTTACACTCTTGGCGGCAGTCACGGCGCACAGCACCACTGTTTCGCCATAAGTAGCCAGTACCGCGCCATTGGCTTGACGGGCAATGCGGCCGGTTTCGAGGGTGAGGGTTTTGCCGCCCCATTCCATCGATACGGTTTTTGTGTCGAACATGTATTTTCCTTCTGAACCCGCCAGCCATATTGCTACGCGGGGCCTTCTTGTTTCCGAGAGTACCGGCCCGGACCGGTGCAGGGCTGTTTGCGCCCCTTGGGCTTCCTGCCGAATTGCAGAAGCGGCCCTTAAGCGAAGGGCGGCCCCTTATCAGGACCGCCCCTCGAAAACTCTTATTTACGCAGACCCAGCTTCTGGATCAGGGCGTTATAGCGCTCCACATCGACCTTCTTGAGGTAGGCGAGCAGGCTGCGACGCTTGTTGACCATCGTCAGCAGGCCGCGCCGGGAATGGTTATCCTTGTGGTTAGCCTTGAAGTGATCGGTCAGGTTGCGAATACGTTCAGTCAGAATAGCGACCTGGACTTCCGGCGAACCGGTATCACCCTTGGTACGGGCATTGTCCACGATAACTTCCTGTTTGCGTTCTGCAGTAACTGTCATTCATTTTACTCCGCGACATCGGCAAGGTTGAATCCCCGGACGACCCTGGCCGTCCCGCTTTCGAGGTCCATCAATGCCACCGGCACATTGGCGTGCTTGGCAAGGTAGAGCCCGTTTGCTTGGGGCTGTCCGTGAAGAACGCGGCCCTGACGGACCGCTTCTGCCTGATCGGACGTGAGACCAAGAGCCGGGATGTCGTCCAGCCCTGCCTCCAACGGCAGAATTACGTCTTCTAGGGGCGCGCCCTTACCCACCTGGTTCAATTTGTCCAGTGAAATCGCCTGAATTTCGGTGAACGGGCCAGCCTTGGTCCGGCGCAGATAGGTCACATGTCCAAGGGTACCTAGCGCATGAGCAATATCACGCGCTAGGCTGCGAATATAGGTCCCCTTGCTGACATTTGCCACCAGCGTTACACTATCGGCCAGTTCCAGCGGTGCGGCAGGATCATAGGGATCGGGCCTTCCACCGGTGATGGCGAAGGTGGAAGCGGGCACCTCCCCGCCAAGATAGGTCGATGCCAGATCGAGCGAATAAATTGTCACCTGGCGCGGCTCCAGCTTCACCTCTTCGCCTGCGCGGGCAAGATCATAAGCGCGTTTGCCATCAACCTTCAGCGCAGAAAAGGCGGGCGGCAATTGGTTGATCTCGCCAGTAAAGCTCTCCAATATCGCTGCAACCGCCGCCATTGGCGGACGACGTTTGCTGCTGGCAGTTACTGCGCCCTCGCTGTCCAGCGTCGCAGTTTCCTCGCCGAACTGAACAGTGAATTCATAGATTTTATCGCTATCCAGCATCCGCCCAGCCAGCTTGGTGGCTTCGCCAAGTGCAATGGGCAGCACGCCTTCGGCAAGCGGGTCCAGCGTACCGCCATGGCCGACCTTGACCTTGCCATGACCGGCTTCGCGCAGATTGCGTTTGACCGCCGCAACTGCTTGCGTAGAGCCAAGCCCACGCGGCTTATCGAGAATGATCCATCCGCTCGGGGCATATTTGGCCTGTTCCATGCCGCGCCTCTAGCGGTTTGGATCAATCTTGTCAGGCTGTGGCTTTACTGGAGTTGATTTTTTGTCGGCGGCGGACCATCAACCTTCACCAGACTGGACAGCTGATAACGCCGCCCATGCACATAGATCGCCCCGAATTTGTCAAGCGTGCCGGTCGGACGTGCGTCAATGCCAATGTAATTGACAAAGGGTAGATCAGTGGCGGGGGCGAACAACGTGGCTCTGTACCACTGGTTATGGGCACCTTCGAGATAGACTATGCTGTCTCCATGGGCTCGCCAGTCCCAGATACCGGTTGAACCAGCAAAGGGGATCGATGCCTGCTTTTGCTGCGCCTGGGTCTGATGCGGCGCTGCGGCCATTGCCGGGGCGGCGGAGAGCGTGAGAGCGGCAAGCGAAAGTAAGATTACAGGTTTCATATTCCATACCTCTCAATAAGCAGCGCGGAGCGCGTTCCGCGCTTATGGTTATATGCTATAATGCATTTCGTAATGCGGCAGGCTGTCTTCGCCATTAAATGGACTTAATCTGCAACAACGCCGCGCTCACCCGCTTGCGACCACGCTGGCCAGTGCGAGGTAGCGGTCCATCACCCAGCCCACTGGAGGTCCGACAATATGTTCAACCACCCCCAGGCCGGGCGCAAACCAGCTGAGCGCGATGATCCCCAAAAACAGCAGCATACCGTATGGCCGGGCCTGTTCATAAGCGCGCGCAGCCTTGGGCGGCAGCAGCCCTTCGACAATATGCGATCCATCAAACGGCGGGATCGGCAGCAGGTTGAACAGCGCCAGAAAGACATTGATCAGAATGAAAGTAGTCAACACTCTGGCTGCCAGTGCCACAGCGCCGCTCGCCGGCCCGATGACAATATGTGCCAGCAAACCCAGCAGCACCGCCGCCAGCGCGGCCAACACGAAATTCATCAATGGTCCGGCTGCGCCGACTGCCATCATACCGTAACGCGGATTATTGAGCCGGAACTTGTTGACCGGAACCGGTTTGGCCCAGCCAAATACCGGGCCGCCCAGCAGCAACATCGCGCCCGGGACGATGACAGTCCCCACCGGATCAACATGGCGCAAGGGGTTGAAACTCAGGCGTTTGCGTTCGTTCGCGGTGGGATCACCCAGCGCCAGCGCGGCCCAGCCATGCGCAACTTCATGAAAGACGATGGCGACGATCAGGCATGGAACCAGGATCAGCGCGAATAGAACAGTTTCGGTCATCCCGGATAGATAGTGTGGCAGCGGCTATCCCGCCAGAGCTTCGCTGAAATGTTTGCGGCACAGGGCAACATAGCGGTCATTGCCGCCAATTTCCGTCTGTGCGCCGGCCTTCACCGCAGCGCCATCCGCATCGACGCGCAAATTCATCGAAGCCTTGCGCCCGCAGTGACACACAGCCTTCAACTCAACCAACGTGTCTGCAATCGCCAACAGCCCGGCGGAACCGGGAAATAGCGCGCCCTGGAAATCAGTCCGCAGACCGTAACATACCACCGGAATGCCCGCTTCATCCGCCAATCGGGCCAATTGCCACACTTGACCCCCGGTCAGGAACTGCGCCTCGTCCACCAGCACACAGGCAAGCGGTTCCACCGCATGCGCCGCTGTAACCCGCGCCCACAGGTCGGTTTCGGCTGAAAAGCGGTGCGCATTAGCACCCAGCCCGATCCGGCTTTCAATCGCCTTGTCATCACTCCGGTGATCAAGCGCAGCGGTCCACAGCATGGTCGCCATCCCGCGTTCACGGTAATTGAAATCAGCCTGCAGCAGCGTAGTCGATTTTCCCGCATTCATCGACGCATAGTAGAAATAGAGCTTGGCCACGGTCAGGCGTCTTCGCCCAGATCGCCAAGATCGCGGGCCACTTTGGGGTCGCTCAGCAGCCGCTCGATCCGGTCCGCCTCATCGAAGCTTTCATCAGACATGAATTGCAGTTTTGGCGCAAATTTGAGGCCCAGGCGCTTGGCAACCTCACGCTGAAAAAACGCCGTGTTGGTGCGCAGCGCCTTTAAGACCGCCGCTTCATCTTCGCCCAGCAACGGCTTCACATAAACCTTGGCACTGCGCAGGTCGGGCGACATCCGGACTTCTGTCACGCTAACCGAATGGCCAGTCAGTGTATCATCATGGACTTCCTGCCGGGTCAGCAATTCAGACAAGATATGCCGCACGCGCTCACCCACTTTGAGGACACGAACCGATTGCTGTTCGGCGGTGAATTGCGGCTTAGGCATCGTCATGGTCCATCTTGTCGGCGATCCGCTGAAGCGAACGCAAATTGCGAGCCGTGCCCCGAGTATCCAGTTTGCGCTCGATAAAGGCGCCGGTCAATTTGCTGCTGCCCACCCCTTCGCCATAGTCAATGTGCAGTGCGCCGGTGCCCAGCGCCATCCGTTCCCCGCCACGCCCGGCAAAACTGGCGTCCAGATCGGCGAATTGCTGTGGACTGGGTTGGCGCGTCAGCCACATTGTGTGGACGATACTATCCGCATTCTCGCCGCGAAAGGGGTTTTCCGCGATGGCGGCAACCACTTCGGCCCGGCTGCGGACGCAAACGACGGAATCGATTGCGAATTCCTCGCGCAGGATGAAGGCGAGCTTTTCGGATAGACCGGGTGTCGGGCGCTCGGGATGGAGGAACAGGACATTACCGCTGGCGACAATTGTCTCGACATCCTCAAAATCCTCATATTTGAGGGCACCGCGCAGGTCCTCCATCAAAAGCCGGTTGCCGCCAACATTGATGGACCCAAGAAAGGCGCAATATTGCCGCACTAGCTGTGGCTGGGGTTTGGCGTCGGGATCGCGGTGCTGGTGGCCCGAGCAAGGATGGTCCCGTCTTCGCTGCGCAATTCGCTTTCGAGAAACAGTACCCTTTGTCCGGCGCGAACTACCCGGCCTGTTGCCAGTATCGGCCCTTGCACCACCGGGCGCAACAACGAGAAATTTATATCAAGCATCAGCGGAGAAAAGTCGCCGCCGGTCGAATAGGTGTACGCCCAGCCCATCGCCTCGTCCAGAAATCCGGCGACCAGACCCCCTTGCACACTACCACGCGGCGTGATGAAGGATTCTGGCGCGCAAAAACGCATCATGATCGTCTGGCTGTCCGCATCGAACGAGACAAACTCAGCGCCCATCAGCTTGGCATGGCCCATATCGCTGAACATCGGCATCATCGGCGGGCTGGCGTCAAACCTATCCAAAGCAGATTGCGGCGCAAGCGGTTAAAGAACCCGCTCGCGCTCCTCAACCTCGAACACTTCGAGCATATCGCCCGGCTTGATGTCGTTGGTATCTTCCAGCACTACACCGCATTCCAGACCAGTGCGCACTTCGTCGACATCGTCCTTGAAGCGCCGCAGCGACTGGATGGTGGTGGCAGAGACAATGACATCTTCGCGCGTGAGACGGGCATGCAGCCCCTTGCGGATGGCGCCTTCGATGACCAGCAGACCGGCTGCCTTGTCCTTCTTGCCAGCGGGAAAGACCTGCTTGACTTCGGCCCGGCCAACGACGTGCTCGATCTTCTCGGGACCAAGTTCGCCAGCCATTTCCTTGCTGATTTCTTCAGTCAGGTGATAGATCACGTCGAAATATTTCATCTCGACATTGTCCCGCTTGACCAGTTCGCGCGCTTTGGGGTTGGGGCGCACATTAAAGCCGATGATCGGGGCCCTTGATGCTGCCGCCAGCGTGACGTCGCTTTCGGTAATCGCACCAACGCCCGAATGCAGCACGCGCACCTTGATCAAATCATTCGACAGCGCATGCAGCGCAGTGTTGATGGCCTGAACCGAACCCTGCACGTCTGCCTTCACCAGAACCGGGAATTCGACCACATCGTTCTTGAGGCTGGAGAACATTGCATCGAAATTGGTCGGTGCCAGCGCGGTGCGCTTTTCGGTGGCCTTTTCCTGACGATATTGTGCAACTTCACGGGCGCGCGCCTCGTTTTCGACTACAGTCAGCTGCTCGCCTGCATCAGGGACGCCGCCCAGGCCCAGCACTTCGACCGGCATTGACGGGCCTGCTTCCTTGATCTGCTTGCCCTGATCGTTGACGATCGCGCGGACCTTGCCGCTTTCTGTTCCGACCACGAAATTGTCGCCCCGCTTCAGCGTGCCGCGCGTGATCAGTACCGTCGCAACCGGGCCGCGGCCCTTGTCGAGCTGCGCTTCGATCACAGTGGCTTCTGCCGGGCGGTCGGGCCGTGCCTTCAGTTCCAGCAGCTCAGCCTGCAGCGCAATCTTTTCGAGCAATTCGTCGAGGTTGATTTTCTTCTTGGCAGAAATTTCAACATCCAACACATCGCCCGACATCGCCTCGACCACCACTTCGTGTTCGAGCAGGCGTTCACGGATCTTCTGCGGATTGGCGTCTTCCTTGTCGATCTTGTTGATCGCCACAATCATCGGCACACCGGCCGCCTGCGTATGTTTGATCGCCTCGATCGTCTGCGGCATTATCCCGTCATCGGCAGCCACAACCAATACCACAATGTCAGTCACATTGGCGCCGCGCTGACGCATTTCGGTAAAGGCTGCGTGGCCCGGCGTATCGAGGAAAGTGACCTTGTCGCCGCTTTTGGTAGTGACCTGATATGATCCGATGTGCTGGGTGATACCGCCAGCTTCGCCCTTCACCACATCGGTGCCGCGCAAAGCGTCGAGCAGGCTGGTCTTGCCGTGGTCAACGTGGCCCATAATCGTGACAACCGCTGGCCGCGGACGCAGCGTTTCTGCCGGATCCTGGTCTTCCTGGACCTGAATATCGACATCGCTTTCGGACACGCGCTTGATCGTGTGGCCAAACTCTTCGACCAGCAGTTCTGCTGTATCCTGGTCGATCGTCTGGTTGACGGTGACCATCATGTCCATATTGAACAGCGCCTTGACCAGATCGGCGCCCTTTTCGCCCATCCGCTTGGCCAGTTCGCCCACGGTAATGCCTTCGGGCACAACCACTTCGCGGTACTGCTTTTCGCGCGGCTTGCTGCTGCCGCCGCCTTGCATCCGGCGTTCCTTTTCGCGCGCACGTTTCAGCGCCGCAAGCGAACGGGCACGGGCCCCTTCATCATCATTGAGCGCTCGGTTGACAGTCAGCTTGCCGCTTCGACGACGATCATCGTCAACCTTGCTGACGCGCTTTTCTTCCTTCTTTTTCTTCTCGGCGCGCTTGGGTTCAGGCCGGGCAACCGGAGTGAATTTGCGCGCCGCCGGTGTAGGCGTATCAGCGTCGGATTGTTCGCCTGCTGCCTCGGGGCTTTCGCTGATACCTTCTGGTGCAGCGGCGGCTTCGCTTTGGACAGCTACCTCAGCCTTGGCTTCGCTGGCTTCAGCCTCCGCCTCGCGATTGGCTTCTGCGCGCTGTTTTTCCTGTTCCTGAGCCTTGGACTTGGCCTCTTCCTCGCGGCGGCGGGCTTCCTCGGCTGAGCGCAGCCGGTCTTCTTCTGCTTCGCGCTGCAGCCGGGCCACGCGCTCCTGCGCCGTTTCATTGGACACATTTTGCTTCTTGGCAGCAGGCTTTTGCGCTGGCGCAGCGGGTTTGGGCGCAGGTGCCGGCTCAGGCGCAGCCTGCACTTCCTCTACCACAGGCGCTTCACCGGGTCTGGTAAGCTTGCGGCGGCGTTTGACTTCAACCGTCACCTTGTTGGTGCGGCCGTGGCTGAAAGTCTGTTTGACCTCACCGGCATCGACCGCCCGCGAAAGACCAAGTGGCTTGCGGGTGCGTGTCGGTTTGTCTTCAGTATCGCTCATAAAGCTCGTTAATCCTTTAAATTCTAATCGTCATCACGGTTTGCCACCTGCGGCAGTTCCCCGGTTTTCAGCTCAAGTTGATCGGTGCCCCGGATTTGCCCGATGAAATGCAACAAACGCGACAGAACGGAGTTTACCCGCTGCGCCGAAGTGACATCGGCAAGTGCCAGATGGACGACATTGTCGCGGCCCAATGCCACAGACAGAGCCGCGCGGTCCAGTGGCAAGCGCAATCCCTGTTCGCCAGACCCTTCCTCATCGCGCCCAACGCGCCATGCCTGATCGAGTTTGCGGCTGCCGTCCACGCTCGCATCAGCAGCGTGGAGCAGCAGCGCGACCCGGCCCGACCGCGCCTGCTCGGCGATCCGGTCTGACCCCAAGATAAGCTTTCCGCTGCGCATTTCGAGGCCCAGTCGGTCTTGCAGCAGCCGCTTCAGCCCCTGCTCAATCCGGTCAGGCAAATCTGCCGGCACCTCAAGCTTCGATCCCTTGAAGGACCGCACCAAAGCGCCGCGCAATTTGCCGCCGCTTTTGCCCCCACCCATCGCCGCCTGCAGTTCGGCGCGCGAAACGCCGATCCACGCACCGCGTCCCGGTGCGCGCGCCAAAAGGTCAGGCAGAACCTGTGCCGCCCCATCAGGCCCTTCGGGCGATATGGCCAGGCGGATCAATGCATCACGCGGGGCAATATCGCCGCTCAGAATACATTTGCGTTCCGGACAAGACCGTTTGGACCCGAAAGCACGGGCCTGCGGCACATCACAGAGGTCGGAAGCTACGCGCTCATTGTGTGGAGTCCGCATCAGCGGCCTCCTGTGGGTCGGATGCAGCAGGCGTGTCGACTGCAGCATCTTCTTCTTCAAACCAGTGCGCGCGGGCAGCCATGATGATCTCATTGCCCTGCTCTTCGGTCAAGCCGTACATGCCAAGCACGCCACCCTTGTCCTCGCTGCGCTGCGGCCGCCGCAGTGGCGGCCCGTCAGCATTGGCCCGGCGGCGCGGCGCTTCGCGCTTCTTGGCGATGAGCTCGTCGGTCGCCAGATCGGCCAGGTCGTCGAGCGTCTTGATCCCTGCCTTGCCCAATACCACCAGCATTTGTTCGGTCAGATGCGGCATGGTTGCCAGATCGTCTTCCACGCCCAACTCCCGGCGTTCGGCGCGCGCAGTTTCTTCGTGACGCTCAAGTGCTTCGGTCGCACGGCTTTGCAGTTCTTCGGCCAGCTCTTCATCGAAGCCTTCGATGCTGGCCAGTTCGGCCAATTCGACATAGGCAACTTCTTCCAGTTCGGCGAAGCCTTCCGCCACCAGCAACTGCGACAACGTTTCATCAACATCGAGTTCTTCTTCGAACATTTTGGAACGTTCGGCGAATTCCTTCTGCCGCTTCGCGCTGGCTTCTTCCTCGGTCATGATATCGATCTGGTGACCGGTGAGCTGGCTGGCGAGGCGCACATTCTGCCCACGCCGCCCGATTGCAAGACTCAACTGGTCATCGGGAACAACCACTTCGATCCGGCCCTCTTCCTCGTCTAGCACAACCCGGCTGACTGTGGCTGGCTGGAGGCCATTAACCACGAAGGTGGCCGTGTCTTCGCTCCACGGAATAATGTCGATCTTTTCGCCTTGCAGTTCCTGCACGACCGCTTGCACGCGGCTGCCTTTCATACCGACGCAAGCGCCAACCGGGTCGATTGACGAATCGTGGCTGATCACGCCGATCTTGGCGCGGCTGCCCGGATCGCGAGCAGCCGCCTTGATTTCGATAATGCCATCGTAAATTTCAGGCACTTCCTGCGCGAACAACTTCTTCATGAAGTCAGGATGCGCCCGGCTGAGGAATATCTGCGGGCCGCGATTGTTGCGTTCCACCTTAGTGATGAGCGCGCGGACACGTTCGCCCACGCGGGCCGCTTCGCGCGGGATCTGCTGATCGCGGCGAATGACACCTTCGGCGCGGCCCAAATTGACGATCACATGGCCGAATTCGACCGACTTGATCACGCCGGTGATCACTTCATTGGCACGGTCCTTGAACTCTTCATACTGGCGTTCGCGCTCGGCATCGCGGACCTTCTGGAAAATCACTTGCTTAGCCGACTGGGCATCAATCCGGCCCAGATCAACCGGCGGCAGCGGGTCAACAATAAAGTCGCCCACAACCGCGCCGTCCTGCAACTTCTGCGCTTGCTTCAGATCGACCTGCTTGAAGTAGTCTTCCACATCTTCGACCACTTCGACCACGCGCCACAGCCGCAAATCGCCCGTCATCGGGTCCAGTTTGGCACGAATGTCATTTTCCGCGCCGTAACGGTTGCGCGCGCTTTTCTGGATCGCTTCTTCCATCGCCTCGATGACGATCGACTTGTCGATCATCTTCTCGGTCGCAACCGCCGTCGCAATTGCGAGCAGCTCTGCCTTATTGGCGGAAATAGCACTGGCCATCAGTCGTCAGCCCTCTCTTCTTCTTCGTTGATTTCATCGACACCGGCAGTGTCTATCGGTTTGGTTGCAGCGATCAGCGCATCGGTCAGGATGAGCTTGGCCGCATGGATATTTTCGAGCGCAATGGCAAACCTCTTGCCCGCCTTGTCCTCAACAGTGACGGTCATACCAACAATTCCGGTCAAGGTGCCACGAACATTGCGCTGGCCTGCGATCTTTTCGACCAGCGCAACCTTGCATTCGTGTCCGGCCCAATTGGCAAAGTCCTTTGGGCGGGTCAGCGGCCGGTCGATCCCGGGGGAACTAACTTCGAGGTGATAATTGCCTTCAACCAGCTCCTCTCCCTGTTCTTCCAGCGCGTCGATCTGGTTCGAGACCGCGCGCGACAGTGCAGCGCATTGATCAATCACCAGCTGGCCCGTTGCCGGATCTTCCGCCATGATCTGCAGCGCACGTTCCCCGTCGCCAGCTTCGGATCCTGTCATAATCACTCGCACAAGATCAAAGCCGAGCGCTGCCGCTTCGGGTTCGATGATCTCTTTCAGGCGTGCCAAGTCGGCCATGCAGTCTCCAGTTAGGCCCTGATTGCGACAAAGCGGTTTAATGCCGGCCCCTTATCGGCGCCAGCCCCACTTCATCAAGACAATGTCGGGATGACGTTCAAATAGGCGGGTGATTGGCGTTTTGCAAGCGGCAAAGATTATTCGCCGTCAGCCAGTCCATGCTTCTTGATACAATGGCGCAGCTGATCATAGCTAAGGCCGAGCGCCTTGGCAGTCTGGCGCTGGTTCCAGCGGTGCTTGCCCAGCGCATATTCGACAATCATCCGCTCATGCGCCTCAACCGCGCCTTTCAAATCGTCAACTCTTTCCAGATCGGGCATGATAGGCTGCGCAGCAGCCTGGTCTTGCGCCGCCGCTGGCATGCGCTTGCGTGCCGCCGGTTCGAACGGTTTCCAAGGGCTGTCGAACGGGTCGAAAACCAGATGCCCAATTGGATCTTCCCAATTGTCCCACCGGTAAACCCCGCGTTCAACCACATTGCGCAATTCGCGGACGTTGCCCGGCCAGGGGTGTTCTTCCAATTGGCGTGCGACATTTTCGGCAAAGCCGGGCCAGCGGTCCCAGCCAATCTCTGCCGCCATCCGCCGCCCGAAATATTCGGCCAGAACGCCGATGTCACCTTCGCGCACGCGTAACGGCGGCAGAGTAATGACTTCAAAACTCAGCCGGTCGAGCAGATCGGAACGGAATTGCCCTTCATCAGCCAGCCGCGGTAAATCCTCATTCGTGGCGGCGACAATCCGCACATCGACGCTGATCGGACGCGAGGAGCCGATTCGCGTGACCTCGCCATATTCGACCGCGCGCAGAAGCCTTTCCTGCGCGCCCATCGACAATGTGCCCAGTTCATCGAGAAATAGCGTGCCTTTGTCGGCTTCTTCAAATCTTCCCACCCGCGCTTTGGTAGCCCCAGTGAACGCGCCGGCTTCATGGCCGAACAGCTCCGCTTCAATCAGCGTTTCAGGAAGGGCGGCACAGTTCATGATTACCAGTGGTTCCCCCCAGCGCGGTGACAGACGGTGCAAGCGTTCAGCGATCAGTTCCTTGCCGGTTCCGCGCTCGCCCACCACCAGAACAGGGCGTCGCATCGGGGCAGCACGGCTGGCACGCTCCACCGCATCAAGGAAGGCCCCGGATTGGCCAATAAACTGGTTTTCCCGCTCCACAGCCCAACCTATAGGGAATTTCCCCATATGTTGGCAATAGAAACCAAATTTCCTTCGCTGGGCCTTTACAAATGTGCAGGTATTTGGCCATTTTTGTAAATTGGCACGCTCCTTGCTGAATGGTGAACAGAAACATTCGAAAGGTATCAAGCCATGTATAGTCGCCGCTTCTTTCAGACCAAAGTGGGTCAGGCAGCTGCTGCCAGCATCCTGGCGATGGTGGCATTTGTGGCCCTGACCACGCAGATGCAGGCTACCCCTGCCTTTGCAGCCACGATGCATTGTGAAACTGTGGAACTCGCATGAGCGATCCGTTTGACACCACCCCTCTTGGGCCGGAGCGTTCATCTCCCCCCGATGCCTCAGCCCCCTCTGGCGCTTCGGCCCGCCCCCTTGGCCAGGCCCGCGGATCGCGCTTCGAAAGCGAAGTCGAACGGTTGCGCCAAAGCCCCACCCCAACGCAAACGGGCCGCAGCAGCCATTCCACTGCCGAATTCAACTTCACCGGAGTACCCCTGATGGGAATTTTCAGCCGCACACGTGACATTATCGCCGCCAACTTCAACGATATGCTCGACAAGGCGGATGACCCGGCGAAAATGATCCGGATGATTATCCTCGAAATGGAGGAAACGCTGGTCGAAGTCCGCGCCAGTGCTGCCCGCACGATTGCCGATCAGAAGGAAATGCACCGCCATACGGTCAAACTGGACCGGTTACAGGCCGATTGGGGCGAAAAGGCCCAGCTCGCCCTGTCAAAGGATCGGGAAGATCTGGCCCGGGCTGCACTGGTTGAAAAGAAGAAGGCCAGCGACATGGCTGACCAACTAAAAGCCGAAATCACGGTGCTCGACGATGCGCTGCGGGCCTATGAGCAGGACATCAACAAGCTTCAGAACCGCCTTCGCGAAGCACGCAGCCGTCAGACCGCCATCGCCGCGCGGCTCGAAAGCGCTGAGAACCGCGTCAAACTGCGCACGCTGATGAGCACCGAACGCACTGACGAAGCACTCGCCCGGTTCGACCAACTGGAACGCCGAGTCGATTATGCAGAAGGGCGCGCCGATGCGCTGAGCATTGCCGATGGCAGCGGCAAGCCAACCTTGTCGGACGAAATCGCCGCCCTGGCGGGTGCTGACAAGATCGACGAAGAACTCGAAGCAATGAAGGCTGCCATGGGCGGCAAAGACACAAAGGACCAATAGAGCATGGACGAATCAATTTTCATCGTACCGGTGATTTTCATCGGCCTGCCGTGGATCATCTTCCATTATATCACCAAGTGGAAAACCGCTGCCACCATCACCAACGATGACGAACATTTGCTGGACGAGCTCTATCATCTCGCCCGCCGTCTCGACGAACGGATGGATACGGTTGAACGTTTGGTCGCGTCGGACAACCCTGACTTCAAACCGACCCGACTGATGCATGACCGCGAAATTGACAATCAGCCGCTGCGCGAACTCGATCGCCTGCTGGCCGAGAAAAAGGGAGCCAAGTGATGACCAGCGAACGCACAACCCTTTATCGCGACAAGCAGAACGGCAAACTGCTCGGCGTTTGCGCTGGAATTGCCGATTACACTGGGGTCGATGCCCTGTGGGTGCGACTGGGGGCGATTGTGCTCGCTTTCAGCACCGGAATCGCGATCCCGGCCTATTTCGTGTTCGGCATGCTGCTGGGCAAGAAACCTGCCCACCTCTACGTCGAACCGGAAGAGCAGAAATACTGGCAGCGTGTGCGCCAGTCCCCTGCCCGCACCGCCCGCGAAGTGCGCGCCCGGTTCCGCGATATTGATCGCCGCCTGGCCGATGTCGAAACCTATTACGTCACCAGCAATCCGCGCCTTTCGGCAGAGATCGAACGGCTGCGCTGACCGCAAACTGAGGGATTAAGTACGAAATGGAAAATCTAACCGACATGCTGGCAGTATCGATGCCATTTCTGATGGTGCTCGGGATCGTGTGGATCAAAAGCCGCAACAAGCTGGAAGAAAGGCGGATCACCGCTACTGCCGAACACAGTGCCGAAAAGGCCGCGCAATACGCCGCGCATACCGCTGAACTGGAAAAGCGAGTGCAGGTGCTCGAACGGATCGTGACCGACCGCGGCTATGACATCGCGACCCAGATTGAGGCGTTGCGCGATAGCCGCGCGGTTGAAGGCGATAGCGGCGTTCCGTTCAATATGCCGAGGAAGGAAAACGTCTGATGGGCGAACTGGCCATTATCTTCGGGTTTATCCTGATCGTCAGTTTCGGGGCGTTTGCTCTGGGCCTTACGATCCACAAGCGCGACCTGGCCTTCAAACAGCGCAAGCTGGAACTGGAAGCGGTTCGGACAGGGGCGGATAGTGCCGCATCAGCCAGGAAGATCGAGCAGCTGGAACAGCGGGTGCGCGTATTGGAACGGCTCGCAACCGACCGCGGGCAGGATCTGGCGCTGCAGATCGAGGAGTTGCGCCGAACTTCGGACGAGGCGCTGGAGTTTGACCGGACGGAGGACGTGCAATGAGCTGGCCTGTCGCAATTGTGCTGATCGTGCTGATTTCTGCGATGGCAAAACTGATCCGGTCCCGGCACCGGGTGGAGCATGGGGTGATCCGGGATCGCTACGGCGCGGAAAGCCCTTCGGTCTCCTACAAGGAGCAAGCGCTCCAACGCGAAGTTGAGGATTTGCGCGAGCGGATCAAGGTGCTCGAGCGGATCACCACCGACGCCAACAGCACCAACGAGCGGCATTCCAAAGCTATCGCCGATGAAATTGAAAGTCTCCGCGGGCAATAACCCCGCCCCATCATCTGAACCACGGTTCGCAAGGAGGACCGGATCATGAGCGAACAGATTATCATTGCGGCCACCGCGTTTGCCGGTCTGGGACTGGTAGCACTGATTGCCCTGCGCGGATGGCAGGGCTGGCTGACCCTGAAAGAACACGAGCTGGACCGGAGCGCCAACCGTTTCGCCGAGATCGAGCAAGGCCCGGGTAGCGGCGCTGCCCGGATCGAGATTGCCGACCTCAAGGAACGGATCCGCAAGCTGGAGGCCATCGCCAATGGGGTAGACCTCTGACGCGGGCCTGCTAGACGCTGCCCAATATGCGAACCATTGCCGACATTGCTGAAGAATATGACTTCCTCGAAGGTGACGAGCGCTACCGCCTGCTGATCGAGCTTGGCCGCGAGCTTGATGATATGCCCGATGCGCTCAAAACCGATGCCACGTTGGTGCGCGGATGTTCCGCCAGCGTGTGGGTCTATCCTACCGGAGACACGGACAAGCTGCATTTTCTGGCTGATAGTAACGCCGCCATCACCAAAGGCATCGTCGCGCTGGTCATTGCCGCTGTGCAGGACCGCCCGGCCGCAGAAGTTGCCGCGATGGACATCACTGCAGCACTCGCGCCATTTGATCTGAGGAACCAGCTCAGCTCCAACCGCACCCAAGGCGTTCCAAACATGATTGCGCTGGTGTGCGAGCATGCAGCAAGGCTTGCTGATGCCTAGCGCGCCGATATTTGGGATGCATCTCTGATATGCGCCGATTGTATCTTGCTGGCGGCATAACCTGCGTTGGCCTTGGCGCGATTGGCGCTGCGCTGCCGCTGATGCCAACCGTACCATTCTTGCTGCTGGCCGCCTTCTGCTTTGCACGCAGCAACCCTGAGTGGGAACAGCGATTGTTGAACCATCCACAATGGGGCGCACAGCTGCGCGACTGGCGCGAACGCAAGGCCATTTCGCGCCGGGCCAAGATTGGCGCGATTGGCGCAATGGTGGTCGGCGGCCTGGTCACCTGGATGACACTTGGCCCGCCGTGGTATTATGTGTCGATCGCGGTCGTTCTCATTTGCGGCAGCTGGATCGCAACCCGCAACGAATAAGCGGTCTAGCGCCCCGCACTTTCACGGACAATTGCCAGGCCTGCCTTGCGCTGCTGCGCAAGTTCTGCCTTCAGCGCGGCTGGGTTGCGCGCGATCAGAAACCCGAAGCTGACCCCGCCTTCCTTGCCAATCGTGGCATGATGCAGCTTGTGTGCCTGCACCAGCCGCTTGGCATAACCACGTTTAGGGACGAATCGAAAGTAGCGCTGATGGACTAGCCCGTCATGAATCAGCGTGTAGATGATACCGTAACCCAGAATACCGAGGCCAATCCAGGTCGCAGGCCACCATGCCGCTGCGCCGAGCACCAGCGGGCTGCCAATTGCAAACATCGCAATGCTCATCGCAGCGCCGACCAGGCCGTAAAGGTCATTCTTTTCCAGCGTCTGGTCATGCGGTTCATGATGGTCGCGGTGCCACGCCCAACCCCAACCATGCATGATGTATTTATGGCTCGCCCACGCTGCCCATTCCATCGCAAAGATGGTGACAAGAACGATCAGTGTAGGGATCAGATAGGTCATGGCCACGGCCATTATATACTAGTCATCCTTGGGAAAGAAGAACTTCGCGATTTCCTCACCAATGCGTGCCGGGCGCAATGTTTCCGCATCAATGCAGCACCAGCTTGACTGGATTTCAGCCAGCACTTCACCGCCGCGCTCAATCACCGTGTGGTAAAATGCGCGCGCGCCCTTGGTGCTTTCCAATACGGTGCGGGCAATAATGTCATCATTGAGAAACGCCGGTTTGCGATATGTTATCTCGTGCTTCAGCGCCACCCATGCCCGGCTCGCTACCGCATCAGCCGGGGCGATATTGCGCCAATGTGACAACACCGCATCCTGCACCCAGGACAGGTAGCGGGCATTGTTTACATGCCCCATGAAGTCGATATCGGCGGGCAGGATATTGATCGGAAAAGTATAAGGCTTTGCTGACATGGGTGTAAGTTAAGCACTAATAGATTTCTTTTCCATGACTCGTCTTTTCCTGCTGATAAGTTGGCTTGCCACTGTGGCCGATTAGTCGCTAATTCATCTGCCATGACCGACAGTTCCCCGGCTGCCAAGCCGCGCACCCTTTATGAAAAAATCTGGGACGCCCATGTGGTCGAAACCCGCAATGATGGCACCAGCCTGATCTTCATCGACCGGCATCTGGTGCATGAAGTGACCAGCCCGCAAGCGTTCGAAGGGCTACGGCTGGCGGGACGCAAGGTTCGCCGCCCCGATCTGACACTGGCTGTGCCCGATCACAACTTGCCGACTACAGCCCGGCTTGATGCAGACGGCCGCCGCGTACCGATCGCCGATCGGCAAAGCGCCGCTCAGCTTGAAGCGCTAGAAGCCAACGCCCCCGCCTTTGGCATTCGCTATATCGATGCAACTGCAGCAGAGCAGGGAATTGTCCATGTGGTGGGGCCGGAACAGGGCTTTTCGTTACCAGGCTCAACCATTGTATGCGGCGATTCGCACACTGCTGCACATGGCGGAATTGGCGCGCTGGCATTTGGCATTGGCACCAGCGAAGTCGAACATGTGCTGGCCACGCAAACCCTGCTGCTCAAGCGGTCGAAGACGCTGGAGGTCGTGGTCGAAGGACAGTTGGGACCGGGCGTGACGCCGAAGGACCTGATCCTCCATATCATCGGCACCATCGGCGCGGCAGGCGGGACTGGCCATGTGATCGAATATCGCGGGCGCGTATTTGAAGAAATGAGCATCGAAGGCAGGCTGACTATATGCAATATGTCGATCGAAGGCGGTGCCCGAGCTGGCCTGATCGCGCCTGATGACAAGACATTTGCCTATCTAAAAGGGCGCCCGCTGGCACCGAAAGGGGCCGAATGGGACGCAGCTGTCGCATGGTGGCGCAGTCTTGCAACCGACCCGGGCGCTCAATTCGACAAAAACGTCACCATTAACGCAGCCAATGTACAACCAACGGTAACCTGGGGGACCAGCCCCGAAGATATCGTGGCGATTGGCGGCACGGTGCCCGATCCGGCCAGCTTTGCCGATCCATCGAAACAGGCTGCCGCTGTCAAGAGCCTCGCCTACATGGGGCTTACCCCCGGACAATTAATGGCCGAAGTGCAGGTGCAGAATATCTTTATCGGAAGTTGCACCAACAGCCGGATCGAAGATCTGCGCTCTGCGGCTGACGTGCTGCGCGGGCGGCACAAGGCCTGCAATGTCAAATGGGCGATTGTCGTGCCCGGTTCCGGCCTCGTCAAATTGCAGGCTGAAGATGAAGGGCTCGACAAGATATTCACCGATGCCGGTTTTGAATGGCGCGAGCCAGGCTGCTCGGCCTGCCTCGGAATGAACCCCGACAAGGTGCCGCCGGGCGAACGCTGCGCTTCGACCAGCAACCGCAATTTTGTTGGGCGGCAAGGCCCCGGTGCGCGCACTCATCTGATGTCGCCCGCCATGGCGGCCGCTGCGGCTGTTACCGGACATTTAACCGACGTTCGGGATTTGACTGGCTAATCCCCCCGAATCACCGTTCACCTCTTGCACCGCACCCAGCGGCGCACCATGGATAGTCCTATGACCAAGAAAACTCCCTCATCGCTCGGCGGCAAAGCCGCCCTGGCGGGCGCTGCCATCGGCTCGGCCGCGATTGCTGCCGCGTTGCTTTATGCCAATAAGCGCAAGGACAAAAAGGCGCAGGATGCCAAAGTAAAGCCGCTTAGCTCGCCCGAGACTGACTGATGGAGCCTGTTTCCACCATCGAAGGACGAGCCATCCCGTTTGGCGACAAGAACGTCGATACTGACGTAATCATCGCCGCAGAATGGCTCAAAACCATCACCCGCGAAGGGCTGGGCAAGGGCGCCTTTGCCAGCATCCGCGCAAACCCTGACAATGTGTTTGATGCACCGGAATTCAGCGGCGCGCCGATCCTCATTGCAGGCGATAATTTCGGGTGCGGATCGAGCCGCGAACATGCCGCCTGGGCACTTCTCGACATGGGCATTAGCGCTGTGATCGCCCCCAGTTTCTCGGATATTTTTGCCAGCAACGCTTTCAAGAACGGGGTTCTGACAGTGGCTTTGCCCCAAGCGCAGATAGACCGGCTGATGGAAGTTTCCGCGAGCGATCCGATTGCGATTGACCTCGAACATCAGACCGTCACCACGCCGTTTCAGGATCGTTTCACATTCGAAATCGATCCGTTTCGGAAACGCTGCCTGATCGAAGGGCTGGACGAAGTGGGTCTGACGCTGGCACGGAATGAAGCGATCAGTAGATATGAAGCGAAGCAGGCGCGCACGATGCCGTGGCTCGCACAAGGAACGGAGATGACTGCATGAAGGCCCTTTTATCGACAGCAATCGGAGGCCCGGAAACCCTGACGCTGCAAGATCTACCCGATCCAGTGCCCGGCAAGGGTGAAGTTCTGGTCAAGGTTGCCGCTTGCGCGATCAATTACCCCGACGCGCTGATCATCAAGGATATGTATCAGGTCAAGCCGCCCCGCCCCTTTGCACCCGGCAGCGAAATTTCCGGCATTATCGAGGCAGTGGGTGACGGCGTTACAGATTGGAAAATTGGTGACCGTATATTGGCAGGAACAGGCTTTGGCGGCCTGACCGAAAAGATCGTGCTGTCCGCAGCCCGGATCTTCCGCGTACCCGAAGGGATCGATCTGACCGAAGCATCTGCGCTGCTGATGACTTATGGCACCACCATTCACGGGCTCAAGGACCGTGGGCAGATCAAGGCAGGCGATACCATGCTCGTACTTGGCGCAGCAGGCGGTGTCGGCCTTTCAGCGGTGGAACTGGGCAAAGCTTACGGCGCGCGCGTGATCGCCGCTGTATCGAGCGAAGAAAAGGCCGAAGCCTGCCGCAAGGCCGGGGCCGATGATGTGGTGATTTACCCCCGTGCGCCGTTCGACAAGGATACCTCCAAAGCGCTGGCCAATGCATTCAAGGAAGCAGTTGGACCTGATGGCGCCGATATCATCTATGACATTGTCGGCGGCGATTATTCCGAACCGGCTTTGCGAGCGATTGCATGGGAAGGCCGCTTCCTGGTGATCGGTTTCCCTGCCGGGATCGCCAAGATGCCGCTCAATCTGACACTGCTCAAGAGTTGCGATATTCGCGGTGTTTTCTGGGGCGCGTTCACAATGCGTGAACCCAAACGCAACGCTGAAAATATCGCTGAACTTTTCCAGTTGTGGAACGATGGCAAGATTGCCCCACTGGTGAGTGAGACCTATCCGCTGGAACGGGCCGGTGATGCTATCGCCAAGCTCGAAGCGCGTGGCGCAATCGGCAAGTTGGTCGTTACCATGTAAGGTGACAGCTGGCATACCATGATGCTTGTAGTAACCGTCTTGGCACCCTATCCTTGAGGAGGACTTGCGATGAAAGGCAATCATGACCGATTTTAAAGACCGTGAGCGAGGCGAAGAAGCCAAATTTGCCTTTGACGAGGAAAATGCTTTCAAGATTGCCGCCCGGCGCAACCGCCTGCTCGGCAATTGGGCGGCAGAGCTTATGGGTCTGACTTCAGAAGAAACCGAAGCTTATGCCAAGGCGGTGGTGCAGGCTGATTTTGAGGAAGCGGGCGATGAAGACGTGATCCGCAAACTGCTCGGCGATTTGACCAGCAGCGGCATCGAAATGGACGAGGCAGGCGTGCGCAGTGCGCTTGAGCAAAAGGCCGTCGAAGCGCGCCGACAGCTGATTAGCGGGGCCTGACCCAATGCCCATGTCCGGCACTGAGATAGAGACCATGATCTGCGCCGCGCTGCCCGATGCGACGGTCGAAATGACTGACCTAGCCGGCGATGGCGATCATTGGGCGGCGCGGGTTACATCAGCCAGCTTCGCCGGGAAAAGCCGCGTTGCACAGCACAAGCTGGTGTATGATGCGCTGGGCGGCAGGATGGGCGGTGTGCTTCATGCCTTGCAACTGACCACCGCAGTCCCCAATTGAACGCTAATGGCCGTCGCGGCGGCAACAACTGATAATTTTGGACCCTGCCCATGTCTGACACCGCTTCCCCCGCCCATGAACGCATTTCCGGCATTGTTACCGGCAGCGATGTTGTACTCTTCATGAAAGGCACCCCCCTGTTCCCGCAATGCGGCTTTTCCAGCCGTGCGGTCGCGATCCTCGATCATTGCGGCGTCGCTTATGACAGCGTCGATGTACTGCAAGACATGGAAGTCCGGCAGGGCATCAAGGCCTTTTCCGATTGGCCAACCATTCCGCAGCTTTACGTCAAAGGCGAATTCGTCGGCGGCAGCGATATCATGATGGAAATGTTCGAAGCGGGTGAATTGCAGCAATTGATGGCTGAAAAGCAGGTCTCTCCAGCAAGCTAACGCATACTTTGCGGCGCGCACATTGCACCGTCCGCCCACCAGCGTCTGAGAATTATCTTTTTGCGAAGGTGTCTTCGGGGAGGCGGGACTGGGAGACCAGGGATCGTCCCGCCTCGATCGAAGATCATTGGGATACCCTACTCTTTGCAGGTCCTGTGCCAGTTTTGAAAACTGCCCGGCTTCTGCGAGTTCCAATGGTTAAGATGATTTTGACGCGGCGCAAATTGTAAAATTCACCGACATCCAAACTGCTTTGCACACTGCATTGATTGACGCTTGGCAACTGCGCTTCATACAGTCACACAGGCACTATGCCAGATGATCAAAAAAACACTGCTTCACCCGGAATCCCCGCCGCCACCATAGTTGTGTTTCGCAACAGCACAGCAGGCGGACCACCTGAATTGCTAATGGTCACCCGGTCGCGCACCATGACCTTTGCAGGCGGCGCGGCAGTATTCCCCGGCGGGCGGGTCGATCCCGCTGATTACGCGCTCGGCGAAAAATTGAGCGATAGCCTTCCCCCTGATGAAGCAGCACACCGCGTGGCGGCCATTCGCGAAACGCTGGAGGAAACGGGTCTGGCAATCGGTATTTCAGGCCGCGTCGATGCTGACCGAGCGCGGCAAGCCAGAGCCATGCTGCTGAAACATGAGGACCTCGCCCCGGTGCTGAGGGCGCTGGACTGGAAACTCGATCTGGAGGCAGTTCTACCTTTCGCGCGCTGGTTTCCCAGGAATGAGCGAATTCCGCGCGTCTTCGACACCCGCTTCTATCTTGCCAATCTGGGGACAGGCGCGGTCGATATTGCCGTCGACCAGACCGAAAATACCAAGCTTTACTGGATCACGGCGCAAGGCGCACTTGATGCAGCCGCATGTGGCGAGCTGAGTGTTATCTACCCCACAAGGCGCAATCTGGAGCGGCTTGCCCAATTTACAGATTTTGCCGCTGCTGCACGCAACTGCGCGCAGTATCCGGTCAAGATCATAACCCCGTTCCTCGAAATGCGGGATGAAGAACGCTGGCTGTGCATCCCCGATGACGCAGGTTATCCGGTCACCGGCGAACCGCTGGAAAGCGTTGCGCGGGGGTAGGAAACTGGCGCGCCCGGCAGGACTCGAACCTGCTGCCTCAAGATTAGAAGTCTCGCGCTCTATCCAGATGAGCTACGGGCGCGCGCGGCTCCGGGCATAGCGTGCTTTTCGCAGGCCGCAAATGCGGATAGTCAGCCAAATTATGAACACAACCGATTCTTCCCACCGATTCCGCTATTTCGATTTCATGATGGCGGGTTTTGTCACCATTTTGCTGCTGTCCAATGTGATTGGGGCAGGCAAGGTGGCCCAGGTCAATTTGCCGTTTGTCGGCCTCTGGCCATTCGGTGCAGGCTTATTATTCTTTCCCATCTCTTACTTGCTGGGAGACGTGCTGACCGAAGTCTACGGATATGCCAATGCTCGACGCTGCGTGTGGGCGGGATTTGTCGCAATGCTGTTCATGGCCTTCATGTCATATGTCGTGGTGGCAATGCCGCCCGCGCCCAGCTGGGGAAATCAGCATGCTTACGAACTGGTTTTTGGTCAAGTTCCGCGGATCGTGTTTGCTTCCATCGCCGCTTTTTGGGCCGGCGAGTTCGTGAATGCTTACGTCATGGCGAAGATGAAGATTTGGACGGAAGGAAAGCATCTTTGGACCCGCACAATTGGGTCGACCATTTTCGGTGAAGGAGTGGACAGCCTGATCTTCTATCCACTCGCATTCCTGCACGCCGAAGGGTGGACTACTTCGCTGGTGTTCTGGGTGGCTTTGACGCAGTGGATCTTCAAAACCAGCTGGGAAGTTGTGCTGACTCCGGTGACCTATGCAATCGTCGGCTTTCTAAAGCGGCGCGAGGGCGTCGAAATCTTCGATACTGACACGAACTTTTCCCCTTTTGCAGGATCGAAACCTTAAGCGGAGTAACATTATAGCGCTGCCATTCCCGGCACCGGGTCAGGCACTGGCGTGGCCGCCACGCTGAAATCTGGGACAATTTCGGCCAGGTATTCAAGGCCCAGCTGGTCGCCCAGTAAGCGCAGATCCTTTTCGTTGGGAACGCCAAACAGCGGGGCGTGGCTTTCTTCCAGCTTCAGCACCAATTTCCCGTCCTCGATCGCAAGGCGGGTCGATTCGAAGGTTGCACGTGATAGCCCGCCAAGCCGTCGGCATAGTCGTATCGACAACCCCCAGCACACGGCATCGTCAATTGCTTCTGGGCTGGCCAGTTCGGAAATGCGCGGGTCGAGATCGGTGTGGTTGCCATTGGCCGAAATCGCAGCCGCCAGCATAGCACGCTCATGCGCGGCAAGACCAATCCAACGCTTTTGCAGTGCCCATTCTACCGCTTGTTCGGTGCGGATATTCGGCTCGGTCTGCATTGAGGCAAGCGCCAGCATGGTAGCCGCCAGCCGCAGTCGCTCCAGCCCCGGACGAGAAGCGGGAATAGCGCCCACTGTCCATGCCGCGACGCGTGCGGCCAGCGTTGGCGGGCAGCCATGCAAACCGGCGAATACCGCCATCCCGGCCAGCAACGGATCCTGCTGCCTGGCGAAATCCTCCAACCGATCGAACAGCAAGCCTTCGCGCAGACCCCAGGATGAGAACACAACCTTATCCGGGTCGAGCCGTTTCAGCAGGGCAAGCAGCAGGGCTGCCGCGTCGGGCATGGTTTGGGACCGCTGGCTGGAGATACGCGGAATGGCGCGCAATTCGTCGGGTGTGGCTGCAGCAATTTCTGCCGAAATCGCCTGAATTTCCTCACGCCCCACTTCAAGACCGTGCGGATCGCTGAGCGAATGGGATTGCTGCTGCATGGCATAGACAGCCATCGCCCGCCATGTGCCGCCTACCAGGTAAAGGTTCCCGCCCACCGCCGCGTCCCAGCCAGCAGCCTTAAGCATCTGATTGGCCGATTTCTTGACTTCTCCGGGCTTGGTGATGCGCAGTTCGGGCAAGCGCAAAGTCCCCAGCGGCAAGGTGGTGCCTACCCCGCAGCCGCCATTTTCGATCCGCACCAGCTCCAGACTTCCGCCACCCAGATCGGCCACGACGCCGGCTGCTCCAGGAAAAGCGCCGATCACCCCCATTGCACTGATCCGCGCTTCATCTTTGCCAGACAATAATCGCGGCGAGAGGCCAAGCTGACGCACTTGTTCAAGAAATTCTGGTCCGTTTTCAGCGTCGCGGGCAGCAGCAGTGGCCACCACTTCGACATCGCTGATCGCCAGTTCCTTCAGGATGAGAGCATAGCGTTCAAGGCCGCGCATCGCGATGTCGATCGCATCATCGGCCAGTCTGCCAGTTTCGCCAATTTCATGCCCGAGCCGGGCAATTACCTTTTCGTTGAGCAGCACGATTGGCGCGCGTGGAGAACCGCCATAGACCACCAGACGAACCGTGTTCGACCCAATATCAATGATTGCTCGCTGGGCTCTGTTGGCCCCGAACTTCCCGTCTCGGTCCGCCCGTCTGCGGCGCAATACCATCAGACAGCACCCCGGCGCAGCGCAAGTTTGGGGACCCCGCCTGCTTCCAGCGCGCCGCCCCGGCCCGACAGCGATGGATTGGTCATGAAATAGCGGTGGCAATTGAACGGCTTTTCGCCAGGTTCCATCCTCAAGTAGCTGCCATCAGGCTCCAGTTCCCAACTCTGTTCAGTGTCGAGCAGATTGGCCAGCAAGACCTGCTGCAGTACCTGATCATGCACGGTGTGATTGCGGATCGGGACCAACGTCTCGACCCGACGCTCCAAATTGCGGGACATGGCATCGGCCGACGATATGAACACTTTGGCCCGGTCACCCGGCATCTTGAATCCGTTTGCAAAGGCCCAGATCCGGCTATGCTCCAGAAACCGGCCAATAATCGATTTAACGCGAATATTTTCTGACAACCCTTCGATCCCGGCACGCAAGCAGCAAATCCCACGGATAACCAGCTGGATCTCCACGCCCGCCTCGCTGGCTGCATAAAGCCGGTCAATCACGCCCTTGTCAGTGAGCGAATTGAGCTTGGCCCAGATCACTGCTGGCCGCCCCTTGCCGGCATTTTCGATTTCCTTGTCGATATGAGCATAAAGCGTCTCGCGCAGATTGATCGGTGAAATTGCCAGACCTTCGGTGCGGTGCGGCTCGACATAGCCGGTGACGAAGTTGAACAGTTTACCGGCATCACGGGTCAATTTCGGATCAGCGGTGAAAAAGCTCAGGTCAGTATATACCTTAGCCGTCACCGGATGATAATTACCAGTTCCGAAGTGGCAATAGGTGCGAAAGCCGGATTCCTCTCGCCGCACTACCATCGATACTTTGGCATGGGTTTTCCAGTCGACAAAGCCGTAGACGACCTGCACCCCGGCACGCTCCAGTTGCCCGGCCCATAGCAAGTTCTGCTCCTCATCGAACCGCGCCTTGAGTTCGACCACTGCCGTCACAGATTTGCCCGCTTCGGCTGCTGCAATCAGTGCGGCAATCACTGGTGACTGATTGCCCGCCCGATAAAGCGTTTGCTTGATCGCCACCACATCGGGATCCGCCGCTGCCTGCCGCACAAAATCGACCACCACTTCAAAACTTTCGTACGGGTGATGGATAATGATGTCCTTCTCGCGGATTGCCGAAAAGCAATCGCCATCATGCTCAAGAATGCGTTCCGGATAGCGCGGGCTGTAATGCGCAAACTTGAGATCAGGCCGATCTTCATCAACGATATCGCCCAGCCCGGCGATCCCCATCATGCCGTCTGTTTTGACGATAGTGGCACCCTGAATACCCAATTGATCGCGCAGCAATTGCTCAGCGACGGGGTCGAAATCATCTTCCAGCTCAAGCTGGATCACCTGGCCGCGGCGGCGGCGCTGGATCGCGGTGCGAAAGGTGCGCACCAGGTCTTCTGCTTCTTCCTCGATTTCAATATCGCTGTCGCGCAGCACCCGGAAAGCGCCATCACCGATGATGGTAAAGCCGGGAAACAGGTGGTCGGCAAACCGCCCAATCAGACGCTCAATCGAAATATAGATCGCCTCTTCCCCTGGCACCCGCACAAACCGGGGCAGGCCGGATGGGATCAGGATCATTTCCACCACCTGATTGGCGCTGCGTTCGCTCGGCTTGTCGCGCTTTAGTGTAAACAGCAGCCCCATGCCCTGGTTGGCAATGAAGGGAAACGGATGCGCCGGGTCAATTGCCTGAAGCGTGATAACCGGCGAAATTTCTTCCAGAAAATAGGTTTTCAGCCAGCTATAGGCAGCCGAATTGATCTGCTTTTCATCGGCAATATGAATCCCGCTGTCCGCCAAGCCTGATTTCAGCGCGCGCCAGCTGTCCTGCTGAATATCATTGAGGTGCTGCACCGTTTCACGGATCGCGCTCAACTGCTGGCTGGGGGTGCGGCCATCGATTGACAGACGTTCGATCCCACGCTGCACCTGCCCAACCAGCCCGGCAACGCGGATCATCATGAATTCATCAAGATTGCTGCCCGAAATGGACAGAAAGCGAAGGCGTTCGAGTAAGGGATAATTGGGATTGCGCGCTTCGGCCAGAACCCGCTCATTGAAAGCCAGCCAGCTCAGTTCGCGGTTAACATAGGTGCGCGCGTGGTCCGCGCCCGGCTCGCCAAGGTCGTCCTGAATGATCGAGAGTGGGGCGCTGCTCATGCTTCTTGTCTGCCCCAATGACCGGACATTTGCTGGTGAGGAAAGAGTATCATCATTGGGTTGCTGCATCGGCCTTGTAAATCATGCATCGGCCTGTGGCACAATTCTGTCACGGTTTGCAGATCACAGCAGGCTGCTGCTTTCAGCGATCTGAGTGATAGCCCGCCTGCCTTGTGCATCGCGGCCCAATTGCACCAGAACATCGATGACAGACGCGGCATAGGCGATAGTATCAGTCCTGCTAAGACCAATGCCAGTCTGCATGACCATAAGCGATAATTGCTCGAGCGCTCCGCGCAGAGAATTGGCATGGATGGTTGAAAAGCTTCCCGGATGACCTGTATTGATTGCGCGCAAAAAACTGACACTTTCCGCTCCGCGCAATTCGCCCAGCACAATCCGGTCGGGGCGCAGGCGCAACGCCGCCTGCAGCAGTTCATTGGCAGTGACCTTGGCTTCGCCCAGTTCGCCTTTGACCGCGACCAGACCAACCCCGTTTTCACCGGGTAAGCGCAGTTCGGGTGTATCCTCCACCAACACCACACGTTCTGCGCGCGGAATTTCGCCCAGCATCGCATTAAGAAAAGTGGTCTTGCCGGTAGAGGTGCCGCCCGAAATCAAAATGGTGCGACGCTGCGCGATAGCCGCACGCAAATAATCAATCGGATGCGCCTGCGGATCGGGCAGAGGAGGCTGAGATAGCGGCAAGATTGGTCCGGCATCGTAAGCGTCAAGCGGCAGATCAAGCCGCCGATGTCGCCGGATCGCCATGGCCCAGTGCTTGCGCGCGGCGGGCGGCCCGCAAAACTGAATTCGCGCGCCATCAGGCAAAGTCGCGCCAAGCAGCGGATGTTCGCGGTTAATCCCCTGATGGCTGACCCGCGCCACCTGTTCGGCCAGCCGCTGAATTAACCGGTCATCCAGCTCGGGCACCTCGATTCGCTGCATTCCGGGCGCAGCGGCATCTTCAATCCACGCTTCACCCGGGCGGTTGACCATGATTTCGGTCACCGTGTCACGGTCAAGCCATTGGCGGAACGGTGCCAAATAGGCGTCAAGATAGACGCTGCGCTCCGCGCCCAAAGGTACAGCAGCGGCGCTGCCCACGGGCTGGATCGGAAGAATATCTGCCGCCATCGAACCTTCAGCCAGCCGAAACCTGCGAAAAATCAAGATCCCGCGCGGTAAATACGCGGATCGGTTCGCCCTGACGGACCCGCACTGTTGGGCCGATCTGACCGTCTTGCTGCAAGGCGGTAGAGGCCGCGCTCTGCCCGCCGCCCAGAATGATCGACGCCCCGCCCGACGCCACTGTGGTCAGACCGCCAATCACAGATAAGAGCATAGCGGACCCGAACCGTTTGAAGAAATGGCTGTTGACCTTGCCTTCAAGCCCGGTGGTCCCGTCAAAGCTGACTGCAGGAGACGCCAGATTTACCGATGCCCCATCGGGCCGGATCAGCCGGGTCCAGATGACATAGGCGCGCTTCTGGCCGCCCTGCAGCCCTGACTGATACTGCCCGATCAGGCGCGAACTACGCGGCACCAGCACCCTTGTACCGTCAAAGCTGCGCACATCCTGGCTGACCACTGCGCGGACATAGCCTGGAACATCAGTTTCAATCGCTGTTTCAAGAATTGCCGGAATCAGCGTGCCTTGCGTCACTGTGGTCTGCGGATTGGTCATCGGGGTCGCGCGTGCTGGCGCTCCCCCAACTCCCCCAATCCGGCTGGCAAAATCCGAAGCACTAGTGCCGACTTTTGTCGCAGTGGCCGGATTGCCGGGCTCTGGCGCAACCACATCAGGCAGCGGCTGCGCACTTGAATCGAACACCAAGGTCGGTGTGTTATAGGGGTTGATACTAGGCGCCGGGTTGCCGGCAGGCGCATTGGCGAGGATCGGTGCCGACGTAATCGCCGGCTGGGGTTGAGGGGTCTGTGAGG
>JAHEAW010000092.1 GCA_024642545.1 Erythrobacteraceae bacterium
GTCATCACCAGCACCCGCGTCTGGGATGACTGTTTGCTGTCCATGCGGGTGAGATAGCCGATTGTCTCGCCCGGCTGTTCGCCCAGCATTTCCGCCATCCGTTCGGCAGCAGCGCGCGCAGCAACGCGGCGCGGGCTGAGCAGGATGACTTGTCCGCGGCACCATCGCTGATCCAGCAGAGCCGGTGCAACGCAGGTCGTCTTGCCCGCTCCGGGCGGCGCCACCAGCACAGCTGCACCGCTACCAGCCAATGCTGCCAGCAGCTCGGGCAGGACAGCGTGGATTGGTAAGCGGTCGCTTACCATAACGAAACGCCGGACCGCTTAATACCCCCGCGCAACCGCAAATTCTGCCGCTTGTGCCATCGCAGCCCGGGCCTTGCCATCGGGAAAGATCGACAGCGCCTCAATCGCCCGGTCAGCAAAATGGCGCGCCCGGTCGCGCGTTGCTGCGACCGCGTCATATTTGCCGATCAGCGAAATCGCCTCGGCCAGATCGTCGTCACTGGTGCGGTGGCCAGAAATTGCATCCTTCCAGAACTTGCGCTCAGCCTCGGTGCCGCGCGCATAGGCAAAGATTACTGGCAGCGTCATCTTGCCTTCGCGGAAATCATCGCCCTGATCCTTGCCCATCAGCGCTGCATCCGAATCGTAATCAATCGCATCGTCGACCAGTTGGAAGGCGACGCCAAGATTGCGACCATAATCATCCAGCGCCAGCTCGTGCTGTTCATCGCATTCGGCAACCACCGCAGCAATGCGGCTGGCCGCGGCGAACAATGCTGCCGTCTTGGCCCCGATGATCGAGAGATAGCGCGTTTCGCTGGTTTCGATCTGGCGCTGGGCGGTCAATTGATCGACCTCCCCTTCGGCGATGATCGCGCTGGCGCTGCTGAGGATTTTGAGCACTTTCAGGCTGCCATCTTCCACCATCAGCTCAAACGCACGGCTGAACAGGAAATCACCCACCAATACCGTTGCCGGATTGCCGAAGATGATATTGGCCGCTGCCTTGCCGCGCCGCAGGTCAGACCCATCGACCACATCATCATGCAGCAAAGTTGCGGTGTGAATGAACTCGACCGCGGCGGCCAGCTTGTAATGGCGCGCGCCCTGATAGCCAACCAATTCAGCGCCCGCGAGCGTCAACATCGGGCGCAGCCGTTTGCCGCCGCCTGAAATAAGGTGGCCTGCCAATGCCGGGATGAGTGGAATTTCGCTCTGCATCCGGTCAAGGATAACCGCATTGACCGAATTCATCCCCGAAGCGGTCAACGACAGCATCGGATTGAGCGTCGGCGCATCAGCCGATTGAACCGCGGACCGCCTGTGCGGAAGGGGTATAACCTTGCCAGTCATGATTGTGCGCACATGGCGGCGGCAACAGGGCTTTGCAAGCTTGGAATCCGGTGAAGTTGCGTGATAAGCGTGGCCAGATGACCGATACGCCCGCCGATCCGCAACTCGCCAGCTTCCGCCGCAGCATCGATAATATTGACGCTGCGCTCATCCATATGCTTGCGGAACGTTTCCGGATTACCCAGGCAGTGGGCGAATATAAGGCCAAAACGGCGCTGCCCCCGTCTGACCCGGCGCGCGAAGAACGCCAGATCGCGCGGCTGCGCAAGAAGGCCGAAGAGGCTCAGCTTGACCCCGAATTTTCAGAGAAATTCCTCCGCTTCATCATCGATGAAGTCATCCGCCATCACGAACGGGCCCGCAGCGGCTGATTAACCCGCGCGCGGCAAAGTCAGACGGACCAGCAGGCCGCCCAGATCCTCGCTTTCGCCCAAGTCGACGGCCCCGCCGTAAATTTCCGCGACATCGCGCACAATTGCGAGACCCAGCCCGGTTCCCGGCTTGCCCGTATCCAGCCGCATGCCGCGATCAAAAATCTCAGCACGCTTGTTGGCGGGAATGCCCGTGCCATCATCCTCTACCCAGATCACACAGTGATGCGGGTCAGGTTCAGCATCGACCGTGACAAACACGCTGCCGCCGCCATATTTTGCCGCGTTCTCGATCAGATTGCCAAGGATTTCATCAAGGTCCTGCCGTTCAATCGCGACTTTGGCGTTGCGATTGCCATCAAGATCGAAGCGGACATTGGGATAGAGCCGCTCAACCGCGCGGCGCACGGCCTCGGCGCTTTCGTACACTGCCACTTGCGCATGGCCAATAGCGCGGCGGCCAACCGCCCGGGCGCGCGCCAGGTGATGATCGACATGGCGGCGCATTGTCGTCGCCTCGCGGATCACCGTATCGGGCAAGTCGGCAGCCTTCGCAGTGGCCGCATTGTTGATCACCGTCAGCGGCGTCTTGAGCGCATGCGCCAGATTGCCTGCGTGGGTGCGCGCTTCTTCTGCCTGCTTTTCCGAATGGGCAAGCAGCATGTTGAGCTCCTCCACCAGCGGCTGCACCTCCAGTGGCAGGGGGTCAGTAACGCGGTTGCTGCCAGTGGTTCGGATCGACTGGATCGCCTCGCGCACGCGGCGCAGTGGACGCAGGCCATACCAGCTTTGCAGCGCTGCCATCAAAAACAGCCCCAGCCCGAGAATGGCGAAGCTCCACAGCAGGATCGAACGGATGCGGCTTATCTGATAATCCAGTTCATCACGCGCAGAGGCGACAGCAAAGGTCCAGCGGGTCTTGCTGTCAGGCAGGACGACCGAGCGTTCGACAATCCGCAGCGGTTCGCGCGGAAACTGGGTACTGTTGTAGAAATGGGTCTGGGTGTCGAGGTGTCCGCGATCCATTTTGAGCGTCCGATCCCACAAGCTGCGCGAGGGGAAATCATCATGCCCCTTGCCGCTGATTTGCCAGTACAGCCCGCTATTGGGTTCAAGGAAGCGCTGGTCGCCCAACGGCCGGTAGAAATACACTTCGCCATCCGGCCCTATTTCTGCCGATGCGATCATGGCGCTCAGCATGTAATCAAGCTGATCGTCAAAGTTTTGTTCGACCAGCCGGGTCAAGGTCCGGTCCAGCGCAAAGCCGCCAGCCAGCAGCAGAATCAAAATCCAGCCTGCCGCGATCACCATCATCCGGCGCGACAGGCTGCCGGTGTGCGAAGCGGTCAGCTGCTCGTCAGTCTTATCTGCAGGCGGATTGGCAGGCGGGTTGGCTGGCGCGCTGGTCTGAATGCTGCGGTTCGCGCCCATCGGCTCATCCCAATTCAGGACGCGCGCGGCTGATCAGCCGGATCATCCAGACTATAGCCAAGCCCGCGAATGGTGGTGATCACATCCGCCCCCAGCTTTTTGCGGATCCGGGTCACGAACACTTCGATGGTGTTGGAATCACGGTCAAAATCCTGATCGTAAATATGCTCGATCAATTCGGTGCGACTGACCACTTTACCCTTGTGATGCATCAGATAGCTGAGCAGCTTGTACTCCTGCGCGGTCAGCTTGACCGGCTCCCCCGCCAGCGTAACGCGGCCCGAACGGGTATCGAGCCGGACACCGCCTGCCATAAGCTCGCTCGACGTGTTGCCCGAAGCGCGCCGGATCAGCGCCCGCAGCCGCGCGATGAGTTCTTCGGTTTGAAACGGTTTGGCGAGATAATCATCCGCGCCCGCATCCAGCCCGGCCACCTTGTCTGACCAGCTATCCCGTGCAGTCAGCACCAGCACGGGGAAAGTCCGGCCTTCCTTGCGCCACATGCCCAGCACGGTCAGACCGTCAATTTCAGGCAAGCCGAGGTCGAGGATTACCGCGTCATAATCCTCTGTACTGCCCAGATAATGCCCATCCTCGCCATCAGTGGACAGGTCCACTGCATAGCCCGACTGTTCGAGCGTCGATTTCAACTGCAGGCCGAGGGTAGGTTCATCCTCGACAATCAAGATCCGCATACTGGCCAATTCCCCTGATGAAACATGTAAGTGATTTGCGGGCTAAGTGGGCTTTTGTGAGAATTGCGTCAACTCATCTGCCCGGCTGAACACCGGCGCTGGTCAACGGCTGCGCTGCAATATGCGCCCGGTGCGGGCATCAACATCGATAAATGTGACTCGCCCGTTCTTGATGAACTTGAGCCGGTACGCCATCGCTGTGGCATCATAGGCCGGGCCAAGGTATTGCTGACCCTGTGCCTTCAGCGGTTCAACCACGCGCTGTTCGATCTCGCGCAGCGACAGCACATTGCCCGCGCGCATTTCCTTGCGTGCTTCACCTTGATCGGTGCGCTGCTTGGATTGGGCAACAGCATCGATCGGACCGGTTACGGCCAAGCCAGCGGCCAACAGACCAGTGATTGCAAACCTCATCATGCGGTTCTGGTTAGTTTCAAGCCATTGAACAAGATGTGAATGGCAAACAGCGCGGCAAGCCGGTGCCCGCCAGTAGATTGCATGCATGGCCTGGCATGGCCTGGCAGGGTTTGATCGAGGTAGACCAAGCGCCGCCACACAGCTAAGCGCGCCGCGATGGCACTTCCACCAATCCTCAGCTGGGAAAAACTGGGTCTGCAGCAAGGCGGGCGCTGGCTGTTTCAGGGGCTCGATCTGCATGTCGGGCCGCGTGACCGGCTGGCGCTGATCGGGCGCAATGGGGCAGGCAAGACAACCTTGTTCCGGATGATCATGGATCAGACCGAGGCTGACCGGGGTGAACGCAAGGTCAAGCCCGGCACGCGGATCGTGGTGCTGGAGCAGGAACCTGACTTTGCCGACTTCGACACGCTGATGGATTTTGCCTTGTCTGGCATAGATGCGCCTGCCGCGCATGAGGTAGAGGCAATCGCAGGCCAGCTCGGGATTGATATGGCGACCAGCGCCGAAAGCGCGAGCGGCGGTGAACGGCGGCGCGCGGCAATCGCCCGGGCGTTGGCGATGGATCCTGATCTGCTGCTCATGGACGAGCCGACCAACCATCTCGATCTGGCGGCGATTGACTGGCTGGAAGACTGGCTCACCCGCTACAAGGGCGCCTTCATTGTAATTAGCCACGACCGGACTTTTCTCAAGCGGCTGACCAATGCCACCCTGTGGCTCGACCGCGGTACGATCCGGCGCAAGGATGTCGGCTTTGGCGGGTATGAAGCATGGGAAGAACAGGTCTATGCCGAAGAAGCCCGCGCTGCCGACCGGCTTGATGCCAAGCTCAAGCTGGAGGCGCATTGGCTGGAACGCGGAGTAACTGCGCGGCGCAAGCGCAATCAGGGCCGCTTGGAAGCGCTGTACAAAATGCGCGCCCAGCGCGCAGCAATGATCACGCCGGGGGCTACTGCCAAGCTGGGGCTGGAGGCCGACAGCGATAATAAATCCAAATCGGTTATCGTTGCAGACAAGGTCAGCAAGGCGTTTGAAAACCGCAAGATCATCAAGGATTTCAGCCTGCGCATCCAGCGCGGCGACCGGATCGGGATAGTCGGATCGAATGGCGCGGGCAAGACGACGTTGCTCAAATTGCTGACCGGGGAACTGGAACCGGACAGCGGCAGCGTGACCATTGCCAGAACGCTGACCGGGGTAATGATCGATCAGCAGCGCAGCCTGATGCAGCCGGGTAAATCGGTGCGGGAAGTACTGGCCGAAGGCGGCGACTGGATCGACGTGCGCGGCGTGCGCAAACATGTGCAGGGTTATCTCAAGGAATTTCTGTTCGACCCCGGACTGGTCGATACAAAGGTTGGCACCCTTTCGGGCGGCGAACGCTCGCGCTTGCTGCTGGCGCGTGAATTTGCCCGAAAGTCAAATCTGCTGGTGCTGGATGAGCCGACCAACGATCTCGATCTTGAAACGCTGGACCTGTTGCAGGAAGTGATCGCCGATTATGACGGAACGGTGCTGATCGTCAGCCATGACCGCGACTTTCTTGACCGGACAGTAACCATCACGCTCGGCCTTGATGGCAGCGGCACGGTTGATATTGTTGCAGGCGGATATGAAGATTGGGAAGCCAGGCGGATGAGCCGGACGGTATCCGGCAAACCCAAACCCAAGCTGCCCGAAGCAGCGCCCCCGCCTGCCCCGACGCCCGCTCCGCCCGCGCCCAAAATTGCCAAGCTGAGTTATAAGGATCAGCGCGACTACGATCAGTTGCCCGCGCGGATCGAAGAACTTGAACTGGCCATATTACGCGGCGAGGAAATCCTGTCTGATCCAGACTTGTTCACCGCCGATCCGCAGCGTTTTGCCAATATCTCCAAGGGAATCGAAAACGCCCGCTCTGAAAAGGAAGCGGCAGAAGAACGTTGGCTTGGGCTGGCCGAACTGGTCGAAGGCTGACCGCCCTAAGGCCAACCGCCTATAAGGCAGGCTGTCTTTTAAGGCAGGCTGTCATTAAGGCGGGCCGTCCTTATGGCTTGCCGTCGCCCAGAAGATCACCACTGATCGTCTGACCGTAATAATCGCCCTGCTGGTGGTTTTGCTGGCGATTTTCCTCGATCGTCCCGGTCTGGCGCGGATCGCGCGGCCGTTCCTGGCTGTCCATGAAGGCCGCGACGTCCCACGCCTGCTGATCGGTCAGCGTATCGCCGTTTCCGTAGGGCATATTGACCTTGATAAAGCCCGCCGCGTTTGAAATCTTGCCCATGCCAGCACCCCAGTTAAACGCATGATCGCCCCACAGCGGCGGATAGACATAGGCGCCATCGGCGCCCTTTGTGCCCTGCCCGCTGGCCCCGTGACATTCCGCGCATTTTTCCTGATAAACTTGCCTGCCGCGTGCCGGATCGTGGCCCAGCGCAGTGGCCGCAAGTTTCCTGAACCCGCGCCCATCCATTACGGTACGGTTGGGCGCGCCGGTGGCCAGCCAGGAAAAATAGCTTTCCATATCCTTGTAGACATCGCTGCCCGGCGGCGGCGGTCCGCCACTGGGCGATGCAGAGGAATTCATCGAATAGATGAAGCACCCGCGAATCCTGTCCTCCATCGTATTGATCATATTGTTCTTTTTGCGATAGGCGGGGTAATTGCCCCATGCAGCCCACATTGGTGAGGACTCTGGCTTGCGACCTGCCTCCAGATGACAATTGCTGCAGTTGAGACCACTACCGACATAGGCACTGGCCTTCGTTTGGGTCTGGGTGAACAATTGCAGACCGCGTCGGATCGAATCCCCCTCAGGCCCATCGGGAATGGCGCTTTCTGCGGGCGGCTTGAACACTGCCGCCAAAAAGCCCGGGTCCAGATCTGCGGGCGGGTCGGGCGCAGCGGGCTGGCATGACGCGGTAATGAGCGCTGCCAGCAGCAGCGCGCTGTGCTTCGTAAAGATCGGCTGACGCACTCTGGCTCCCAACTGCTATTCGGTCACAGCGAAGGTATAGCCAAATTCCTGCGCGCGGTTGATTGCCACGACGCCGGCCGCCACCATTGTCCCGCCTGGTATCAGATTGGCGCGCAGGTCAGCTTCGATCGGATCTGCTGACTTATCCACTTCCTTGGCAATGTGCCCGGCAATACCCTTGGTTGCCAGGCCGCATACCGCAAACCGCGTCCCAAGGCCGATCAAATGGCCCAATGTACTGGTGTCAGCGCCTTCCTTGCCATCGACAAGCAGCGGATTGGCCGTCTTTGCGTGTTCCGCTTCATCGCCTTCCAGCTTCAATATCCCGGCAAACATTGCGCCATATTTGGCCCAGATCGATGAATTATAAGCAAACGGCGTTGATCGGCTGCGGGCAATCAGAATGACGCCCAGCGATTTTGCCTCGAGACCATATCCCAGTTTGTTGGCAACGTAAAAATTGCCCGCATATGCAGCTGCGTCGGAAAATCCCTTCGCGGTACTGGTATCCCAAACGATCCGATGGGCAGTGCCGGGAATATCCATCCACAGGTCCTGCTGTTCCACGGCGGGCTGCCACGCCTTGGGCTTTGGCTCTGCGGCCATGGCCGGAACACTCACCAAGCTGCCACCTGCGATTAAGGCGCCTGCACCGATCAGGCTGCGCCGGTTGGTTTTCTTGTCAATCATTGCCCATCTCCTCCGCCCGCGACCTTGGGCATGTTCTAATTGACTGCGTAGCAAAATCATACTGCAGTATTGCGCAGGCTGGAACTTATCGCCGCCGCTGGGCTTGGATTGAATATGGAGCAGATGACTTGATCTCAGCCAAAGCAGCCTTGCGGCTCTTTTACGCCATTCTGGTCAGCGCCGTGCTGATCGATGCCTTGCTTCCCAGCACGCATGCGGTGGAGATATTCAAGTGGGACAAGGCCAATCACCTGCTGGCGTTCATCACCCTCTCGCTGCTCGCTCGGATCATCTGGCCCCGGTCAAACGTCGTGGTCACACTCCTTTTGCTTGCCGGGTTCGGCGCGTCAATCGAGATTTTGCAGGCATTACTGGGCTTTGGACGCGATGCCGACTGGCGGGATTTTGTCGCTGATGTCATCGCCATCATGATTGGATCGGCAGCGGCAAGCCCGGTGATGGCATTGCTCCGGCGCCTCCGGTTGGTTGAGGAAAACTGACGCAGGTTAGCCGCGCGGCAACATCACACTATGCGGTAGAAATGCGCTACCCGTTCCAGCGCCAGCTTGAGCACCAGCTTGCCACTGCGCGCAGGCCACGCAAGATCGCGCTCGGCATCCGGCAAACTCTCACCCCCGCGCCACCCGCCAGAGGATATCAGACAAGCCAGAACCTGCCGCTGCCAGTGCCCCATCAAAACGTGCTTTGGCCGCAATCTGCCGTTCGGTCGGTGACAAACCCTGACCGCCCCTGCCCTTGATCCGCACCGGGTCCCAGCTCATTGTAACTGACGCGCCCAACTGCGCCTGCTCATAATCACCGCGCAAACGTTCCCCTGCTTCGAACAGCTGGTCACTCAAATGGCCCCTTGCATGGAGCCAGCTGAGCGGCGATTCGGCCAGATTGACGGTTACACTGCGACCGCGCAGCTTGCCGCCGCTTGACCGCCGTGCCCCTTCGGGTGTCAACTCTCTCTCGACCAGTTGGCGGCGCATCACAAATCCCCTCTTCAAGCTGCTTCCGGAAGAATCGTCACTTGCCAAAATGAACTAACTGTAGGAAAGTAAAAAACCAAATCGGTTATAAGGAACCAGTCAATGATTAACCGTATCCGGGATATACGCAAGGACAAGGGGATGACGCTCGCCGATCTTGCAGACGCATGCAGCCCGCCAACAACAGCCCAGACCATTGGGCGGCTGGAGACGGGCATGCGCAATCTTTCGATCAAATGGATGGACCGGATTGCCGGCGCGCTGGGGGTCGATCCTGAAATGCTGGTCCGATCCGAAGCCGTGCCTCACGCGCAAATTGTGGCGGTGCTGTCGGAAGGCGGTGCCGAGGCGATCAGCAAGCCGCGCGATGCGCTGATGCCGACTGAATTTGGCGGCAATGCTACGCTGATGGTCTT
>JAHEAW010000173.1 GCA_024642545.1 Erythrobacteraceae bacterium
CGACCCCCAGCAAACACTCGCCTCCACTCTGGCGTTGGGGCCACCACTGCTGTTGATGGTATTGGTCGCGGCTTCGGGGCAGCGCGGTGCCCATTTTGCGCTGAATACAATCGTGATCGTGGTACTGATAGCAGCGATGCTGGGTGTCTTTCAAATCGCGTCGCAGTCAGATACCGGGCATTTGTATAGCGCAACGCATGTCGGCTGGATCACAGGTTTCCACGCTAACCGCAACGCTGCCGCCGATCTGTTCCTGATTGGCATTCTGGCCTCGTCAGCGTGCCTTGCGATCGTCAAGAGGCAGGCTTCCCCTTTGGTAGCCGGCCCGCCGAACTGCCACTCACTTCGGCGGCTGCTGAGTTCCGGGCCGCCATTCATTATTCTCATGGTGTTGTTTGCCGCGGCAACCATCATGACCGGATCGCGCACGGCGATTACGTTGCTGGTACCCTCGGCCATTCTTGTTTCGCTAATGCATTTTGACCTTAGATCTACTGTAAGGCAGCGCACTCTTTGGCTCGCAAGTGCCCTAGTTATAAGTTTGGCGGTTATGTTATTTGCCTTGGTCCAGTTCAATGGCCCGGCCGCCAAGGTCGCCAGCCGGTTCGCCGGGCATGGAGCTGTAAGGCTTGCTATCTGGTCCGACACGAAGTTTGCGATTGATCAATTCTGGCCATTCGGCTCGGGAGTGGGAACCTTCCAGACGGCCTTCTTGCCGGCTGAATCCCTGGAGGCGGTCGGCGTTACGATGACCAACCGGGCCCATAATGACTTTCTCGAGTGGGCTCTCGAAGCGGGCATATTTGGCATCATCGCGCTTGCCCTTGTGGCCACAGTCATCATAGCGATGTTATGGCGCAGCCGCCGGGATCGCCCATTGACGCTCTTTGCAGCAGGGACGTTCCTGATACTTGGGTTGCATTCCCTGGTTGACTACCCCTTAAGGAATATGGCCTTGGCCAGCATCGCAGGCCTTGCGGCTGGCATACTGGCAGCACCTAGGCCAAATTTTGCGGATTAGCTGGAAAATGAAAAGGAACAGGCGGTTGCCCAGTGTGAATTTCCGGAGAAACGGGACCATGTTCAGGCCGGGGATATCGCTTGTCCTGATGATGGTAACGGCGCTTGCGGGTTGCGAATCGCCAATGCATCCAGACGTTCCCAAAGGTCCATCAGCGTATCAGGCGATCAGTCCGGCAGCTGACGATACTACTGGACGCAATTACTTTTTGCGGGGCGGCGACATTGTCAGCATTTCCGTGTTTCAGGAACCCGACTTGTCGCGTGACAGGCTGGTTATTGACAATGCCGGCAACCTGGACTTGCCGCTGATTGGGCAGGTCCATGCAGGCGGAATGACTCCAAGCGAATTGTCTGACGCACTGACCCATGCCTATGGCAACAAATATCTGCGCAAGCCGGACGTTGCGGTTTATATCGATCAGTCGCTAGCGGGTACGTTTGCGGTTGAAGGGCAGGTGGCCCTGCCCGGCCAATATGCCTACCGCCCCGGAGATACCCTGCTGTCTGCAATCGCCCAGGCAAGAAGCCCGACCAAAGTCGCGAAGCTCGATCAGGTCCTGATCTTCCGGACTGTCAATGGCGAGCGTCTGGGGGGGCAATTCGATCTGCGCGCCATCCGGGAGGGTCGCGCCGATGACCCTGAAATCAAGCCCGGCGATGTAATCGTGGTCGGTTTTTCCGGTGTAAGAGGTGTTTACCGCGACTTTCTGGAAGCTGCTCCGATTATAGGCGTCTTCAGAAGATTTTGAATTAGTGACAAAGCGCCGTCGAATTTGGATCAGGCCTTTCAGCGAGCAGATGAGATGAATTCAGCAGCACCGCAGAGCCCGGTAACTTTGGCCACAGCGACAGATAATCAGTACTACGAGAGCTATTATCCAGCCAGCCAGAACTTTGTGCGTGAAATTCTGCAACAGATCATGATTGCTGCGCGCAGGTATTTTGGGCTTGGGCTTGCCATAATCGCAGCCTGCATCGCCGCTGCGGTGCTGGTCACTTACTTTCAGACGCCAAAATATACAGCCTCGGCAAGCATTCAGGTCAACGATCAAGGTGCAGAGGTTCTGGGCAAGGAACTGGATGCCCCGGTTTCGACAACCGACAGTTGGGACGCGGACAGATTCATCAAAACCCAGATGGATGTTTTGCGGAGCCGAAATGTGGCGATGCGGGTGATTCGGTCGCTTGATCTGTTGAACGACCCGCAATTTTTTGCAGCGATGGGAATTGCACCGCCGCAGGCGAAAATGAGCGAGCTCGAACGGGAAGAGTATGCGCTCAGCCCTCTCTATACAAACTTGTCGATCGATGTTCCCAGTTCATCCCGGGTCGTACGGGTTAGCTTTACATCCTCTGACCCTGTGGTTTCGGCGAAAATCACCAATGCATTTCTCGAGCAATTCATTGCAACAACACTACAAAATAGGTTCGACAGTTCTGCCTATGCGCGCACCTTCGTGGCCGGTCAGCTGAAAGAAACGCGCGCTCGGCTTGAAGCTTCAGAAC
>JAHEAW010000174.1 GCA_024642545.1 Erythrobacteraceae bacterium
CGCGAAGCGGTACTTCATCCGCCACAACTTTGACCCGTTCGGCTGGACGAACAGGAACAAGCCCTCCCCGTCGGCCAGCTTGTAGGCGCGCTCGCGTGGCTTGGAATTTCGGGCCTGAATCTCCGTGAGAGGCATTGGGGGTATCGCTCCTTTCCGATACTCCGCGAAAATACCCCCAAAATACCCCCACACCAAATCTGGCTGCATGTGGAAGACCATGGGCGCATGCGGACGCGAATCACCCGCAACCCTCTGCTTTCCTTTCGATTTTTGGAAAAATGCGGAAGCTAGTGGAAGCTTCCGGATCAAGCAGTGGTAGCGGAGGAGGGACTTGAACCCCCGACACGCGGATTATGATTCCGCTGCTCTAACCAGCTGAGCTACTCCGCCCCAAGGGCAACCGGTGGTTCGGGCATTGGTGCAAACCACTGGGCAAGGCGGCGCGTTTAGGGCGCGCTTTTGTGATGGTCAACAGGCAAACGTCATCCGCGAAAGGCAAAGCTGCGGACGAATTCCCAAGGGCCGCCGCGATAGATATGCAGGCCCAGCCCGGCAAAGCGAAATACACGCTCCGTGACTTGCGGCTGCAGGGCCTGCTGCAGCGCCTTTGCCTGCGCGGAAGTGACCTTGTTCTGCACTGTCACATGCAGCCTTGGTCGGTGGCTGTCCTGCGCGGTTAGCAGCCCGTGGAAGCTGGTGGCTAACCGATCACGCAGTTCCAACATCGTCGGGCTATGCAGCCGTAATGCTGTTCCCCCGCCCAGCGGCATGATCCCGGTCAATTCACCCTTTATTGGCGCATGCTGCCCCGCCTCATGTGCCAGAGCCCGGCGAATTTCACCGTCTGCAAAACGCGGCAAGGCATGGAACAGCGTGACATGGGCGGACAGGAAATTGCGTTCAGGCGGGAAATGCGCGGTCCGCAAAGTGGTGGCCCATTTGGCCAAGTCCGCCGGCAACTCAGCCGTGACAATATATGGCGCAGGGTCGCTGGCTGTGTTCACATGTCCCCACGAGCGCGGCGCAGCGCATACCATTTTTCGACATTGGCATTGTGCTGTTCCAGCGTATCGCTGAACATATGACCGCCCGTGCCATCAGCCACCATGAATAATGCCTTGGTCTGAGCAGGATGCAGCACAGCAGCAATAGAATCCCGCCCGGGATTGGTTATCGGACCTTTGGGAAGTCCCGTCATTGTATAAGTATTATAGCCGTTTACAGCCGATATTTCAGATTGCCGAATTCTCCTGCCAAGCGGTTTTCCCTTCGTGATGGGATAAATGATTGTCGGGTCCGCTTGAAGCAGCATGCCCGCCTTCAGCCGGTTGGAATAGAGCCCGGCAACCATCGTGCGTTCAGACGGCTTGCCTGTTTCCTTCTCCACGATCGAGGCCAGAATCAGCGCTTCTTTGGGCGTCTTCACGGCAATATCGGGGGCGCGCTTGTCCCACAATTCTTCCAGCGTCTTGCCCATCGCTGCCTGCATCCGTTGTAGCACCGCCTGACGGCTTTCGCCGCGTTCAAAATCATAGGTATCAGGTAGAATTGAGCCTTCAGCGGGAACAGGAACAGCGCCAGCAAGAAGGGGCTGCGCCATAAGCCGTTCCTGCACCATGATTGAGGGCATACCCTCGGGGATGGTGATATGCCGCCGAATAACGTTCTGGCTCTGCAGCGTGCGCAAGATAGCCGCCGGACTGGCACCGGCAGGTAGCAGGAATTCGCCCGCCTTGATCGGTGCATGGCTACCAAGAATTTTGGCCCGTAACAGGAAGGAATCAGCCGATTTGATCAGCTTTTCATCTTCCAACTTGCCTGCAACGCTGGTCAGAGATGACCCAGCTGGAACTATGAAGGATGTTTCCTTGGCAATGTTCGCCCCGCTATACCACGGCCATGCGAATATCGTTGCCGCTATCAAGCCCAGCGCGGCAAGCACGCCCAGCACTGTGAAGCTGGGCCGTTTCACGTCAATCGGCCTTCTTCATCACCAGGCTGGCGTTGGTCCCACCGAAGCCAAAGCTGTTGTTGAGCACAGCCCTTACTTCACGCTTCTTGGCCACGAGAGGCACCAGATCAACGCCGTCTGTCCCCTCATCGGGATTGTGTAAGTTGAGCGTCGGCGGCACGATCTGGTCACGCAGCGCGAGAATACAGAAGATGCTTTCCACTGCACCGGCCCCGCCCAGCAGATGGCCGATGGCAGATTTGGTGCTGCTCATTGAGGCACCACTCAGATCATCACCAAACACCCGCTTGGCCGCAGCAAGTTCAATTGTGTCGGCCATGGTGCTGGTACCGTGCGCGTTTATGTAGTCGATATCGCATGCCTCAAGCCCGGCCTTGCGCAGCGCCATGCGCATGGACAATTCTGCGCCTTTGCCTTCCGGGTGCGGCGCCGTAACGTGATAAGCATCGCCAGACAGGCCATAACCGACCACTTCAGCGTAAATCTTGGCACCGCGCGCCTTGGCATGCTCATATTCTTCAAACACAACCA
>JAHEAW010000175.1:0-1796 GCA_024642545.1 Erythrobacteraceae bacterium
CCGATTGGACAGGGGTGTGTCGCCTGTTAGCAGCATCAGCGGCGGGAACTGCTTCAGCCCAAGCTGCTTCTTGGCCAGCGCCAGATATTTGCGCGCCTTCACGGGATCGGTCTGGATGACTGGTGCAGGATATTCCTTGCGAAAGGTCCCATTGATACCAGGAAGATATACCGGGAAGAGTGACCGTCCAACTTCGTAAGCGGGCAATTTGATGACCTTGTTGACCTCGATCGAGGGATTCAGCGCATATTGGAGTGCTTTTCGGAAATTGAGATTTCGGCCGATCCGGCCCTTGCGATGGTTGAATTCGATATAGGCGAGCGCGCCGTCGGCAAAGGATTGGACATGCCAGCCGAGCAATTGGGCTTCTTCGAGGTTTTCTTGCGAAACGGTGGTAGTAGCAATCTGCCCGTCGCGGAACAGGTTGGACAAAGCGTTGGGGTCGGTGGTGAAATAGGGAATGTCGAGAGCATTGATCTTGACCCGCTGACGGTCCCAATATCTTGGGTTGCGCTCAAGCCGGATATGCGCGCCGTGGACCCATTTGGTCATGATGAACGGGCCGTTATAGAGCAGCTTGTCGGCATCGGCCGCATAGCGGCCATTGGTGGATTTGAAGAAATCTTCCCGGATCGGAAAGAACACATTGAACGCCATCAGCTGCGCGAAATAGGGCACCGGCTTGACGAAATCGACATGCAGTTCATAGTCATTGACGGCCTGCACGCCCAAGGCAGTCGCTGGTAATTTTCCCGCATTAATCGCATCGGCATTGCGGATGCCAGACATGATATTGGCATATTCAGACGCATATTTAGGATCGACAACCCTGCGCCAGGCAAACACGAAATCATGCGTGGTAACCGGCTTACCATCACTCCATAATGCATCCTTGCGCAGCCAGAAGGTCGCGCCAGTAGCGGTAATTTCCCATCTTTCGGCGATGGCAGGGGCCAGCTTGTAATGCTGGTCGAACCGCAGCAGCCCTTCCATCACATGGCCCAAGACAAACCCACTGACCTGATCCGCCGTAAGGCTGCTGTCGAGGTTGGGCGGTTCCTGACTGAGAGCGATTGTCACTGTTTTGGTTTTTGGGTCAATTGCGGACTTGGTACCGCTGGACCCTGACGCGAGCGCCAGCCCGTACATCAGAAGCGCGATAAACAGCGCCGCAAGAATACCCAGCGCCAGCAATTGCTGGCCCGGTGTTCTGATGAACCGTCGGGAGAATTTCTGCAGGGCGGTCAATGGCATTTCAAAAACAAGATGGAGATGTCACCCACGTAACCCTGCGACCAACAGGCGTTGATTCAATGCCTTTGTGTCACACACCGACGGGCAAATTGGCAAGCAGTTTATTGTTACAACTGGCGCTGCTGCTGGCTGCATGGCTGTATTCCGGGTCGGATGGCCACTATTGGTACGCCTTGCTGGCAGCAATTGCCGCCCATGACCTTCGGGCGTAGTATTTTTGCAGTTTGCGATTCGATACCTGCGGCAGAAGGGAGGGGGGACATGCAGATATTTCGGTACCGTGTGACCTATCTGACAGCAGCGCTAATGGCGGCTTTTTTGGGGATTGGGTTGATCCCGTCAGCCGCGCAGTTGCTGCGCCAGGGCCAGGCATATCCGGTCCGTTTTGCGCTGCCTGCCGCGGCGACCGCGCTCAATTTTTCGCCGCTCGCTGATGCGGGTGCAGGCGCCGGTGCAGGCGCTGATGCAGGTGTGGGCGTGGTCGATGCAGGTGATGCTCCGCCAACGGATACTGGCCCGGCAGATACGTCATTCGGGCTGGG
>JAHEAW010000175.1:1806-2495 GCA_024642545.1 Erythrobacteraceae bacterium
ATCGTCAGCCTTTAGCGCCGCCTTTGCGAGCTTTCCTCCACGCAGCGCCCAAGCGCCGACGTTGCCGTCCCCATCCAATGGCGGGTCCTCTGCCGTTTTGCCGATTCACTATAGCCTGGCCGAATTGCCTAAACAGGCAGGTGAGATCGCCGTGCAATCGCGCGGCGCGCTCAGCGGCACACTCGATGTGCAAAAGCCTGTCCAGGTGGGTGCAGCGCCCCCGGCACGGATTGATGTGAAGATCGGCAGCGGCGCGAATATTTATCTCAACGGCGCCCAATTGGCTGCGCTGCTGTCGGCGCAGGGCAGGCGGCTGAAATCAACTGCGCCGATCGGCAAGGATGGCTTTGTCAGTCTGGATGATCTGCGCAGTTCCGGCCTCAAGATCCGTTATGACGCCGCCAAGGATTCGCTGGTGGTCGACGGCGAAGGATAAGCGGCACTTGCGGTGCGGCTGGCCCAGATGCCGGCCAGCTTCCAGATGACCAGCATCACTGCAATCGAGACATAGCCGTCCACCGCGTAGTGATATCCCAGATGCACCGACCCCAGCAGGATCAGCACAAAGAACACCCCAAAGAAAATCCCCAGCCCGCGCGAGATATGCCGCGCCGCCAAAAACGACAGAAAAGCCAGCGCGACATGCACCGACGGCATGGCTGAAAGGCCGCGGCCAAGGCCGTGGCTGC
>JAHEAW010000093.1 GCA_024642545.1 Erythrobacteraceae bacterium
GGTCAACCAGATCGGCACCCTCACTGAAACGCTGGAAGCGGTCGATATGGCGCACCGCGCTGGCTACACCACCGTCATGTCGCACCGTTCGGGCGAGACTGAGGATGCAACTATCGCTGACCTAGCGGTTGCGACCAATTGCGGACAGATCAAAACTGGCAGTCTGGCTCGGTCCGACCGGCTGGCAAAATACAACCAGCTGATCCGGATCGAAGAAGAACTGGGCGCCAGCGCAGCCTACTCGGGGTCAGGCTGTTTCGGGCGGTTGGGGCGTTAATCGTCCGAAAGGTTGAAGGCTGCTTCCACGCTCATCCAAACTTTTCGGCCAGTCGATAAAGCGCCAGCGCAGCCTTGGCAGCCTCGCCGCCCTTATCCTTTTGCGTCTTGTCTGCCCGGACCAGAGCCTGCTCTTCATTCTCGACAGTCAAAATGCCGTTACCAATGGCCATTCCGTCCATTGTCAACGCCATAATCCCGCGTGCGCTCTCACCGGCGACGATTTCAAAATGATACGTCTCACCGCGGATGATCACGCCAATCGCGACAAAGCCGTCATACTGGCCGCTTTCGGCAACAGTGGCGATGGCACCGGGGATCTCCAACGCGCCTGGCACAGTCAGAACGTCTGCCTCATGCCCCGCTGCAAGCAGCGCCGAACGCGCGCCATCGACCAGCAAATCGTTGAGGTGGTCGTAAAACCGGGCTTCGACGATCAGAAAACGCGCCATTTGCTGCTCCTAGCTATTGAGCGCGCGGTTTAGCTGGCTGTGCCGCAATAGGGAAGGCGGTTAAGCGTTCAGCGCAGTGTTAAAGATCATCCTTATGCGCCAGCTTGTCGCGTATATGTTCGAACACCGGACCGTATAGCGCCTGTTCGAATTCCACACCAACGGTTTGCCCTTCGCGCCATTTGACCTGCGCCGGAATGGGGCCAATGGTTTCAATCTTGATCGACAGCCGAGTGTCAATCGCCAGCTTGCCGAACCGGTCGAAGAAGCGGCATCCATGCGCCGAAAGCTCGATAATCGGCACATCTCGCGGAACGCCTGTGCCGGTGCGATAACGGCCCTGAACCGACAATTCGGCACGTGGCTCTTTGCGTGATTCTTCCATCGACGTAAACTGACAGGATATGGCGCGGAAACAAGTCTGCAGTCCCACGTATCGGCCCAATTCACCCGGGATCTCAACGAACACATTCGGATAGAACGGGAAAATATGGTGGACGCACTAGGGTTCGAACCTAGGACCCGCTGATTAAGAGTCAGCTGCTCTACCAACTGAGCTATGCGTCCATCCGCCGTTACTGGGCGTTTCCGAATCGTCTACCGATCCGCAAGAGGCGCTGCATATAGCGGCTCTTGCGGCAGAGGGAAGGGGGCAGGTCAATTAACCTGAAATTCCGTAGCGCGGCTGTTCGCGGTTCCAGCGGTTGACCATCATCAGCGTCCCGATGCAGATCATGTTGGTCATCATGGAAGAGCCGCCGTGGCTCATGAAGGGAAGGGGGATGCCCACCACCGGGGCAAGGCCCATAACCATCATCAGATTGATCGCGACGTAGAAAAACATTGTCGTCACCATCCCGGCAGCGAGCAATTTGGAGAACCGGTCATTCGAAGCGCGCGCAACATTCATGCCCCAGCGCAAGATGATCCCGAATATCACGATCACCACCAGTCCGCCAAAAAAGCCCCACTCCTCAGACATGGTCGCAAACACAAAGTCTGTGTGCGCCTCTGGCAAATAATTGAGATGGCTCTGGGACCCTTCGTTGAACCCTTTGCCCCAGAAGCCGCCCGACCCGATGGCAATCTTCGATTGCATGATGTGATAGCCTGACCCCAGCGGATCGGCTTCGGGGTCGAGGAAGGTGGTAACGCGGCGCTGCTGATAGGCCTTGAGACCAAAAAAGAACGCCAGCGGAGCGATCACGGCACCGGCAGCGCCGGCCCCCAGAAACCAGCGCAGCGGCAGGCCGGCAAGGAACATCAGCACTACCCCGCCAAAGCCGATTGCCAAGGCAGTTCCCAGATCAGGCTGAAGCATCACCAACGCCATCGGCGCACCAATCAACCCGCCCACAGGAAGGAGGGCGCGCCAGTCGCGGGTCATGCCTGCGGGCAAGTTGGCGTAAAACTTGGCTAGGACCAGCACGATCACCGGCTTCATCAATTCAGAGGGCTGCAAGACCAGAGGCCCCAGGCTGAGCCAGCGCTGACTACCGCCGCCAATCGCGCCCATCGCTTCCACCGCCACCAGCAGCAGCAGCACCCCGGCATAGGCCGGGTAGGCCATGAACATCACGAAATCCCGGTTGAACCGGACCATGATGGAAGCGACCCCCAGGAAAATCGCGAAGCGCAGCAGGTGTGAACTGGCATAGGGTTGCCAATGCCCGCCAGCAGCCGAATAAAGCACCATCGCGCCAAATCCGACCAGGACGAATAAGGGCAGCAGCATACCCCACGGCTGGCGGCCAACGGCGTTGGGGATAATTGAATTCACGGCGTGCCGCCCGTCGGTGTTGGTGAGGCGGCTGGTGCTTGCGCAGCAGGCGACGCTCTTCCAACAGGCTCAGGCATCTCTGGAGCAGCGCCGCGGCTTTCCGCATCTATGCCCGACGGGCGCTGGATATCCAGAGTAGCCGGGGGCGGCGCTTCGAAGCCCGCTTCGCCAACATAATCAGCATATTGACGGGCCATACGTTGCGGCGGCGTACCGCCCCATTCCTTCTCCAGCCGGTGCAGCGTGTCGAGCGCGGTTGGAGGATCGAACAGATAGGTCATCACGTCTTTTGCGATTGGTGCAGCCGCACTGGCACCAAATCCGCCGTGTTCAATCACCACCGCCATTGCATAACGCGGTGCAGCGGCAGGCGCGTAGCATACAAACAGCGAATGATCCCGTGATGCCCAGTCCGCCACATGCCCGCGGTTGACCAGCTTGCGAACCTGCGCAGTGCCAGTTTTGCCAGCCATTTCGATATCGCCAATCTGGATACGCGCGCCGCGCGCGGTACCGGCCCCGTTGACGACCCGGTACATGCCTGATCGCGTCACCGCCAATTGTTCAGCAGTAAACGGCAAATCAGCGCCAATCGGTTTCGAATGGCCAAACAGCAGAGACGGTCTGAGCGCGTGGCCGCTGGCAATTCGCGAGACCATGACCGCAAGCTGCAGCGGTGAAACCAGCACATAGCCCTGTCCAATCACTGCATTGAGCGAATCGGCATCGGTCCATTGCTGATCGTAACGGCGCATTTTCCACGCGGAATCGGGCACGGTGCCATATCGCTGCGGGGTACCCGGCAACTCAAATTCGTGGCCCAGTCCCATCAGCTTTGCGATTGGCGCGATCGCGTCATACCCAACCCGGTGCGCCATGGTCCAGAAATAGGTGTTGCAGCTTTTTTCGATGGCAGTCGGCATATCGACCGAGCCATGCACCGCATCGCAGCGGAAAAAGCGATTGCCGAGCCGGTAACCGCCAGGACAAAAAACATGCTCGTCGGGTGCAACCCCGGCCTGCTGCAGCGCCAGTGTTGCCAGGGGCTTGACAGTGGAGCCGGGCGGGTACAGCCCGCGCACCGATTTGTTGAGCAGCGGAATATGGTCATTTTCGTTGAGCATTTTCCAGCGCAGACGGCCAATCCCGCCGACAAAACTATTGGGGTCAAACGCGGGCATGGACGTCATCGCCAGCACGCCTCCGGTATGGCAATCGATCACCACTACAGCGCCTGATTGCAAGCCAGTGCGGCGGGCCGCAAAATCCTGCAGCGGGCCATCGATAGTCAGCTTGATTGGCTGTCCCTGAACATCGTCACGCGTTTCCAACTCGCGCACAATCCGCCCCTGTGCGGTCACCTCGACCCGGCGGGCACCTGGCACGCCGCGCAATTGCTGTTCAAAATCCTTTTCCAGCCCGTCCTTGCCAACCTTGAAGCCCGGCGTGATAAGCAAGGGATCATGGTCCTTCTCATATTCTTCCGCTGAGGCCGGTCCGACATAGCCGATCAGGTGACCAACCGAAGGGCCAGTGGGGTAATACCGGGAAAATCCGCGTTGCGGCACGACTCCGGGCAAGTCAGGCAAGCGCACGCTGACAGCTGCGAATTGATCGTAATTAAGCCCATTGGCAACTTCGACAGGGGCATAGCCGCGGCTCTTTTCGACCTTGTCCAGCAAGTCCCCGACCTTGTCAGGCTCAAGCGCCAGCAATTTGGCCAATGCGCCAATTTCAGCAGCGGGATCCTGCATCCGCTCCGGAATGATATCGACCCGGAAGTCGGCCCGGTTGGATGCCAATGGCGACCCATTGCGGTCTAGTATCCAACCCCGGCGCGGCGGTATCAGGGACAGGTTGACACGGTTGCTTTCTGCCTCGACCTTGTATTTCTCGTTCTCGACAATCGCGATGAAAGCCATGCGCGCCGCCAGCAGCGTTCCCACGCTGGCCCCGCCTGCACTGATCAGGAAGCTCCGCCGATCATAGGCGTTCTTCAAAGTGGCAGCGCTGACAAGGGGGCGGGGGCGGTTGCGGGACATCGTCAAGAAGGCTTTACGCGCATCAGGCGCAATCGGTCCAGTCGGGCTACGATCCGGGAAATGAACGGAAAAACCAGTAATGCCAGCAAAAGTTCAGGCACTGCTGCCTGCAACATGGCGCCGTTCACTCTCGCCCCGGACAAAACCGTTGATATGAAAATATACGCAGTCAGGATCATGGCGCTGGTCAGCCAGTCCTGAACGAACCCGCGCCAGGGAAAACGCGCTTCGATAATTTCGATCGCAATCATCGCCAGCGACCATAGCAGGATCGCGCTGCCAAAGGGGGCGCCGCTGAACAAATCGTCAAACATACCCAGGGGAACGCCGGCCCAGACCGGAAGTATCCCGGGATTGAGCAAGCGCCATGCAATCAGCAGCATCAGGCCCAGCGGCGGCACCAGCGGGGCTGCGCCCGCAATCACCAGCATTGGCAGCAGCGATCCGATCATGATGCTCAGATAGGGGACGCCGTACGCCAGTGCAGGCAAATGCTCGCGGTTGATCCGACGGCCATATTGGTCGCGCCGCGCCAGCTTAAGCGGCTTGCGGCTCATTGCGTCAGCTCTTGTTCGGCCGGGGTAGCGGCGCCTTGAACTGCCTTGGGCTGCCAGACGGGATCGACCGCCACAAAATCGGTCGCTGCAGGATCGCTGATGATTTGCGCCAGCGCGCCATCATTGGTGAGCGAACTGACAATCGCCACGGCAGTCCCGGGCCGGTAATAACCGCCTGCACCACTGGTAACGAAAACATCGCCCGGCTTCAGCGGGTTGATCCCCAGGTTGATCAAGCGGATGCGCAACAGCCGGTCGCCGCGCCCTTCGGCAAAGGCAACTACATCATCCTGCGCCCGGCGGACTGGCAAGACGCTCTGGCTGTCGGTCAGCAGCATGACCCGCGAACTGGTGGCACCCACTTCCAGCACGCGGCCCAGCACTCCGCGCGGGCTGCGAACCGGCATACCGGGCAGGATACCGTCATTCCTGCCCGCGCCGAGATACGCGAAACGCCGCGCACTTGATGCCGTTGATCCGATAATCCGGGAAATGGCAACGGGCGGCAAATCTGACTCAGTCAAACCCAAGAGCGCCTTAAGCCGCAGATTTTCCTGCTTGGTGGCTGCAGCTTCGACCAGGCGAATACGCGCCAGTTCCACTTCGCGCTTGAGCTTGGCGTTCTGGCTACCTGCGCGTAGATAGCCTGCAATGCTCTCGATCAGGCTCAGCCCGTCAACCCGCGCTTCAGCAGATGCGGCACCGACGGGTGCAACTACATCATGCGCAGCAGTGCGCGGGCCATTGAAACTGGCAGGCCGCCACAGCGACAAGGCAAGCAACACCGCACCGAGCAGAGCACCGGCCCCGGCAATCACGTAGCCGGTAAAAATTCCATATTGCGCCCTGCGCGAAAAGCCGGGGCGCCGTTTGGAAGGCGGCGCCATGTCAGTCCCTTCCTCAAGCGGTCATCAAAACACCGCGATAGATGGGGTCTTCCATAGCGCGGCCAGTGCCGATTGCCACACAAGACAGCGGGTCTTCCGCGATGCTGACGGGCAGGCCGGTTTCTTCGCGCAAATGTTCATCCAGCCCGTTGATCAGCGCGCCGCCGCCAGTCAGAACAATGCCCTGATCGACAATATCGGCGGCCAGTTCAGGGGCCGTGTTTTCCAGCGCGATACGCACGCCTTCGACAATCGCGCCAATCGGCTCTGCCAGCGCTTCGGCCAGATGGCCCTGGTTGATCGTGATTTCCTTGGGCACGCCGTTGACCAGATCGCGGCCCTTGAGCGTGATGGTTTCACCAATCCCGTCTTCGGGCGCAACGGCAATCCCGTAATCCTTTTTGATCCGTTCAGCTGTGGCTTCCCCGATCAACAGATTGTGATGGCGCCGGACATAGCTGACGATCGCTTCGTCCATCTTGTCCCCGCCAGTGCGCACCGAAGTGGTATAGGCCAGTCCGCGCAGGGACAGCACCGCCACCTCAGTCGTTCCGCCGCCAATATCGACCACCATCGAACCTACCGGTTCGGTCACAGGCATGTCAGCGCCAATCGCTGCGGCCATCGGTTCAAGGATCAGATACACTTGGCTGGCCCCAGCGTTGGAGGCGGCATCACGGATTGCGCGGCGTTCAACCGAAGTTGAGCCTGACGGAACGCAAATCACGATTTCGGGGTAAGAGAACATGCTCTTCTTGCCGTGCACCTTGCGGATGAAATGTTCGATCATTTTTTCGGCAATTTCGATATCGGCAATCACCCCGTCGCGCAGCGGGCGGATCGCTTCGATGCTGTCGGGCGTCTTGCCCATCATCATCTTTGCATCATCACCCACAGCCTTGACCTTGGTGATGCCATTGAGCGTCTCGATCGCGACGACGGATGGTTCGTTGAGCACAATCCCCCGGTCCTGCACGTAAACCAGCGTGTTGGCAGTGCCGAGGTCGATCGCCATGTTTTGCGATCCAAATTTGAACAGGCGGGAAATAAAGCTCATTGGCTGGCCAGATCCGTATAGTTATGGGGTCATGCTGCAGCGCGATACAGCTGTATTCACCCGCTTATGACAAGGAGTGCGCGGTCCTTACCCAATGGCGGAACAAAAGGCTAAAAATTTATGGCCCTGCTCCACTGTTTTTCCACCACCGGCCTCGAAATTGCTGCGCTTCGCCGCTAGGCCGGTATTTCAATGCCACAAATACGCCGCCTTCCCGAAGCTCTTGTCAACCGCATTGCTGCGGGCGAGGTGGTGGAACGTCCGGCCGCCGCTCTGAAAGAGCTGGTCGAAAACGCGGTTGATGCCGGGGCAAGGCGGATTGCGATCAAGCTGGTCGATGGCGGGTTGGGCATGATCGAAGTGACCGACGATGGCTGCGGCATGGCGCCAGCGGAAATGGAACTGGCACTGGAACGGCACGCTACGTCAAAGCTGCCCGATGATGCGATTGAACAAGTCGTCACTCTCGGGTTTCGGGGCGAAGCTTTGCCATCTATCGCCAGTGTCGCACGGCTGATGATGCAAAGCCGCCCCCACGGCGCTGATCAGGGGTGGCAGCGCGTAGTCGATCACGGCGTGGTGGCTCAAGAGGGGCCTGCTGCCCTGCCGCCGGGCACCCGCATCAGAGTAACGCATTTGTTCGCCAAAGTGCCCGCGCGGCGCAAGTTTTTGCGTACACCGCGCAGCGAATATGCGGCGTGCAAGGATGTGGTCCAGCGTCTGGCGATGGCCCGTCCCGACATCGGTTATACGCTGGAACATGGCGACAGGCGCGCGCTTGTGGTCCACCCGGACGAAACATTGGCGACCCGCGTTGCCACCATTGTCGCGCGCGACCTGGCGGATAATGGCGTAGTGATTGATTTACAGCGCCCCACGCACAGCGGGCCAATGATGCTGACCGGGATTGCCGGGTTGCCGACCTATAACCGCGGGATTGCCGACCATCAGTATCTGTTCGTCAATGGCCGTCCGGTAAAGGACCGGCTGCTGACCGGGGCAGTGCGCGGTGCCTATTCGGATATGCTCGCGCGTGACCGGCACGCAGTGCTGGCGCTGTTTCTGACGATCCCGCCAGAAGAAGTGGACGTCAACGTCCATCCCGCCAAGACCGAAGTCCGTTTTCGTGACGGGCAGGCGGTGCGGGGGTTCATCGTCTCGGGCTTGCGGCAAGCGCTAGATACAGGTGACCGGCGCAGCGCGCAGGCACCTGACGGGGCCGCAATGGGTCGATGGATACAGGAAGGCGCGGCTGCTGAGCCTGAACCGGTACCGGCGCTGCCATCGATCTTTTCGGGACATGACTGGAACTCACCACCAAACGATCGGCCCGGCCATGTCGCAGCGCCAGTGGCACAGTGGCGCGGGGTCAGCGCTGATGCGCTGGCACAGCCGATGGGGCGCGCCGAAGTGGCCGAACATTTGCCAGGTGCAGCGCTGGAATACCCGCTCGGGATCGCGCGCGGGCAGGTGGCAGAAACCTACATCGTAGCTGAAGCGGCAGACGGGCTGGTACTCGTTGATCAGCACGCCGCGCATGAAAGGCTCGTGCTCGAACGGCTGCGTGCAGCGGGCGCGCAGGATATGATCACACGCAGTCAGGCTCTGTTGCTGCCCGATGTGGTCGAGCTGGAGGAAACCGCCTGTGACCGGCTGGAGGAAGCTGCAGGAAAGCTCGCAGAGCTGGGTCTGGTGATCGAACGCTTCGGCCCCGATGCGATGCTGGTACGCGCAGTGCCGCAAGCGCTGGCCAGAGCGGATACAGCCAAACTTCTGGGCGATATCGATGATGATCTGGTCAAGCACGGCGAGGCATTGCTGCTGGGCGAAAAGCTCGATCTGGTGATGGCGACCATGGCCTGCCACGGTTCAGTGCGGGCAGGGCGGGTCCTGTCAGTGGCCGAAATGAACGCCCTGCTGCGCGAAATGGAACGCACCCCGCGCTCTGGCCAATGCAACCATGGCCGGCCGACCTGGGTCAAACTGTCGATGGAAGACGTCGAGAGGCTGTTTGGCAGGCATTGAGGTGGTCGGCCCACTTGGCCGGATGTTGCCGGCCTTTGGGGA
>JAHEAW010000012.1 GCA_024642545.1 Erythrobacteraceae bacterium
GGTCGCTGACACCCTTTTCGGCGGGTGCGGCAACTTCTTCGTCAGCAACAGGGGCCAGCTTCTTGGCCGCCTTGGCGACCACTGCGTCCAGTTCGCGCTGCGAACACAGGCCCAGGGTCACCGGGTCCTTCGCCTGAATATTCTGAATGTTCCAGTGGCTGCGTTCACGAATGGCATTGATCGTATTGCGCGTGGTGCCGATCAGCTTGGAAATCTGCGCGTCGGAAAATTCCGGATGATTGCGCAAAATCCACGCGATGCCGTCAGGCTTGTCTTGCCGTTTGGACACCGGTGTATAACGCGCGCCCTTGGTCCGGCTTACTGCAACTGGTGCCTTCTGCATCGTCAGGCTGTAAGATGGATCAGCCTGTCCCTTTTCGATCTCAGCCAGCGTGAGTTCGCCCGCATGGACCGGGTCACGGCCGGTATATTTGCTGCTCGCCAGATCATCCGCCATCGCCTGCACTTCCAGGATATGAATTCCGCAGAATTCGGCAATCTGTTCAAAGCCGAGCGCGGTGTTATCCACCAGCCAGGTAGCTGTGGCATGCGGCATTAGGGGTTTGACTTGGGACACGGGGTTATCTCCGGTAAAAATAGAAGGGCCGCCCCTTTCGGAGCGGCCGTATGACGCTGATTTAGGGCATCGCTTCCGGATGGGCAAGCAAATAGGGCGGCAATGTGCCGCAGCGCCTGACCGCTGGCCCCGATCGGTTCAGCTGAAAGCCATCAGTCCCGCGGACTCAGGCACAGAGGCGATTTCATCCATCGCCGCCAAACCCGATGCAAACTGGCGTGTAGCCACGTCCCAACTGAACTCAGCGCCATAGCGCGCGCAGTCGGCGCGGCTGCTGAACAAGGCCGCCGCAATCGCGCGGTCGAGATTGTCTGACAACGCGCCGACGGCGTCCGTGACAATATCGGCCGGGCCGGCAACGGGATAGGCGGCGACAGGCGTTCCGCAGGCCAGCGCCTCCACCATCACCAGCCCGAAGGTGTCGCTGCGGCTAGGGAACACAAATACATCAGCGCCCGCATAGCATCCCGCCAACGCGCGGCTGTGGCGTTTGCCGAGAAAATGGGCGGCCGGGAATTTCTGTTCCAGGTCAGCGCGGGCCGGGCCATCGCCGACCACAACTTTGCTACCGGGATAAGTGCCGCCGAGGAACGCCTCAAGGTTCTTTTCAATCGCCACACGGCCAACATAGAGCTGGATCGGGCGCGGCAAGTCGGCAAACTCGCTAGGCGGCGGGGCATCAGGGGTGAAGCAATCAAGGTCGACGCCGCGGCTCCAGTGGTGCAACTGAGTCAGCCCTTGAGCGCGCAATTGTTCGCGGATCGATTCGGTCGCCACCATGATCCGCTGCGCCGGGCCGTGAAACCAGCGAATATAGCGCCAGAAATAGCGCGCTGGCAGCCCGGTACGCTGTGCCAGATAATCCGGAAATTGTGTATGATACGCCGTGCTGAAGGGAACATCATGGCGCAGGCAGTGACGCCGCGCCGCAAGACCAAGCGGCCCTTCGGTTGCGATATGGATGGCATCGGGGGCCAACATGGCAATGCGCCGCGATACGTGCCCCGGCCAGCTCAGCGCGACCCTGATTTCAGGGTAGGTGGGGCAAGGGACCGCGAGAAACTGATCGGGCGAGATCACGCTTACACGGTGCCCCCAACTCTCCAAAATTGTGGCCGTCGTCGTCAGCGTGCGAACAACTCCATTGACTTGCGGCAGCCAAGCATCAGTAACGATTGCAATATGTTCAGGATAAGGCTGCGCATCGCAGCCGTCCAGCGGGACGCCTGCGAACCAGTTCATGCAGCCACCTTTGCTATGCCTGATTTACCCGCGCCAAGTGTGTCTTCTTCCCGCCCCCGCTTGGCAATTTCTTCGGGCCAGTGAAGCAATTCCATCCGGCCGTCGAAATGTTCGACCAGCGCATTGCAGCCTTCCACCCAGTCCCCGTCATTGTAATATTCAATCCCGTCAAAGGTCCGGATTTCTGCGGTATGGATATGGCCGCAAACTACTCCATCAACGCCGCGCTCACCAGCAGCGCGAGCGACTACTTCTTCATAGCGGCTGATAAACTCGACCGCATTCTTGACCTTGTGTTTGGCCATTTTGGACAGTGACCAATAGGGTAAATCGAACGCGCGGCGCACCCGGTTGACCCAGATGTTGAGGCCCATTGCCAGATGGTAAAGCGCATCGCCAACGCATGCCAGCCAGCGGTGCGCCAGCATGATCGTGTCAAACTCATCACCGTGCAGCACCAGCAAGCGGCGCCCATCGGCAGTATCGTGAAAAGCGGCGCGCAATATTTCGACACCGCCAAAGTTCATGCCCGAAAAGGGCCGCACCATTTCATCGTGATTGCCCGGTATATAAACGATGCGGGTACCGCGCCGGGCCCGCTTCAGGATCCGCCAGACAATGTCATTATGTTCTGCCGGCCAATAAAACTTCTTCTTCAGCCGCCAGCCGTCAATGATATCGCCCACCAGATACATCGTCTGGCTATCGGTATGGTCGAGAAAATCGATCAGTAGTTCGGCATTGCAGCCCTTGGTGCCCAAATGAACATCGCTGATCCAGATCGTGCGGAACCGCATCCGCTCGCCCCGCGTGCGTTCGGGGACAACGGGCTTACGCTCAGGGAAACTGGCAACATTGGCCAATGCGGCAAGGTCAGCCGGGAAGGAAACTGCGCTTTCTTCTGCCATCGGAACTCTCCAGGCGGGTGGTCGCCTGTGATCTATGACAGCCAATTGTTACGCGCGAATCTCGATTTGGTGACTGTTTGGGGTCACAATCTGCTGCAATGTCAGCCCATTGTCACAAATCCGGGGAGCTGCATCACCCGCTTTAGCCAGGCGCAAACTTGGGGGTGGTCCTCCAATGGAAACCCGCCAGCCTCGGCAATATGCGTATAAGAAAACAGCACAATATCGGCGAGCGTTACCTGGTCTCCAACAAACCATTCACGCCTGTCCAGATGGCGGTCCATCACTGCCAGCGCATCTTCACCGGCAATCCGTTTGACCATAATCTGTGCGCGTTGCTGCTCAGACAGATTGGCCTCGCCAATGTAATGCAGCCAGAAACGCAAGGTTGCGATATTAGGTTCATGACTGTGCTGCTCGAAGAACATCCAGCGCAGCATATCGGCCCGGTCGAACGGATCGGCAGGGATCAGTGCGCTGCGTTCAGCCAGAAACCAGCAGGCAGCATTACTTTCAGGCAGGAAGCGGTCCCCCACTTGCAGCACCGGTATACGGCCATTGCCATTTATCTGGCTGAGAAACTCTGGCGTGCGCGTTTCACCGCGCAAAATATCGTATTGGACATGTTCGAGCGGCAGGCCAAGCAGGGCGGCAACGAGGCTGATTTTGTAGCAATTTCCGCTACGTACATCCTCATGGAGCACCAAATTGTCAGCCATCTTACATCTCCAATATGATCTTCCCGATATGCTCGCCCGATTCCATGCGCGCATGAGCCGCCGCGGCCTCGGTCAGCGGAAAGGCCTGATCCATTACCGGGCGCAGGGCCCCTTCTTCGGCAAAAGGCCACGCGTGCCGCAGGATTTCCTCGCATACGGCTGCCTTGAAACTATCTGGCCGCGCCCTCAGCGTCGATCCGGTCAGTGTCAGCCGGCGGCCCATCACTTGCGCCATGTTGATTTCCGCCTGCATTCCGCCCAACACGGCGATCGTGACATGGCGGCCATCTTCAGCAAGGCAGGTCAAATTGCGCGCGACATAACTGCCTGAAACCATATCGAGCACCAGTTGGGCACCCTTCCCGGAAGTGATCGTCTTGACCGCCTCAACAAAGTCCTGCGTCTTATAGTTGATCGCATGGTCAGCACCGATTTGCCGGGCCGCAGCGCATTTACTCTCGCTGCCGCAGGTGACGATGACGGTCAGACCGAACAATTTTCCCAGCGTGATTGCCATCGTTCCGATCCCGCTAGTTCCGCCATGGACCAGCAACACCTCGCCCTCGCTCGCCCAGCCGCGTTCGAACACATTATGCCACACAGTGAACAATGTTTCAGGCAGGGCCGCTGCTTCAGCCAGCGACATTTCGGCAGGAACGGGCAAGCAATGCGCTGCTTTGGCGAGACAATATTGTGCATACCCGCCGCCGGTAACCAGCGCACAGACATGGGTTCCGGCAAGATCTGATGCCACGCCTTCACCAATCGCCACCACTTCGCCTGCGATTTCAAGGCCGGGGATGGGCGATGCGCCCGGCGGCGCGGGATAAAAGCCCTGCCGCTGGATCACATCGGGGCGATTGACCCCGGCGAAAGCCACTTTGACCAGGACTTCCCCCTCAGCGGGACTCGGCACATTCAGCGTTTCGGCGCGCAAAACATGCGGCCCGCCGGGCGCATCGAAGCCGATCGCGGTCATGGTGGCAGGCAAAGTGAAGGAAGTTGCGTCGGCCATCAGGTTTCCTGTTTTACACACAAGGGGCATCGGAGCGATGAAACGTCCCAAACTGTAGCATTTACGCTACAATTCGATCAATCTGTGGCGGAACTATACGCAGCGCCCATTGACAGCAAGCGCCAAGCATTGCGATCTTGCATGCAGATGGAAGACGATGATCGTCCACGCCCCCGGGGCGATGCAGCGAGCAAGCTCCGCACCGAAGAACTTTCGCCTTATTCGCAGCATGAGCTTGATGAACGCATTGACCAGCTCAGGGCAGAAATTGCGCGAGTCGAAGCGCACCGGGACAAGGCCGCCGCTCACCGTAACGCCGCCAATGCCATGTTCGGGAAAAGCAGCTGATGCCGGGCAGGGGTCGCAATCTTTCCGCCGCTTCCCATATTGACGGGGCACCAAAGCGCCCACGCCATTGTGCTCAAATTAACCATAGCCGTTTTACCTTTCCGGCAATGGAGTGTCCGTTCCTTTCATCGAAAGATAGCTGAATGCCCAGTTTTGCTCAAAACCTCGAAAAAACGCTGCACACCGCGCTGACCAATGCGTCGGAGCGGCGGCACGAATATGCCACGCTGGAACATTTGTTGCTGGCGTTGGTGGAAGACAGCGATGCGCAGGCCGTGATGATCGCTTGCGGGGTTGATCTGACCGAGCTGGGCAATGTGGTGCGCCAATATCTTGATCAGGAATACCAATCCCTCAAGACCGATGATGATGCTGATCCGCAGCCGACTGCTGGGTTCCAGCGGGTAATCCAGCGCGCAATTCTCCACGTGCAATCCTCTGGCAAGGATACGGTCACTGGCGCCAATGTACTGGTGGCGCTGTTCTCCGAACGTGACAGCTATGCGGTTTATTTTCTCCAGCAGCAGGATATGAGCCGGCTCGATGCAGTAAGCTTCATCAGCCACGGGATTGGCAAGGGCGGCAAGCAGATCGGCAGTTCGGTCGCGCCGCAAGGCAGCGAAGAAGCGGCAGCTGCGGAGGAGAAGGCCGCTGACGGAAGCGCCAAGAAGGATTCGGCGCTCGACCAATTCTGCGTCAACCTGAATGCCAAGGCGCAGGCAGGCAAGATTGATCCGCTGATCGGCCGCGGCCCGGAAGTTGACCGGACGGTGCAGATCCTGTGCCGGCGCAGCAAGAACAACCCGCTTTATGTCGGTGATCCGGGCGTAGGTAAAACTGCAATTGCGGAAGGCCTGGCGCGCAAAATCGTCGAAGGTGATGTGCCCGAAGTGCTGGAAGAGGCTGTGATCTATTCGCTCGACATGGGCAGCCTGCTTGCCGGGACACGCTATCGCGGCGATTTCGAAGAGCGGCTCAAACAAGTCGTGTCGGAACTCGAAAAGATGCCGCATGCTGTGTTATTTATTGATGAAATTCATACAGTTATTGGTGCAGGTGCGACCAGTGGCGGGGCGATGGATGCATCCAATCTGCTCAAGCCAGCGCTGTCGGGCGGCAGCATCCGCTGCATCGGATCGACCACCTACAAGGAATTCCGCAATCATTTCGAAAAGGACCGCGCCTTGCTGCGCCGGTTCCAGAAAATTGATGTGAACGAACCCACTGTGGAAGATTCGATCAAGATCCTCAAAGGCCTGCGCAGCGCTTTTGAGGACCATCACAAGGTCAAATATACTCCCGATGCGATCAAGACCGCGGTGGAACTGAGCGCACGCTACATCAATGACCGCAAATTGCCCGACAAGGCGATCGATGTGATCGATGAGGTGGGCGCGATGCAGATGCTGGTTCCACCCAGCCGCCGCAAGAAGAAGATAACTGCCAAGGAAATCGAGCAAGTAATTGCCACTATGGCGCGTATCCCGCCCAAATCGGTCAGCTCTGATGACAAGAAAGCGCTTGAACACCTCTCACGCGATCTGAAACATGTCGTGTTCGGACAAGACAAGGCGATCGAAGTACTCTCAACCGCGATGAAGCTGAGCCGGGCTGGCCTGCGCGATCAGGACAAGCCGATTGGCAGTTTCCTGTTTTCCGGCCCGACCGGCGTTGGCAAGACTGAAGTCGCACGGCAGCTCGCCAGCATTATGGGTATTCCGCTGCAACGCTTTGATATGTCGGAATATATGGAACGCCATAGCGTGTCGCGCCTGATCGGGGCGCCGCCGGGCTATGTCGGCTATGATCAGGGCGGTCTGCTAACCGATGCGATCGACCAGCAGCCGCACTGTGTGCTGTTGCTCGATGAAATCGAGAAGGCGCATCCCGACCTGTTCAATATCCTGCTGCAGGTGATGGATAATGGCCGCCTGACCGACCACCATGGCAAGACCGTGGACTTCCGCAATGTGGTGCTGGTGATGACCACCAATGCCGGCGCTGCCGATATGGCTCGCAGCGGGATCGGTTTTGGCGATGTATCGAAGGAAGATGCAGGAGATGAAGCGGTGAAAAAGATGTTCACCCCTGAATTCCGCAACCGACTCGATGCGATTGTGCCGTTCAGCTATCTTGGCCGCGAAACCGTGGCCCGGGTGGTCGACAAGTTCATCCTCCAGCTGGAATTGCAGCTGGCTGAACAGAACGTCCACATCCAGTTTGATAGCGATGCGCGGACCTGGTTGGGCGACAAGGGTTATGACCGTCTCTACGGTGCACGTCCTATGGCGCGCCTGATCCAGGACAAGATCAAGCAGCCATTGGCTGAAGAATTGCTGTTCGGAAAGTTGGCCGATGGCGGCGAGGTGCATGTCACCGTAAAGGACGGCAAGCCATCCTTCGAAATGACGCCCGCGCCGCCCAAAGCGGCATCAAAGCGCAAACCGCGCAAGAAACCGGCGGCGCGTTCAGCCTCGGCCAAGCCTGCTGCGAAGAAGCCCGATGCATCGGCCAATGAAGGCGCTGATGACAGCAGCGATGGCGAAAACTGATCTGAGCGATGCGCCGGTGAAATTCTGAGCGGAGGCAGTCTTGCAGCGCTATGACCGCCCCCGCCGGATTCTTGGGACAGGCATTGCTGCGCTTGCAGGCTATGTCGATGCAGTCGGCTTCCTTTCGGCTGATCGCTATTTTGTTTCCTTCATGTCGGGCAATACCACGCGTCTTGCAGTGGATATGACGCAGCGGCCGCAACAAGCGATCATCCCGCTCGCACTGATCGGCGGCTTTGTTACCGGGGTGACAATCGGAGCAATCATTTCCGACCATGCGGGCCAGTGGCGCAAGACCTGGATACTGGCCTTCGCCGCCATCCTGCTGGGCGGTGCATGCATCACTCGATGGTTCGGCCATACAGCCGTGATGATGGCATTTATGGTGCTGGCCATGGGCGCACTAAATAACGCCTTTCGGCGGGACGGGAATGTTGCAGTAGGCGTGACATATATGACCGGCAGTCTGGTGAGCATGGGGCAAGCGATTGCCGCACGGATGCAAGGCAGGGTTCTGCCCGGGTGGGCGAACCCGATAGCGTTGTGGCTGGCGCTGGTCACCGGTGCAATTATTGGGGCAAGGGTATTTACGGCTTGGCCGTTCTGGGCGCTGATTGCCGCAACAGCTTGGACTGCGCTACTTACGCTGTGGGCCCGCTACTTTGAAGGGCACAGCGCCTAGGGAATTATTTGCACCAGTTTATCTCGCCCGGTTGCGCCGCGCAACAAACGAAGCCGTGACGTCGCCCGGCCCAGTGATTTCGCCAGCAATTTCAAGACTGCCTCATTGGCATCGCCAACGCCGGGGTGAGCGCGGACCATTATCAGGATCAATCCCTGATCAAGGATGATCGCCTCGCTGCGCGCCGCCGGAGTGACCTTTACCGCGAGCCGGCCTTTGCCATCCGCCAGCGCCAGCAGGCCGGCTGCATTGGGCAGATCAGGCCTTAGCGGCGCTATCGGCCATTTCGGCGAGCGCTACTGCATGACGGCGGCCATTTTCGACATAATGTGCGACCCCCATGCGCATGCCTAAAATCGCTGCATCGCCAAGCTCGCGCATGAACCGGGCCGGCCGACCGGCCCACAAGGTGCGTGGCTCCATCACTTTACCTTCAGTCAGCATCGCTCCGGCAGCCAGCATGGCATCGCTGCCAATGCGCGACTTGTTCATGGCAATCGCGCCCAGGCCAACAAAACCCCGGTCCTCGATAGTGCAGCCATGCACCATCGCCAGATGGCCGATCAGCACATCTTCGCCGATCATCAGCGGGCAGCCGTCCGGATCGCCCGGATGAGGCCCGTCGCAATGCAGCACACTGCCATCCTGCACATTGGTCCGGTCCCCGATCACAATCCGGCTAACATCAGCGCGCAGCACGCAATTATACCAGATCGAACAATCGGCACCGATCGTCACATCTCCGATAATCCGGCACCCGGGCGCGATAAATGCGCTGTCATGGATGCGCGGAACCTTGCCGTGGATCGGAATAAGCGAAACGCCGGGACGCGAACATTCCATCATCAAAACCCCAAAATATTGTGCCATTCGACATAGGGTATGGTCGACGCATAGTCATCGGTCCATGCCTGCGGGGCGGGCTTATCCAATGCAACCCAAGGAGCGGCAGGGTCCTTTGCCTCCAGCGCAGCCAGTTGAGTGGTGCGGCGGGTCAAAGCGACCCAGTTAGACGGCTTAGTCGCATCATTAGGCGCCGGCCGGTCGGCTCGCAAGGCCGCCGACCAGCCCATTTCATGAGCAGCAGCGCTGAGAACCGGTCTCAAATTGATGTAATGATTGGAGATATGCACCATGATGATCCCGTTGGCGCTGACTACCCGCTCATAGACAGCGAAGGCTTCCTTGGTCAGCAAATGCAGCGGGATCGCATCCGAACTGAACGCATCGATGACCAGAATATCATAGGAATTGGCGGGGATGGCCGCCAACTCCAGCCGCGCATCCCCGATCACCACTTTGGCCCGAGGTGCACAATCGGACAGAAAGGTGAAGTCCCTCCGCTGTGAATATTTCAGGATCGTGGGGTCGATTTCGAAAAAGGTGAAGCTTTGCCCTGGCTTGCGATAACAAGCCAGTGTTCCAGTGCCGAGCCCGACCACTCCAACGCGCGCATGGTCGCCAATCAGGGAGTCCGCATTGCTCAGCGCGATGCCAACGCCAGAACTTGGCCCATAATAGGAAGTTGGCTCTAGCCGCCGCGCCGGATCGATGAACTGCATTCCGTGCATGGTCGTGCCATGATTCAGAATCCTGACCGGCGGATCGGTAAAGTCGCGAACTGTATAAATTCCGAAATAACTGCGCTCTCGCGCATGATTTGCCGAAATCGTCATGGTAATCAGTCCGCCATTGCCCAGCATCAACAGGCCAAGCACAAGGACAAAGGCCCAGCGGACGAACTGAACTGCAAGACCACACAGTATGATCACTGCCATACCGGCCAAAAACAACAGCGCATGTTCGCCTGCTTCTGCCCGAACCATGGTCACCATCGCCGCAATCGAGAGCACCAGCGCAGCGGTGGCAATCATCAACCGGCGGCGCTCGGTGGCATAAAGATTGCGCACCCGAGCCGGGTTTTGCCCCAGCGGGATCAAGGCAGCAGCAGCCAGCACCAAAAGCGGATGTTCCCACACCCAGTCAAATGTGAGCGGGGCAACCAGAGCGGTGAAGATGCCGCCCAAAACACCGCCAGCGGACATGATTAGATAAAAGAATGTCAGCTGCGCCGGGTCGGGGCGCGATGCATACAGGCGCGCATGCAATGCGACCGAGACAATGAACATCATCACCACGGCTACCACCGCGCCCGATAGATTGCCGTTGCCGCCAGACATCATCGCCATGCCGCCTGCCAGCAGCAGAACCAGCGGCGCGTATCGAGTAATCGTGGCAGCCAGCGCCCGATCTTCTGAGAATGCCGGAACAAAGCTCAACAAATAAAGCCCCAGCGGAATGACCCAAAGCAGCGGCATGGCGAAAATGTCAGTCGTCAGATGGGTCGTGGTCGAGAGCATCAGGCCTGAAGGTACTGCGGCCAGCACCAGCCACAGAAGAATGCGCCTCGCCCCCATTGGCTCAGCCACCGCAGACATTGAGGCTGGCGAAACTTGTTGTGCTTCCCGCCGGGTCCAGGCGACTGCGCCGACAAACAGCACTAGGACCCCGTAGCCAGCGCTCCACAACCAGCTTTGCGCCTTGAGCGTCAGGTTGGGCTCAAACAAAATGGGGTAGCAGATCAACCCTGCGAAGCTGCCAATGTTGGATGCTGCATAAAGCGCATAGGGATCGCCCGCAGATCGGCCGGCAGCGAACCAGCGCTGCATCAATGGCGCTTGCGCAGACACCAGAAAGAACACCGGGCCGATTGTCAGCGCCAGCAGCGCAGGCACCCAAAGCGCTTCCCATCCCGGCGCTGGCGGCGCAAGCCTTGCCAGTGTGATTGGCAGGGTCAACCCGGCCAACAGCAGCAAAATCAAATGGACCATGGCTTGCCGCCGAACGGTCCAGCGGCTGAGGAAATGGGCGTAAGCATATCCGCCCAGCAGCAAGGCTTGATAAACCAGCATGGCGCTGTTCCAGACATTGGGCGCACCCCCCAGACGGGGCAGGGCAAGTCGCGCAACCATGGGCTGGACCAGAAACAGCAAGAAACTGCCAGTCAGGATTGCGGCCACGAACAGTCGCCGCGAACCATTATCTGCGGTAAGGCCAGCATCTGCCGACGCCGCTTTATCTGCCATTCTCGATTACCCCCACCAGTCGAGACAGTTTAGGCGCCATATTGGGCAGCGCGCCACCTAATTCGCTATATTGCCTAGTCGGATGCGATCCACGCCGTACGCGCCATCGAATAGACGATCGTATCGCGCCAGGGCGGATCGTATCGCGTATCGGGGTAATCCAGTTCCTCGTGGCGGCGCATTCCCAACCGTTCCATAAGGCCCCAGCTGGCGGAATTTTCGATCACTGTCAGCGCCACAATCTCCTCGGCCCCGAATTGTTCAAACCCGGCGGTCATCGCTGCACGGGCTGCTTCCTTGGCGTAGCCATGCCCCCATGCGTCCTCGCGCATACGCCAGCCGATCTCCACCGCTCCGGTAACGCTGCTGCCCGGTGCGTCCGCACGCTTGAGCCCGCAAAAGCCCAGCACCTCGCCCGCCAGGTGCCCGCCATCTTCCTGCCGCTCCACCAGCCAGAAGCAATGGCCGTGTCGCGCCGCGCAACTTTCCACCCGATCTCGCTGCAACGTCATGCCGTCAGTGCTCAATACCCCGCCCAACCAGCGCATGACCGCTGCGGTGTTGGTGTGGCGAAAGAACTGCTCCCAATCGGCATCACTGTGCCAATCGCGCAGCACCAACCGGTCTGTTTCGAGCCGGAAATCAGCCACGGAGCAGCCGTGCGGCATGGGCTGCATGATACGTCAGCACGCCGCTGCATCCCGCGCGCTTGAACGCCAGCAAAGTTTCCAGCACCAGCGCATCGCGGTCCCCCGCTCCTGCCGCCGCCGCTGCTTCGATCATGGCATATTCGCCGCTGACCTGATAGGCGAACACCGGCACTTCGAAGCGCTCCTTCACCCTTCGGACAATGTCGAGATAGGGCAAGCCTGGTTTGACCATCACGCTGTCCGCACCTTCGGCAATGTCGAGCTCCACTTCCCGCAGCGCCTCTTCGCCATTGGCAGGGTCCATCTGGTAACTTTTCTTATCGCCTTTGAGCAGCCCGCCAGACCCGACCGCATCACGAAACGGGCCGTAAAATGCGCTCGCATATTTGGCGGCATAGCTCATGATCTGGACATTGTGATGACCGCCCATTTCCAGCGCCATGCGAATCGCGCGCACACGGCCATCCATCATGTCTGATGGTGCGATGATGTCCGCCCCGGCTTCGGCCTGATTAATCGCCTGATCGACCAGCACCGCGACTGTATCGTCATTCACGACATAGCCCGCATGGTCGAGCAATCCGTCCTGCCCGTGCGCGGTATAGGGATCAAGCGCGACATCGGTCAGAATGCCAATATCTGCGCCGCATGCATCGCGCACCGCCTTGATTGCGCGGCACATCAAATTGTCAGGATTGAGCGCTTCAGCCCCGTCATCACTGCGCCGGTCCGGCTGGGTGTTGGGAAACAGGGCGATGCAGGGAATGCCAAGCGCGGAAGCTTCCTTCGCGCGCACTCCAATCAGGTCGGGCGACCAGCGCGATACGCCGGGAAGCGAAGCGACTGGCTGCTCCACCCCGCTGCCATCTGTAACAAATAGCGGCCAGATCAGATCAGCGTGCGTCAGAATATTTTCGCGGTGAAGCGCGCGGCTCCACCCAGTGGCCCGGGTCCGGCGCAGGCGAAGATTGGGATAGGAAGCAGTCATCCAGCATCTGTTGCGCGAATTGCAGGAAAGTTCAATTGCCGTAGTGCAACCTGCGCAGACCGCGCGCTAGCTGCTAGTTGATCTTTACGGGCTGTTCGACCTTGTCGATCTCACGCGTGGGCACCTTTTCCTCAACATGATCGGGAGCCAGAGGCTCCAGCGCAGCGCCGGGCGAGACCGTCCGCAAACGTGACAGTGCTTCGCGGAATTTCTGCAGATCATCGCCCGACAACTGCGCGCGGGTAACGAATTTGACCGACGCTGGATTGATCACCCGGCCTGAGCGGTACATTTCGTAATGCAGATGCGGCCCGGTCGAAAGGCCGGTCGACCCAACATAGCCAATCACTTGCCCGCGGCGGACCCGCTGGCCCCGGCTCACAGCCACCCTGCTCATGTGGCAATAGCGGGTCTGCAAGCCGCCACCATGATCGATCCGCACGGCATTGCCGCAGCCGCCCATCCGGCCAGCCCCGATAATCACCCCCTCAGTGACAGCCATAATCGGTTCACCATAAGTGGCATGAAAATCGAGCCCCGAATGCATCCGGACATAGCCTAAAATCGGATGGCGGCGCATGCCAAAGCCCGACGTTATCGCACCAGGAACCGGCGCGATCAGCCCATTGCGCTGTTCGCCAACGCCCGAAGCTTCGTAGAATTTATTGTCCATACCCCAACGCATCAGCTGTGTGCTGGGCTTCCCGCTACGGTCAATCCCGGCATAAAGCAGTTGGCCAGCCTGCCGTTCACCCGTGGCTGCACGTTTGTAGGCAACGATCATGTCGAAAGTGTCATTTGGCCGCATGGCCTGATCAAGATCGACCTGATCGCCCAGGGTTTTGAGATATTGCTGCACCGCGCTGGCAGGAGCGCCAGCGGCACGCGCGGACCGGTACAGGCTTTGGCCCACTGTCCCGCGAATCCGCAAAGGCGTATCGTCAACCCGGATCGGTTTGCGCACCAGTGCCAGACTGCCGCTGCTGCGGGTGATCCCCAGTTCAAGGTCAAAGCGGGCGCGGAAATCGAGCGCATCCAGTGGGCGCGGTTCGCCCGGAGCAGGACGGCGGCCCAGCGTAATGTCGACCTGAGTACCCGATTCTATATCACCAAGAGGCATGGTTCGGGCGATCAGGTCGCTGACCCTTGCAGCATCGCCCGACCCGACCCCTGCGCGCTGCAGCATCCGGCCAAAACTGTCCCCCGATCCAAGCGTTGCGAGCAGCTCAATCTGGGGGCGCTCAGGCGCAGCTTTGAGCGGAACAACGGCTGTCGTCGCACCCATATGGCGGCCGCTATCAGCTCCCAGCGCGAGCGGCATGATCATCTGGCTGCGAAATTCGTCGCGGATACCGCGGTCGACCTGCATCGCTGGCGCAGCTTCGAGCGGCGCAAAATTGGGCCAGAATGCCAGCGCAGCGGCTGACAGGCCAATTAAGGTGCCCAATCCGCGAAACCAGCGGCGACTGCCAATCTTTTCTGCAAGGTCCGGCGCAATATCGACCGCCTTGATCTTTTCGGACAAGCCGCTGCGCCAATCAGCCAGGCGTTCTGGCAGGCTGCGGCCGCGGTGAAATACCATTGGCGGCGGCGCCTTCGGCTGACTATCCGGGGCAATAGACGGATCAAAAGCCAGCCCGGTGGAGGCGGATTGCTCCTCCCCACCGGCCAGATTTGCTGGCGTCAATCCGTCGTCATCGCGCATCGTGTACAGCGCGCCCTCCTGCTTGCGGCCCGATGTGGGCTTTGATCGGCCTTCCTAATCGGCCTTCGCCGGTTTTCCTGCACTTTTAAAGTTAATGTGGATTTAAGCTGCGATAATCTGGCCTGCCCGCGCGGCAGGCTGTTGATGGGAAGCGGCGAATGGTTGTCGTGCGCCCGGCAGGGTGCCACATTTGCGCTTATGTCGCACACCCTCCCTGCAAACACCGGCGATGATAATCGGATCAAGGCCGTGCTGGGTCCTACCAACACCGGCAAGACGCATCTCGCGATCGAACGGATGTGCGGCCACTCAAGCGGAGCCATTGGCTTTCCGCTGCGCTTGCTTGCGCGCGAGGTTTATGACCGGGTTGTCGCGATCAAGGGCGCCAAACAAGTGGCGTTGATTACGGGCGAGGAAAAGATCGAGCCGCCCGATGCGCGCTATTTTTGTTGTACTGCCGAAGCCATGCCCCTGCGCGGCGGGCCGAAACAGGACGGCTACAGCTTTGTCGCGCTGGATGAGGCGCAACTGGGCGAAAACCGCGAGCGCGGACATATTTTCACTGACGGGCTGCTGCATGCGCGCGGGCGGGATGAAACCATGCTGCTGGGCGCGGCAACGCTGGAACCTATGATCCGACAGTTGCTTCCGCGCGCAGAGATCATTCAGCGCCCGCGTTTCTCCACGCTCAGCCATATCGGGCCGCGCAAACTTTCGCGCTTGCCGCCGCGTAGCGCAATCGTCGGCTTTTCTGCCGAACAAGTTTATGCCGTGGCTGAAATGCTGCGCCGTTTTCGCGGCGGATCGGCAGTGGTGATGGGCGCGCTCAGTCCCGAAACCCGCAACAAGCAAGTAGCCATGTTCCAGTCGGGCGAGGTCGATTATATCGTTGCCACCGATGCGATCGGGATGGGGCTCAACCTCGATATAAACCATGTTGCCTTTGCATCGCTGACCAAATTCGATGGGGTTCGCCAGCGCCGCTTGCACCCGGCAGAAATGGCGCAGATTGCCGGACGGGCCGGGCGCCATCAGCGCGATGGCACCTTTGGCACCCTGACCGGTCTTTCGGGACCCCATGCGGAGCCGGCGCAGTTTACCGAAGAAGAGATCTACGCCATCGAAGAACACCGGTTCGCACCAATTACACGGCTGTTCTGGCGCGATGCTGAACCACGCTTTGAGACATTGCCGATGTTGATCGGCGATCTTGAAACGCCGCCGGATAACCCTGCGCTTAGTCTCGCGCCCGAAGCAATCGATCTGGCGGTGCTCAAGCAATTGGCCCAGGAGCCATGGGCGGCGGGCATCGCTGGCCATGCCCAGGTGCGCCGCTTCTGGGAGGTGTGCTCTCTGCCTGATTTCCGCCAGCAGGGCGCAGATACGCATAGCCGCTTCGTCACCCGGCTGTGGCAGGACCTTCGCGGCGGCTATCTGGGAGCTGATTTTGTTGCCGCACGGATTTCCGAGCTGGACAATCAGCAAGGGGATATTCACACCATACAAGGGCGGATCGCTGCTATCCGCAGCTGGGCTTATATTTGTCAGCGCCCTGACTGGGTGCTGGCGCGCGATGAAATGGCGGGGCGGGCGCGAGCGGTCGAAGCGCGGCTGTCGGATGCGCTGCATGGCCGCCTGACCGAACGTTTCGTCAACCGGAGGACTGCAATCCTGATGAAAACACTGGGACAAGACGCGTCATTGCTTCCTGTTTCGCTGACCGAAGATGGCCAGTTGCTGGTGGAAGACGAGCCCATTGGCAAGATTGAGGGCTTCCGCTTTTCAGTCGATCACCAACTGGGGCATGCAGACCGCAAGATGCTGCTTGCGGCGGGCGAAAAGGCGCTCCCCCGCTTGCTGGCAGAGCGCGCCGAAGCGCTGATTGCCAGCGATCTTGCAGGACTCTCTTTGGAAAAGGGTATTTTGTGGTGGGACAGCCAAAGGATCGCTGATCTGGAGCCAGGAGCGAGCGCCGCCCAGCCGCGTTTGGTTCCGGCGCGCGAATTGGCATTACTGCCCGAGGCGGTAAGAGGCCGGCTGGTTACCGCGCTCAAGCAATGGACCGCGCAGGCAGTAGCGCCGCTTGCTCCGCTGGCGAAGCTGGAAGAGGCTTCGCGTGACCCAGCAGCAGGTTCAGAAGCGCGGGCGCTGCTGATTGCGCTGCTTGCAGGCCACGGTCACGTCAGCCGCGAAGACGCCGCACTGGAGCATTTGCCCAAGGAAGCAAGGCCATTCCTGCGGCGGCTTGGCGTCAGTTTCGGCGCGCTCGATGTGTTCGTGGCGGCCCTGCTCAAGCCTGCCCCGCGCCGCTTGTTGCACGATCTGGGTTATGACAAGCGACCCCTGCAAGATGCGATGCAATCGGTGATCGGCAAGTCTCGCCATATTCCATCGGGATACCGGCCGGCAGGCGAACAGCTGGTGCGGATAGATATTGCCGAAAAGCTGGTCAAGGCGGCCCATCAGGTGCGCGCTCAAGCCGCTGGGCGCAGGTTTGTGCTCGACCCTTCGCTGGCCATTTCTACGGGCCTTACGCTGGATAGTTTCGCCCACTTGCTGGGTGTCGGCGGTTTTCGCCACTTGCCTGCCCGCAACCTGCCGGAAGGGGCGTTTGGCCCCCCGGCACCCGACAAGTGGGAATGGCATCCACGAAGAAGTTCAGCCCGGCATCGGGCCTCAGCGCCCGTAGATAAAAGGTCCGGCCGGCAAAAAGCGCAGCACAAGATGAAAAGGCCTGACCGAACGCCTAATCCGAAGCTCGCCGAACCTGCGGCAGGTAATGCGTTTGCTGCGCTGGCGGATCTGATTCGGTGATGCGGATCGACCGGCTCATGTGTTTTTTGCGCTTCGTGAAAACGCGCAGTCTTGCCCATCGGCTGGTTGACCAGGGACATATACGGCGCAATGGGATGCGGGTGACGCGCGCCAGCCTGCCTATCGAAATTGGGGATGTGCTCACCTTCCCGATTGGCGAAACTATCCGCATTGTCGAAATTCTGGCTTTGCCGGACCGGCGCGGACCCGCGGCCGAAGCGCAAATCTGTTATCGCGCGCTTGACCAAGCGGGACAATCCGCCATAGCACCAATGTTCAAGAATTTGGCCAATGGCGATCAGGACAAGGGGATCACGCTGCCATGACTTATGTTGTCACCGACGCGTGCATAAAGTGCAAATATACCGATTGCGTCGAAGTTTGCCCGGTAGACTGTTTCTACGAAGGCGAAACAATGCTGGTGATCAACCCCAGCGAATGCATTGATTGCGGCGTGTGCGAACCTGAATGCCCCGCTGAAGCAATCTTGCCCGATACCGAGGACAATCTCGAAAAGTGGCTTGAGCTTAACACAAAATTTTCCGCTGAATGGCCCAATATTACCAGTCAGAAGGAACCGCCCGCCGATGCCGACGAGCATAAGGGGGAAGAGGACAAGTTTGACAAGTACTTCACCCCCGAACCGGGCGAAGGCGACTAGTCGATCCGCGCCTCGCGCCGGTTTTCCGGCGGCGCAGGTGACCCTGATTGAAACTATTTCCACCCTGCGGCGGACCGATCTGTCTGCGGGGTAGAAATTTTGTTGCGAAGCTGCTATATAATGCTGCAACTGCACCGGTATGGTCCCGGTGACAGCCGATGATCTGGAAAGGCAGGACCACCTAAGACAGCATGATCCGGTTTCGACCGCACGGTTCCGCCCGCCATTCGCACGCCCCAGTGTGGTTTGGCCGGAATGGTGTGGTCTCCAGGAGCATGGACTGCCGGGTCGCGGTTTTGCCTGCACGAAAGGAATAAGTATGGCAACTCAGGCCAATGCCTTCGATGTTGGCGATTATGTGGTGTACCCTAAACATGGGGTGGGCCGGGTGATCGAGCTGCAAAATGAAGAAATCGCCGGAATGCAGCTGGAACTGTATGTGCTGCGGTTTGAAAAAGAGCGCATGACGCTGCGCGTGCCAACCAACAAGGTTGACGCAATCGGGATGCGCAAGCTGTCGAGCGACAAGACGCTGAAGGAAGCGATGGAAACGCTCAAGGGCAAACCCAAGGTCAAGCGGACCATGTGGAGCCGCCGGGCACAGGAATATGAAGCCAAGATCAATTCGGGCGACCTGGTGTCGATTGCCGAAGTGACCCGTGACCTGTTCCGCCCGGATGACCAGCCCGAACAGAGTTATTCCGAACGCCAGATTTTCGAAGCGGCCTCCAGTCGGCTCGCCCGTGAATTGGCCGCCATGGAGAAGACTGACGAGCCAACTGCGCTTGGAAAAATCCTCGACGTGCTGCGCGAACATGCGCCGCAGTATTACGATAACGCCGAAGAAGCCTGACCGACCGACGGGCGACTGATAGAATTCGACGAAGGGCTGCCTGGAAAGGCGGCCCTTTTTCGTACCAGCCTTGTGGGATGCGGCATACTGTATTACATCGCCAATACGGAAATCGGAATTGCGCGGAGGAATACAGCTCATGTTACACGGATTTTTCAGGAAAATTGCCCCGCTCGCGGTTGTCGCCATGTCAGCTGGCATGGCAGGCTGCGATAGTACGCATATCCGGATCAATGACACCGACGGCGTGAAGCTGGCGGACCTTGATATGTCGGGCAAAGCGCCGGACGAACTCGTCCTGGCTGGGCCGGATACGGTCCTGGTCAGCGATGGTGCCAAATTGAGTATCAATGTTGATGGCGACGCCGATGCGGTCGCCGCGCTGCGTTTCTCGCTCAAGGACGGTACGCTGGCCATTATGCGCGAAGGCAAGAACTGGCGCGATATGGGCAGTGCCACGGTACATGTGACCATGCCCAGCCCCAAATCAATGACCTTGGCGGGCTCGGGCACGATCGAAACCGCATCTTTGGCGAGCGATGCAGAAGTAAATATCGTCGGCAGCGGCACCGCCAAATCGGCCAATCTGGCCAGTGACAAGCTGGAAATTACCATCGGCGGATCAGGCACCTATAGCGCGGCCGGGACGGCCAAGACGCTTGAGCTTACAGTGGCAGGATCGGGCAGCGCCAAGTTGGCTGATCTGAAAGTGGACGGCGCCGAGGTCACTATCCTTGGTTCAGGCGATACCGTCTTTGCCAGCGACGGCGCGGTCAAGGCCACTGTCATGGGTTCTGGCAATGTCACTGTTACGGGCAATGCAACCTGTACGGTCAAATCCATGGGCGCGGGGACAGTGACCTGTCAGACCGTCAGGAAGGATGCCGATACCAAAGATTAACTGGAGCGCAAGGCGCGGCGCGCTATGCTCTGTTGGAAAGGAATTTCCATGCGGAACATAGCCCTTGTGTTAGCTGGCGGCCTGATCCTCATGCTGCCGGGCTGTATCGCGCGCACCGCCCTGTCAGTTGCCACCGCGCCGGTCAAAGTGGTCGGCAAGGCCGCTGATCTGGCGACCACCAGCCAGGCGGAAGCCGATCAAAAACGTGGGCGCGAGATTCGCCGGCGGGAAGATCGGCTTGGAAAGCTGGACCGCGCACGCGAAAAACTGGCGCGCAAATGTGATGCTGGCGATCCGCAAGCCTGCCGCAAGCTGGATGAGGTTAAAGCGGAAATAGAAACACTCAGCCCACAAGTTCCCTACGAACCAAGTTGACGATTGCCATCAAGCGGCGGCGCGGGACAGCCGGTCGTTAATCGCAGCGCCAATGCCGTGTTGCGGGATCGGGGCAACTGCAATGCAAGGATAATCAGACGCTGCGGCGACATGGAGCGCCGCGTAGAGCGCACCCGCTGCCTCCACCAAATCGCCGGTGGTAGACAGGTTCAGATGACCTGTAATCGGGCCAAAACCGATCAGGAATTCATCGGTATTAGCCATCTGCACACCCAGCCGCAGAGGCTTGCCGGGCGAATAATGCCTGGCCATCTGGCCAGGCGCCTCGATCATCTCCGCTTGCGCAGCGCGTGAATGAACAGCGCCAGCGGCAATTGCGTGCAACTGCTCCAGATCAGCCGGGCCGTGTCGCAGAATCTCCCAGCTGCCGTCATGACGCAGGGCCAAAATCGTTGATTCGAGGCCTTTTTCACACGGGCCTGCATCAAGAATGAGATCAATCCGCCCAGCCAAAGTGGCGGCAACATGGGCGGCGCTGGTGGGGCTGATGGCATTGCTGAGATTGGCTGACGGGGCGGCCAGCGGACAGCCGCTTTCCTGTATCAGCTGGCGCATGACTTCCCCTTGCGGCATCCGTAGAGCGACTGTGGGAAGCCCAGCCGTGACAGCCGGGGCCAGCGCTGCACCTTCTTTTACCGGGAGCACCAAAGTAACCGGCCCGGGCCAAACAGCTTGCGCCATTTGCAGCGCCGAAGCCCGGAAATCCGCCAACTCCTGCGCCTGCGCCAAATTGTCCACATGGACGATCAGCGGATTGAAGCCGGGGCGCCCCTTGGCAGCATAGATCCGCGCCACCGCATCAGGATCGTCTGCCCGCGCGGCAAGGCCGTAAACTGTCTCGGTCGGCACGGCGACAAGGCCGCCATTGCGGATGATTCGCGCGGCCCGCGCGATTCCCGCCGCATCCGCTGCTAGCATTTCCGTAGCGTTCTTGCCCGACATGCCGCCGCGCTATAGGTGAAGCGTTAAAAAGCCAAGCTGCCAGAAGCCAAGGAACCTGCCGTGACTGTCTATTCTCCGCCGACTCGGGACCAATTGCTCGCCATCAAGGTATGCGCTGGAATCGAAGAACTCGCCCAAAACGAGAGATTTGCCGCTGCCGAGCCAGATATGGTTGAAGCGATTGTCGAGGGTATCGGCGGATTTGCTGCAGGTGAATGGGCTCCGCTGAACCGGATTGGCGACACACAAGGAGCAAAACTGGAAAACGGCGTCGTTCGCTTGCCCGATGGCTTTGCAGCAGCCTATCGAGCCTATGTCGAACAAGGCTGGAATGCCATTTCTGCCCCCGCCGCATTTGGCGGGCAGGGTCTGCCAAGCACATTGGGCTGCAATGTGCTGGAAAATCTGGGTACGGCCAATCTTGCCTTCAACCTGCTGCCAATGCTGTCAATCGGCGCAATCGAAGCGCTTGAGCATCACGGCAGCGATGCGCAAAAGGCGCTTTACCTGCCCAAGCTGGTGAGCGGAGAGTGGTCTGGGACCATGAATTTGACCGAGCCGCAGGCCGGCAGCGATGTCGGCGCGCTGCGCAGCACCGCAGTGCCGATCGAGAGTGGCGAACATGCCGGCAAATACCGGATCAATGGCCAGAAGATCTATATCACCTGGGGCGAACATGATCTGTCGGGCAATATCATTCATCTGGTGCTGGCCCGCACGCCGGGTGCGCCAGAGGGAACCCGCGGGATCAGCCTGTTCGTCGTACCCAAATATCATGTCGCCGCCGATGGCTCGCCTGGCCTGCATAATGACCTGCGCTGTGTCAGCCTGGAACATAAGCTGGGCATTAATGCCTCGCCGACCTGTGTGATGAGCTATGGCGACAATGGCGCCTGTATTGGCGAGCTGGTTGGCACCGAAAATCGTGGATTGGCGGCAATGTTCACAATGATGAACTCCGCCCGGATCAATGTTGGCAGCCAAGGTGTGCAGATTGCCGAACGCGCGCTGCAGCAAGCCATGTATTACGCCACGGACCGGGTGCAATCAGCACGCGCAGGGTCACCTGACCGCTCCCCTGTGGCGATTATCGAGCACCCCGATGTTCGGCGGATGCTGATTCGGATGAAGTCCCTGACAGAAGCGATGCGTGCACTGCTTTATTATACCACCGGCCAAGTCGATCGCGGGACTTTGGGCGATGACGGCGCAGCCCGGCGGGCCGAAGTGCTGGTCCCTATGATCAAGGCCTGGGGCACTGATACCGGAATTGAAGTCGCCAGTATCGGTGTTCAGGTCCACGGCGGCATGGGCTTTATCGAGGAAACCGGCGCTGCGCAGCATTACCGCGATGCCCGGATTGCCCCGATCTATGAAGGCACCAACGGCATTCAGGCAGCAGATCTGGTTACGCGCAAGCTCGGGTTTGAAAATGGTGCAGTCTTCGCCCGGCTGATGGCTGATATTGCTGCCGATGCCGCAGACGAACCCGCGCTTACGGCGCTGGCGGCGGACTGCGCCGCGATTGGCACATGGATGCAAAATGACGCCAGCATAGATGATAGACTGGCCGGCAGCGTGCCCTTTTGCACCATGTGTGCAGTGGCCGTGGCTGGTTGGCAAATGCTGCGCCAGAAGCGCGCCGCCGAGGCAGGTGCGGCCCCCGCCTTAGCCGCGTCCAAACGCGTTACAGCGCGCTACTTCCTCGATCACATAATCCCCGAAGCGCAAGGCCTCAAAGCCGCAGCCATCGCCGGTGCGAGCGTGTTGTACGAACTGGCGGCGGCTGATCTGGCGGGATAGGCCCGCAATTCCCCCGGCTACTTCGGCTCGATCGCCTGGCGCGCATATTCCTCGATAAAGCGGGCCTTGGGATCGCCGCTCAGCTCGCTCTGAGGCGGCAGCGACTTGGTTTTGAGCTGGACAATTGGTGGCTGCGGCTGCGCGCCGGGCGCGGTTACGCGCCAGATGATGCCGCCGGTGTCATCGCTCACCAGCAAGGCCCCGTCGCTTGCCCAGGACACCCAGGTTGGCCGTCCCTTGGTGGTGCCATCCTGGTTGAGGAACCCGTTCAGCACTTCCACCGGTTCTCCCTTGGGGTTGCCGCGTTCATCAAAGGCGACATAGACGACATCATAGCCCGATAGCGGCCGCCGGTTCCACGACCCGTGACGAGCAATGAACGCGCCGTTGCTGAACTTTGGACCCATCGTGCTGCCTTGCTTGCTGAACACCAGCCCCAATGCGGCAACATGGGGGCCGAGCGCATATTCCGGGCGGCGCACATAATCGCTCATGAACTGAGGCATCGGCGTGTCCACGCGTTCGTCAATCTTGTCTTTCCAATAGACCCACGGCCAGCCGTAGTTCACACCCAGCGGCACATTGGTCAGATAATCGGGCACCAGGTCAGAGCCGAGCATGTCGCGCTCATTGACTGTGGTCCACAATTCATCGCTCCACGGGCTCCACGCCAGACCATTGGGGTTGCGCATCCCCGCACCATAGATACGCTGGGATTTGGATGGGATATTATATTCCCAGATCGCCGCACGGCCCGTTTCCTTGTCCATCCCGTTCTCGCCAATATTGGACGATGAGCCGACCGCGACATACAGGTTCTTGCCATCAGGGCTGAGAATGATGTTGCGCATCCAGTGATTGCCGCCCGCAGGCAGGTCCATCAATTTGGTGGGCGCGCCAGTGACCTTGTCTGCGCCTAGCGGATAAGCATAGGAGAGCACAGCATTGTGGTTGGCAACATACAGCGTCCCGTCCCGCCATGCGATGCCAGACGGCGAATCGAGATCGCTGAGCACGGTCTCTATCTTGTCTGCCTTGCCATCACCATTGGTATCGCGCAGCAGCACCAGCTTGTTGGGCGATACGCCTTCAGCGCCAGCGCGCTTCATCAGCCAGCCGGCAATCCACCCTTCGATGCCGCCGCCTTCACCGATCGCCGGGCCGCGAGTAAGTGCTGCCAGCACATCGCCATTGGGCATGGTGTAAATTACGCGCGGGTGCTCAAGCCCGTCAGCAAAGCGCGTGACCGCCAGCCCCTGCGCCGCCGCCGGAACCTGATCGGCTGCCCACCCAACCGGTTTGGCGATGCCAACGGTCGGAATTGTTTGCGCGTCGGGGTCTACCAACGTCGGATCAGTACCTGAGACTTTGTCCATCGGGAGCTGGGCCGGGTCGCCCCGCACGACCCAGGTCAGGCCCGCGACAACCACGATGATGATGCCCAGTGACCAGGCGAGGATTTTCTGTTTGGTGCTCATACAATTGCAGATAGAGAATAGTGCCGCTTGCAGCAATCCCGTAGCGCGGTAGAGAGCCGCCATGTTCGATTTTACACCCGATGGCGATCTGCCACAGAGCGAATTATACCGGCAGCTGGTGGCAGCGGCTGATGCGTTGACAGCAGATGAACCCGATCCGGTTGCCAATATGGCCAATGTTGCTGCGCTACTGGCGGAATTCCTACCGCAGCTGAACTGGGCCGGTTTTTACCGACTTGTCGGCAGTGAACTGGTGCTGGGGCCATTCATAGGGCGGCCAGCCTGTATCCGGATCCCGCTGGGTCAGGGAGTGTGCGGCACCGCAGCCAGCACCGGCAAAACGCAGCTGGTCGAAGATGTCCATGCCTTCCCCGGCCATATCGCCTGCGATGCAGCGAGCCGCTCCGAATTGGTCGTTCCTGTTATGCGCGGCGGACAAGCAGTAGCGGTCATCGATCTCGACAGTCCGCAGCTTGCGCGCTTCGATGCAGGCGATGCAGCGGGTATCGAAGCACTGGCCCGGATGCTTGCCGACCGAATTTGAGAGCCTTGTTCCCGGGCTCGGCCAGACCCCGGTTTGCGCCCCGAAACGGGACATAGATCACGTAGCCATTGGCTTCCCGCGCTGCGCAATGGTAGATTTTTCGTTAACGCCGTGGAATTTTCCGGCTTTGTTTTCAGGGGATTTATGATGCGCGCCCGCCATTTGATCACGCTCAGCCTTGCCTCGACCGCGCTTGCTGCTGGCAACCCTGTGTCGGCACAAATGTCACCGGATATGTCGGCACAGGGCGGGCCAGCGCCGGCGGTGACGTATGAAGAGCATGCGATTGTCCAGCCAATTGGCCCGGGCGCAGAGCGGCAGACCAGGCGCAAGGACGTCGCGATTGAACGGCGCGTGATGCCGGGTGATCCGGCAGAAACGCAGCATTTTCACGATAGCTATCCAGTCTATCCCGGCGCGCCATATACTGCACCTGACTATCCGGCGCCTGGCAATCAGACAATACCGATGGCTGGTGCACCGATTTATTTCATGCCCGGCGGCTTTGGCAGCGGCGCAATGGCGTATTCCGCGCCGCTCCAGTCCTGGCAAAGCGACGCTGCGCCTGCCAACGCTCAATGGCTGGCTGATTGCCAGCTGCGCTATCGCGGCCACAACAAGAAAAAGCGGCAGGAAACCGACGATTGGTGCGCAGCCTATTTGGCGCGCTTTGCCGAAGGGCATCACCGCGTTTCCTATGGTTACGGCCCGGTCATGCTGGTCCCGGTTATGGTGCCGATTCCGCAGCGTGCGGTCGAACATGAATATGTGACACAGGAATGGGTGGAGGAAACCAAAATGGTTCCGGCGCCGGTTCGCATGACACCCTCAAAGCGGGTACCGATCAAGCCGAGCCCCAGCAAGCTGGTGCCAGTCAAGCCCGCACAGCTGCCCGCCGGAAAATACTCCAAAACCAAGTAGCGGCCTCGGTTATGCCTCAATGGCAATGGGGCCGGTCAGGGTGACTCGCTGACAGGCGCAGGCGGACCTTGTGCCAGGACGCCAGCGCCGGCCTGCTGAGTTCTATCAGCCTGAGCGATAGTCATCCCGCCTTCGACCAGCCGGATGAAACCAAGCCGTGCAACCTCACTCCCGCGTTTTACCTCAAGGGCAGTGCCAATGGCTTGGCGTACCGACAAGGTCCGCGCGGCCGCCGCGGCAACCCGCAGGTGATACTGGCCATAGGGCACCCGTTCAAACAGGAAGAAGCCATCAAATTCGCTCATCGTTGTCACCACAACTGCGCCGCGCCTGTCGACCAATTCGAGCGCTACGCCGGACATTGCGGTCCCGCTGGGCGACTGCAACTCACCTTCGACTTCGCCCGACGGTGAAATCGGGATTTCAATCACTGTCGAAACTCCGGGGCGAGGAGTAACCACGATCCCTTTGATTGCGGGCACCAGATAGGGATCACCCAGCGAAGATTCGTCGACCCCGACCAGCACCGGTATATAGGGGCGCAGGTCGTCAACAATGGCCTGACCGTTCTTGTTGGTAATTGCATCGGTGGTACGCAGACCGGCTTCCACATAGACATCCTTGAGCAGATCCTCGCCCGGCTCGCGCTTGCCATCGCCATTATCGTCGCGGAACACCGTCACTGCGGCCTGACCGTTGCTGGCCAGCTTCTTTTCGGAGAAGCGAATGCCCCCGCCGATCGGATTGGGTCCAAAGCTGAACGACAGCGCGACATTCATGCCCACCGCGCCGCTCGTCGACAGGCTGGCATCTCCTCGCAGCGCAAACCGATCAAACCGGCGCGTATAGCCCAAGGTGAAATTGGTATCCTTCTGCGCAGCCTGATATTCAATATCGGCCGCAAGGTTGGACTTGTCGTCAATGAGTTTCTGAGTCGACAACCGAACCGACTGCAGGCCCTTGTTGAATCCCTCAAGGTTGAAGCTCGCCAAACCGCGCAAATTCAGGCCAAACTGCCTGGTATTGGCCAGCAGCCGCAACTGGGTAGTCTTGGTCTGGTCATTTTGTCCCGGATCATTACGCACATCGCGCTGAAGCTGTGCGGTGAGCGCGAAGCCGCGCATCGCGAACCCTGTCTGCATTAACATTCGGGTAAGCTTTCCGCCATCACGCAAGTCCGAATGATCGATAGAGCCTTGGAGGGGCATAATAAAATGCCCTAATTTCAATGATGTATCGAAATTGAAGGCATATTCGCGGCGCAGCCCTCTGGTGACATACTCACTGGCGAAATCTCCCTGTACCCAGCTCACCTGTGCGCCCAGATTGATCCCGGCAAAGCGCCCAAGGCCGTTGGCCTGCACCACAGTGCCGCCGCCAAACTGATATGCCGCCGAAAATTCAGCCTGCATCGGCCCAATCGTACGGAACAGATTGCTTTCCAGGTAATTTCGGCGGTCCCCATCAAGCACGAAGCTATGCGCAGCCAGTGCAATACTGGTGCGCTGATCAAGTCCGTGCTCAACCCCGGCCCCGCCGCGCCATGCCTGGTTGGTGCCAACAAACGTATTGCGCAAATCGATCAGGTCATGATTATTTTGCAGGATGCCGGCCCAATAATAGGTCTTGCCCGGCTCGATATTGCTTCGCCCAACGGGGAATTGGAATTTTTCGCGCCGGATCTGGCCTTGCGGACCATAAAGCACGACCTCAAGATCGTTCTGCCCGTAATACAGATCGACATTGGCAAATTCGTATCGCCCATCTGCCGTATCGGTCTGGAAGGCGATCAGTTGTCCGTTGCGATACAGTTCAGCGTCCCAGCCAGCCGGCAAGGTCCCGCGCACTGTGGTGCTGGAGAAGCGCGATTGGCGGCCAAGCGGCTGATTACTGATATAGGCGCCGCGTCCCACAGCGCTCTGGCCGGTCAACTGGCTGCTATCGGTTTGAACATCGCCTGCAACCACCTGCGTAGCGTGGAGGCCGCCCAGGAGGCCGCCCGATGCGTCATAGCGATAGGCGCTGATCCGCAACGATTGCGGCTTCAGTCGGCTGTCAGACGAAAGTCGCGCATCAAAGCTGGCGCCAGCCACTTCGCCGGCGGCATAAACTTCATAGCGCCCCGTAGGCCCGTCCTGCGTGCCAAACTGGCCCGCATTATAACCGGCCCGTGCGACCACATCGACCGATGGTGTGCGCCAGACCTTATACTCGCTATCGGCATGCTGGTAAGCGGACAGATCGAAGGTTTGCCGCGTAGGGCGAAGTCGCGCGGCGCGACTTCTGCGTTCAATGGCATCAATGAACGGCAGTTTGGTGTCGCTCTGCAAGCGAATCGCTGAATTGAACAGATCAGGCTTCAGGGTAACGCCGAACCAGCGCGACAAGGCGGCGGTATCGACGCACCAGCCTTCAGGTGTATCGTGGATTTCGCCATGCAGCGGCGCAGTCCCCGTGTTCACGTTTTGTACCGTGTTGGCTTCCCGGTCGAGCGTGAATTTCTGATTCTCCGCAAACAGCCAGCCAGTTGCGCGGCGCGACTTCTTGTCGAGCCGGACCGGCAGATCGAGCGACTGAATGACGTCGGCAAGATCGAGGCAAACGCCGCTATCTGTCTGATATCCGCGCACTTCATTGTTGAGCTTATAGGAGCCAACCACAATTTGCAGCAACAGGAAGTCGTCCTGATTGGCCTGCCATGTGGTCTGGCGGGCCGCTGCCGCGATTGGAGAAGCTGAGGAGGGTGCCGCCTGCACCGGAGCAGCAATCGGCACACCAACGCCAAGCGCCGCCGCGAAAATCGCAGCGGCGGATGGGGTCCAGAAGGTGCGCCGTATCATGGCATGGGGTTCCGGCTATGCGGTCCTTGCTCAGTTCAGCACTGTATCGAGCGCCGCGATCAGGCCGCCGCCCGCTTCGGGCATTTCACGATATTCTATCCGCAGCTTGCCCTTCATTTCGGCCGCCTGGTCCGGCGACAGGGTGAACGTCACCTTGCGGTCCGTCACTTCGGGATAAATCGCAATGCCGCGCGCCATGTAGATCGGCTTATCGCTGCCGGCATGCAGCACACGCAGCTCGCCATAGGTTGAGCTCTGCCCGCTACGGGTCATTTGCAGTTCGAACTGCGGCCTGCCAGCGGCGTCAGTAGCCAGTTTGGGGTCGTGCAAAACCACCGCAGATTCGAGACGGCCCTTGCGTACAAATACCGGGATGCTGATACCGTACACCGGGATGAGCTTGACGCTGATACCTTGCTCGTTACCAGCTTCTTGCGTAACCGGGCGCGGCTTGGGGATACCGGTGAAGGTCATATGGACCCGGTATTCGCCGTCGGGCAGATCTGCGGCTGGTCGGGCAGCGATTCGCACTGACTGCGGCTGACCTGGCGGAAGAGTTATCCGGCGCGGGGCATAGCGCACCATGGCCATTGCAGCCTGTTCCTTGGCATTGGCCTGATCTTCTGTGACTGGGACCAGATCACCATCATCGGTCATCCGGCGCAGTTCCAGCCCGATTCGATATGTCGCCTCTTCACTGCCAATGTTGCTCAGGATCACTTCGGCGCCGCGGCGGCCATCCATGATTACGCGCGTCGGGGCGACCAGCAGATCGCCTTGCGCGCTGGCGGGCAGGGGACACAGTATGGCAGCGGTTGCCGCTGCAGCGACAAGGGCACGGCCAAAGCGGCGGAACGCGTGATGAAACATGGAGTCGGGTCCTCAGAAAATTAACGCCGCATGACACGGCCAGTCGGTATTTCTCCTGAGGGGGTAAGCAAATAGGGTTAAGATCGGTTAAACATGTTCCCCCCAGCTGCCATTTTTTTCGCGTAACCTTTAGCCCGCACAGCAAAGGCCGCGCCCTTGTGGACGCGGCCTCACTTTTTGCCCGGCATCCCGTTTGGGCCGCCGAGAGAGAGTTATTCAATCAGCTATAAACAACCGTGACGGCGAAGGTGCCGGAATACACGCCTGGTGCTTCGGTGCCCGCCAGGGTCAGGTCGCCGCCAACCAGGAAGGTCGAGGTGCCGGTACCACTCAATGTTGTTTCGTAGTGCGAAGACGGCGTTGTAACAAGCGTGGCGTTCGAATTGAAATTGCTCAGCTTAATGATGTCTGTCGCAGCCGGGCCTACCAGATTCACCGAAGTTGCGCCAAAATTGATGGTTACAGCTTTGTTGGCGGTGCCGCCCGTGATATCAAAGGAAGCTAGGCCGGTTGTGCCGCTGCAGACAACGCCGGTGCAATTCAAAGTGCCGGATGAGGCATCATATGATGCCGAACCGCCGCCTGCCGGAACGACCATCCCGCCGAAATCAAGCGACGTGCCGGGAGTTACAGCCAATGTCAGCGCGCTCAGAACTTCTGCCTTGGCAGTGGCGCTGGCCGTATCAGCAGCATAAGCCGTTGAACCCATAGCCATCGAAGCAGCGAGAACGGCGCCCGCAGCGCCAAAACGAAGAAATTTTTTCATGTGTCCCTGGTCCTTCCAAAGGTGGTCTTCAAATCCCATACGGCAAGACCACCGTGGCCCTCCGCCGGACTGGCATCCCAGCCGATCCGTGAGACCCTATGTAGAAGTACTCAGTTCAATCTTTACTTCCGGTCATGGTTAACGTGTGAACCGCAAAACATTAACCTTTGCGCCTGCAAAACTTGCTCGCTATCATTGTATCTCTCCGTAATTATGACGTTTTCTAGATGTCACCGCCGGTAAGCCGCTGGCAGATCAGATCAAGCTGATCCAAGGTGCGATAGCGAATTGTAACCGCGCCTGACCGCGGATCAGTGTCGGTCCTGATCTTGACTGAAAGCCCGAGAAACTCTTCAAGATGCCCCTGCACGGCCGCAATATCGGCATCCTTTGCCGGATCGCGCGAAGTCCGCGCAGTACGCCGCCCTGTATCTGTGCCAGCAGTGGGCGCTTTCACCAGCCGTTCCACTTCGCGCACCGACAGCTTCTGCGCTGCTGCCTTCCGCGCCAGAGCGGCGGCATTGTCATGCCCGATCAGCGCCCGTGCATGGCCCATCGAAAGCTCGCCCGCCTCGACCAGTTCGAGCACTTCTTCGGGCAACACCAACAGACGTTGCAAATTGGCGACATGACTGCGCGATTTATCGACCAGTTTGGCAATTTCCGCTTGCTTCAGCCCGTCTTCTGCGGCCAGCCGTTGATAGGCGCGCGCTTCCTCAACCGGATTAAGATCTTCGCGCTGAATATTCTCGATCAGCGCCAAGACCATGACTTCGCGGTGATCGAGATCGCGAACCAGCGCAGGAATTTCGTGCAGCCGTGCCATTTGCGCTGCGCGCCAACGCCGTTCACCTGCGACGAGCTGATAACGCCCGCCCGCCAGGGGTCGCACGATAATCGGCTGAATTACCCCGCGCGCGGCAATCGAAGCAGCCAGTTCACTTAGGGCCTCTTCGTTGAAATAGCTGCGCGGCTGGCCCGGCAACGGCTCGATCGAAGCGATCGGCAACGACGCAAGGCCAGACCGAGTGGCTGGCGCACCATCACCTGACGCAGACGAAGAATTACTCGAAATTTCAGACTGTTCCTTGCGGATTAACGGTTCTTCGCGGCGCGTTTCCCCCATCAAGGCACTCAGGCCCCGCCCCAATTTGCGCTTGGTATCAGCGGTGCGCGGCGGAATCGAAAAGCGAATCGGATCGGTCGGAGCGTCGGTCATGCGGCTTTCCTCTGTTCGGGCAGGCGGCCAATCAGTTCGCGCGCCAGGGCAATATAGGCGCGGCTTCCGGGGCAGGCGTGGTCATAGACCAGCGCCGGGAGACCGTGGCTTGGCGCTTCCGACAGCCGGACATTGCGCGGGATCACCGATTCGAACACTAGTTGGCCCAGGCAATCGCGCACATCATCTGCCACCTGATCGGTGAGGCGATTGCGACGGTCGAACATCGTCAGAACGATGCCAACGATCCCCAAATCAGGGTTGAAGCGTTGCTGGACCCGCTCGACCGTCAACAACAGCTGGCTCAACCCCTCTAGCGCAAAGAATTCACATTGCAGCGGCACCAGCAATGTATCCGCCGCACCCAGCGCGTTCAGCGTCAACAGGCCAAGCGAAGGCGGACAATCGATAAAACAGATATCGTGGCCCTTGTGCCCATCCAGCGCCGTACTCAGGCGCGAAGTGCGATCTTCCACCGACACCAGCTCTACTTCCGCCCCGCTCAGATCCACGGTCGCCGGGACTAGATCAAGGCCGGGAATGCTGGTTGGCTGGATACATTCGGCAAGCGGAAGCTGGTCAACCAGAATGTCATAGCTCGATCGCCCTCGTGACTGGCTGTCTATCCCCATGCCTGTCGACGCATTGCCCTGCGGATCGAGGTCCATCAGCAGCGTCTTCCAACCCGTTGCGGCCATTGCCGTCGCTATGTTGATCGCCGTGGTGGTCTTGCCCACCCCGCCCTTCTGGTTCGCAATGGCGATGGTAATCATGCTGGCTCGTCACCTCTTTGTAAGTTTTCCGACAATGATTCCCGCATCATCATCGGTCAAGGATTGTTCCACGTGGAACAATTTTCGGGTGCCTTGCGGCAGCTCTGACAATTCTTGCGCCGCAGAACGCCCTTTGGGCAACAACCACAACGTATCGCTTGTGGAAAATCTCGCGGACAAGTTGAGGATACGTGGCAGCGACGCAAAGGCGCGCGCACTGATGACCGATACCGGGACAGTCTCAACCAGCTCAAGCCTGCGGCCCATCACTTCGCAGCGGTTAAGCGCCAAATCACCGACCATTCGGCTCAGCCATGCGATCCGCCGCGCCCGCGATTCGACCAGCATCACGTCCCATTCCGGACGCATGATCGCAATGACTAAGCCCGGCAAACCCGCGCCGGTTCCAAGATCAAGCCAGCTCTGTGTTTCACGTGGAACATGCGCCAGCAATTGCGCGCTATCGGCAATGTGGCGCTGCCAAACGACCTCAAGTGTCGGTTTTGCGACCAAATTCTGCTGCGTGTTTTCCTCTGCAAGCGCTGCTGCAAAGTGCTCAAGCCGCGCCAAGGCCCTGCCATCGCACAGCCCGGCTACATAGTTGCGCGCCTCACTCTCGCTGCGGATCATGCCGCCTGCCGCTGTGCATGACGGCGCGCAAAGACGAGCAGCGCCGACAGCGCCGCAGGGGTGATACCCGGAACCCGTCCGGCGGCTGCCAGCGTGTGCGGCTGCGCGGCAAGCAGCCGCTCTTTCATCTCATTCGAAAGGCCTGGAATCTCCCCAAAGGGAAAGTCAGCGGCAAGGATCACTGCCTCACTTGCGCGCAAATCACGCAATTCACTGTCTTGCCGCGCCAGATAAGGCGCATAGGCCGCATCTTCAGCCCGTTCTTGTCCAATATCCTCATCTGCACTGAAACCATCGGGCAGCCACGGCGCAAGCGCTTCAAGATCAATCCCGCCATAGCGCAGCCAGTCTGAGAGTTTTTGCGTTCCGCCATCGCGGCGCACCGTAAGCCCCGCAGTGGCAAGCTCTGCGGCCGACACTTCCGCTGCAAGTGCCTTGTCCCAAGCTGCCCCGCGCGTGCCGCGCTGCTCATACCATCTCTGCCGCTCTGCATCGATGCAACCCGCCTCAATTCCAAGCGGAGTCAATCGGGTGGTGGCGTTGTTGGCGCGCAAACGCAGGCGGTATTCAGCGCGCGCGGTGAGCATACGATAAGGCTCACTCACACCGTGCAGGGTCAGATCGTCGACCATAACCGCGATGTAGGAGTTCGCCCTGTCCAACCTTGCAGGCTCGCGCCCCAAAACACTCGCGGCCGCGTGCATACCGGCGACCAGCCCCTGCGCTGCTGCCTCCTCATATCCCGTGGTACCGTTGATCTGACCTGCGCAGTAAAGGCCGGACATGGCGGAAATTTCGAGCCCCTGCGTCAGGCAGCGCGGGTCAATATGGTCATATTCGACCGCATAGCCAGGGACCACAATTTCTGCCGCCTGCAACCCTTCCATACTGTTCACCATTGCTTGCTGGACATCGGTGGGCAGCGATGTGCTGATCCCGTTGGGATAGACCAGATGCGTGTCCAGCCCTTCCGGTTCGAGAAAAATCTGATGGCCGTCACGGTCGCCAAACCGGTGAATCTTGTCTTCGATCGAAGGGCAATAGCGCGGGCCTTCGGCGCCAATCGCACCAGAAAATAACGGCGAGCGGTCCAGATTGGCGCGGATGATGTCATGACTTCGCTGATTAGTGCGTGTAATTGCGCAAAAGATCTGCGGATTGACCCGCACTGCAGACATCGGCGACATTTTCCAGCCATCACCGTCCGACGGCTGCTCCGCCAATTGCGCCCAATCGATGGAGCGGCCATCAAGTCGCGGCGGTGTTCCAGTCTTGAGCCGAGCCATCGGCAGGCCGGCACTGCGCATCTGCTGCGCCAAGCGCTGCGCAGAATTTTCGCCAATCCGGCCTCCGGTCAGCCGTTCCTCGCCCCTGAACAAGGTTCCACCCAGAAAAGTGCCGGTGCACAAGACGACCGCTTGCGCCATCAGGCGCGTGCCATCAGCCAAAGCCACGCCTTCAACGCGGCCGCCTGAAAACAGCAATACCGATACCTCTCCAGCAATGAGCTGAATATTGGCTTGCTGGGCAATCTGCTCTTGTACCGATGCCTTGAACAGCTTCCGGTCGGCCTGCACACGCGGCCCCCATACGGCACTGCCCTTGGAGCGGTTGAGCATCCGGTAATGGATTGCACCTGCATCCGCCGCCTTGCCGATCACTCCGTCAAGCGCGTCAACCTCGCGCACCAGATGGCCCTTGCCCAGCCCACCAATTGCAGGATTGCAACTCATTGCACCAATCGCCGTAAGGTCAAAATTGATCAATCCGACCCGCGCACCCATTCGTGCAGCGACTGCCGCCGCTTCGACACCGGCATGCCCGCCGCCAACAATCAGGATCTCAAATTCATGCATCTGCGCCAGATAGGCCCACGTCCCCCGCGGGTCAAAGGGTCTCGCGCCAATTCGCGCGATGTTTCACGTGAAACACTTACTTGCCGATACAAAACCGTCCAAACAATGCATCGAGCATATCTTCAGTGGTCGTGCGCCCGATAATCCGATCAAAGGACAGGCGCGCCTGACGCAGACTTTCGCCGTTCAGCAGAAGATCACCTGCAGGATCAATTGCGTTCAGCGCCGTAACGGCTTCGGTGAGCAAGGCAGACTGGCGCTCACTGAGGGCAGCCTCTCCTCCCTTTGGCAGCGACGCCATAGCTTGCTCTAGGAGCATCGATCGTAGTCGCTCCATCCCCGATCCTGTTCGAGCAGATAGCACCACATCGGGTGCGGACTTGGCAAGCCTATCCGGATCATCCAGCTTGGCTTCCACCTCCCATGATCCGGCCGGCCCCTCGCCCTCTGGCCCCAACCACAATATGAGATCAGCAGATGCGAGCGCTCGGCGGGCCCGATCAATGCCGATCCGTTCAATCGCATCGTCGCTCCCATCGTGCAAACCGGCAGTATCAACAAAGGTGAAAGCCGCCCCCGAGATCGCCACCGTTCGCTCCAATACATCGCGCGTTGTCCCTGGTGTGGGCGCAGTAATAGCAGCCTCATTATCAACCAAAGCATTGAACAATGTGGATTTTCCGGCATTTGGTGGACCTGAAAGCACGACCCGGAAGCCTTCCTTGAGCACTGTGGCGCGCGGG
>JAHEAW010000176.1 GCA_024642545.1 Erythrobacteraceae bacterium
TCGGCCGATGTCATTGGTCATGCGCCCACCAATGCCATTTTGCTCGATTGTTCGACCATCGATGTGGCGACTGCGCGCGCAGTGGCGCAAGTGGCTGCAGATGCTGACTATCACATGGTCGATGCGCCGGTATCGGGTGGGATTGCAGCGGCGAGTAGCGGCACGCTGACCTTCATGGTCGGCGGCAGCGATACCGCTTTTGAACGTGCCAAGCCAGTGCTGGAAGCGATGGGCAAGGCGGTGATCCATGCCGGCGACGCCGGTGCGGGCCAAGCGGCAAAAATCTGCAACAACATGCTGCTCGGTATTCACATGATCGGGACCTGCGAAGCCTTTATCATGGCGCAAAAGTTGGGGCTCGACCCGCAGGTCTTTTACGATATCAGCTCGGTCAGTTCGGGCCAAAACTGGTCGATGACCAGCTATTGCCCGGTCCCCGGTGTGGGCCCGCAAACGCCTGCCGACAATGGCTATCAGGGTGGCTTTGCCACCGCGCTGATGCTGAAGGATTTGCGGCTGGCAATGGATGCAGGTAAAACTGCAGGTGCGGCAACCCCGATGGGGCAGCATGCGCGCGAGCTGTATGAACAATTTTCAGCCGGTGAGGGCGGGAAGAACGGCGCGCTCGATTTTTCGGCGATCATCAAGACACTCTGACCCGGCCTCGACGCCGCCCGGCGGCGTATCTGGCAAAGCTGTGCTTGCGCAGGATATGGCCCTTTGCTAATGGCCCGCTCCTACCCCGCAGGGAAGCGCTCGCGCACCCTGACTTTGAGTGCGGTCGTGGCGGAATTGGTAGACGCGCAACGTTGAGGTCGTTGTGGGCGAAAGCCCGTGGAAGTTCGAGTCTTCTCGACCGCACCAATCATTTAAATCTACAAAAAATTTATCAGTTTTCTTGATTGGATTCAAAGTTCGAACTCCGCTTCGTTCGACCGTCAAGCCACTGTTACAGCAACCGAAACTGCGCCTTAATTGCAGCGATTGCGCAAGGCCTTGATCGCCCCGTCCTGCTTCACTACCCACAATTAGACACTGGCTACATCAAGGCAGGAACGGACTGAAAAGCTTTACGGTCTTGCGTGGGCGTGGAATGGTAACCGGCAGTTGGGAACTCAGTTGCAGCTGCAGACTTATATCCACAAGTAACCGGGGAGAATGAAATTGCAATATCGTCAGCTTGGCTCGAGTGACCTGATGGTCTCTGAAATCTCGCTTGGGTCATGGCTTACATACGGGGTTGGGGTGGAGGCCGATAAGGCGCGGGCTTGCCTCCAGGCGTCCTTTGCTGCGGGGATAAACTTCATTGATACGGCCAATATTTATGGCCGGGGCGCTGCAGAGACCTTTCTGGGCGATGCGCTCGCGCCGCGGCCGCGGGATAGTTACGTGCTGGCAACCAAGCTCTATTTCCCGATGACCGACAGTGATCGCGGGCTATCAAAGGCGCAGGTTGAAAAGCAGCTCGATGCCTCTCTCAAGCGGCTGCAAACTGATTATATCGATCTCTACCAATGCCATCGCTATGACGAGAACACACCGCTGGAAGAAACCATGGCAGCGCTGAGCGACGCGGTGCGCAGCGGAAAGGTTCGCTATATCGGCTTCTCCGAATGGCCGGCCGACCGCATAGCAGAAGCACTTGCCTTGTTCGGCATGGAAAAGTTTGTGTCCAGCCAGCCTCAATATTCGCTGCTTTGGCGCGGGCCGGAAGATAAGGTAATCCCGCTTTGTGCTGCCAACGGCATTTCGCAGATCGTGTGGTCTCCGCTCGCACAGGGTGTGTTAACGGGCAAATATGCTCCGGAAACGCAGCCGCCGAAAGATTCGCGCGCAGCCAGCCAGGAAATGGGCGGGTTTATGGACCGGCTGATGCAGGCGCGCGTGCTAAAGGCCGTGCAAGACGTCCGGCAGGTAGCGCAAGAGGCCGGTCTCAGCCTGGCGCAATTCTCGCTTGCCTGGGTTTTGCGGGAACCTAATGTCGCCTCTGCCATCATCGGTGCATCGCGCCCGGAGCAAGTGGACGAAAACGCAGCGGCGTCCGGGGCTGTTGTTGATCCCGTTCTGTTCGCCAAGGCAGAGAAAATTCTCGCTACAGCGCTTGGCGAAGGCGCATAGGCTGGCGTTGAGCGATGGTCTGCTGACGGGCAATTCCTGGTTCAATGGCGCAGCGGATTTATGTGGTATAGCGCACAAATCGCGGCGCAATCGGTTTGCAGCGGCACTAATCCATGCGACATGACTGCTTCTGATGATTGATGCGCCCCCAAATCTGCAATTCGCGAATAATTACGACGTGATCGTGATTGGGGGGGGAGTGAACGGTGCGGGGACTGCGCGCGATGCGGCGGGGCGGGGTCTGCGGGTGCTGCTTTTGGAACGCGGTGATCTGGCGCAAGGTACCTCGTCAGCCTCGACCAAGCTGATACATGGCGGCCTGCGCTATCTGGAACATT
>JAHEAW010000094.1 GCA_024642545.1 Erythrobacteraceae bacterium
GGAGCAGGGGCCGGAGCAGGGGCCGGGGCGGGTGCAGGGGCAGCGCTGGCCGACGGCGAAGCGGCAGACGCGCCTTCTTCCACTGTGGCGATCACTGCGCCGACTTCGACTGTGTCGCCGACGGCTGCCTTCAATTCGCCAATTACACCGGCAATCGGCGAGGGGACCTCAATCGCGACCTTGTCGGTTTCAAGGCTGGCGATGGGTTCATCAATCGCAACTGTATCACCGGGCTGCTTCAGCCATTCGCCGATAGTGCCTTCGGTGACCGATTCGCCGAGTGCGGGGACTTTGATTTCAGTGGCCATAATAGTGCTTTCCTCAGGCCTTGGTGCCGGGTTGGGAGGGGGTGATTTGCAGCGCGTCAGCGACCAGCGCTTCCTGCTGCTGCTGATGCCGCTTGGCGAGGCCGGTGGCCGGCGATGCTGCCGCATCGCGCCCGGCATAGATCGGGCGCATGGCCTTGCCCGCTGCCGCCGCCGCATCTTCGATCAGCTGGTTGACGAAAAACCATGCGCCATTGTTCTTCGGCTCTTCCTGACACCAGACGATTTCTTCCAGATTGCTCATGCGTTTCAGCCGGACAGTCAGCGGTTCGCCGGGGAAGGGGTAAATCTGTTCCAGCCGGACGATTGAGATATCCTCGATCCCTTCGGCATCGCGCTTCTCGATCAGATCATAGGCAACCTTGCCGCTGCACAGCACCAGCCGCCGAACCTTTGTGTCGGCGATGTCCTTGCGGTCGGACAAGATCCGCATGAAGTGGCTTTCGCCCGTGAACTTGCTTGCCGTACTTTTCGCCATCGGATGGCGCAGCAGGCTCTTGGGCGTCATGATGATCAGCGGCTTGCGGAATGAGCGCATCATCTGGCGGCGCAGAACGTGGAAATAATTGGCCGGTTCGGTGATGTTGCATACCTGGATATTGTCATTCGCGCATAGTTGCAGGAACCGTTCGAGCCGGGCGCTGGAATGTTCAGGGCCCTGGCCTTCATAGCCATGTGGCAGCAGCATCACCAGGCCATTGGCGCGCAGCCATTTGGCTTCACCAGCGGCAATGAACTGGTCGATCATGATCTGCGCGCCATTGGCGAAATCGCCAAATTGCGCTTCCCACAGCACCAGCGTCTTGGGGTCTGCCAGCGCAAAACCATATTCAAAGCCGAGCACGCCATATTCGGACAAGGTGCTGTCATAGACTTCAAACTTGCCATGTGGCAGCGTCGACAGCGGGATATATTTGTCTTCGGTCTGCTGGTCGACCCAAACAGCGTGCCGCTGGCTGAAAGTGCCGCGGCCCGAATCCTGGCCGGACAAACGCACGCCAAAGCCTTCGGTCACCAGACTACCAAAGGCGAGCGCTTCGGCAGTGGCCCAGTCAAAGCCTTCGCCGCTGTCGAACATTTCCGCCTTGGCTTTCAGCACTCGGCCCAGCGTCGGGTGGATTTTGACGCTATCGGGTACGGCGGTGAGTGTGCGCCCAAGGCTGCTCATCAGCTTGTCCGCAATACCTGTATCGACATTGCGACGCGCGTTTTCCGCATCGGCCGGCTTGTGCAGCCCGCTCCAGCGCCCTGTGAACCAGTCCGCGTCGCTGGCTTCATAGGTTTTGGCGGCTTCGAATTCCTGTTCCAGGTGATCGGTGAATTCCTTCACCAGTTCATCGGCATAGCCGTCTTCGATCTCACCTTCGCCAATCAGACGCTGCTGATAGACCTGGCTAACCTTGGGGTGTTTGCCGATCCGATCATACATCAGCGGTTGGGTGAATTTGGGTTCATCGCCTTCATTGTGACCAAACCGGCGATAGCACCACATGTCGATCACAATATCGCGCCTGAACTTCTGGCGATATTCGACAGCCAGTTTGCAAGCGAAGGTCACCGCTTCGGGATTGTCGCCATTAACGTGCAGGATCGGTGCCTGAACGCCCTTGGCCACGTCGGAGGGATACGGGCTGTTACGCGCGAATTTGGGGCTGGTGGTGAAGCCGATCTGATTGTTGATCACAAAGTGCAGGCAGCCACCGGTGTCATAACCGCGCACGCCTGACAGGCCGAGACATTCCCACACCACGCCTTGTCCGGCAAAGGCGGCATCGCCGTGGATCAGCACTGGCATCACTTGCTGATGCTTGGACAGATCGTCCCTGATGGCTTGCTGCGCGCGGGCCTTGCCCAAAACGACTGGATTGACTGCTTCGAGATGGCTGGGGTTGGGGACCAGCGACATATGCACCTTGATCCCGTCAAATTCACGGTCGGTGCTGGTGCCCAGGTGATATTTGACATCGCCCGATCCGCCGACATCTTCGGGGTTGGCGCTGCCGCCTGAAAATTCGTGGAAGATCACCTTGTATGGCTTGGCCATCACATTCGCGAGCACGTTCAGACGCCCGCGGTGTGCCATGCCATAAATGATCTCGCGCACGCCGAGCGAGCCGCCATATTTGATCACCGCTTCGAGCGCAGGGATCATCGATTCCCCGCCATCAAGACCAAAACGCTTGGTCCCGACATATTTCTTGCCGAGGAAGTTTTCATACTGTTCGCCCCGGATCACTGCGGCCAGAATGGCGCGCTTGCCTTCCGGAGTGAACTGGATGACCTGATCCGGGCCTTCGATCCGTTCCTGAATGAAGCGGCGTTCCTCCACATCGGAGATATGCATATATTCAAAGCCGACTTCGCCGCAGTAATTGGCGCGCAGCACTTCGACCAGTTCCAGCGGCGTGGCCCAGGTCAGGCCCAGCGTCCCGCCCAGATAAATCGGGCGTTCAAGCGCGGCACCGGAAAAGCCATGCCAGTCGAGCTTCATGTCATCGGGCAAATGCCGTTCAGTCAGGCCCAGCGGGTCAAGATTGGCCGCCAGATGGCCGCGCACACGGTATGTCCGCACCAGCATCATCGCGCGGATTGAATCGCCCGCCGCTTGCTCAATCGCGGCCTCGTCCATCACCTTGCCAGCAGCCTTGGCCGCCTGCGTGACGATGGCCTTGATTGCGGTGGGATCCAGCGCCTGGGTAAAATCGTCCTCACTCTCCCCGCCGACCAGCGGCCAGCGCGGATTTTCCCACGAAGGACCGGCTTGCCGGTCGTCCTGCGGATCACCTGAGGTGAAATCGTGCATTTCGTTACCCATGGGTATCACCCTATCGCGCCGGAGAAACTGCCGGCATTCAGCGGTTTAACCTGCTCGTGGGCGGATAGTCCCGGGGAGGAGAGCTATCCACATCACGTCAGACAAGTTCCTTCAGCAGCGCGTCGAGCGTGGTGCCTAGTTCGGACGGGGAAGGCGAGACGCGGATACCGGCGGCTTCCATTGCCGCGATCTTGCTTTCGGCATCGCCCTTGCCGCCAGAGACGATCGCGCCGGCATGGCCCATGCGGCGGCCCGGGGGCGCGGTGCGGCCGGCGATGAAGCCGACCATTGGTTTCTTGCGGCCCCTGGCGGCCTGTTCCTTGATAAAGGCAGCGGCCTGTTCTTCCGCATCGCCGCCAATCTCGCCGATCATGATGATCGACTTGGTTTCTTCATCGTCGAGGAACAGGTCGAGCACGTCGATGAAGTTGGTGCCGTTGACCGGATCGCCGCCAATGCCGACCGCAGTGGTCTGACCCAGGCCTACCATCGTGGTCTGGTGGACCGCTTCGTAAGTGAGCGTGCCGGAACGCGAAACCACGCCGACGCTGCCCTTCTTGAAGATGGAACCGGGCATGATCCCGATCTTGCATTCATTGGGGGTCAGCACGCCGGGGCAATTGGGGCCGATCAGGCGCGATCTGGAGCCGCGCAGCGCCGCCTTGACGCGTACCATGTCGAGCACCGGAATGCCTTCGGTAATGGTGATGATAAGGTCCATTTCGGCATCGATGGCTTCGCAAATTGCGTCCGCGGCGAATGGCGGCGGGACATAGATGCAGCTGGCAGTGGCGCCGGTCGCGGCCTTGGCTTCGCGCACAGTGTTGAAATTTGGCAGACCGATATGCGTGGTGCCGCCTTTGCCCGGCGTGACCCCGCCCACCATCTGCGTGCCGTAGTCGAGCGCTTGCTGGGTGTGGAACGTGCCGGTTTCGCCGGTCATGCCTTGCGTGATGACCTTGGTGTCTTTGTTTACGAGAATGCTCATATAAATATCCTGTTGTTCGGTCCCGGCGAAGGCAAAGACCTGTATCCTTATGACCCCAAACTAGGCCGAGGCTCCCAGAATTACTTTAGGTCGCCATCCAGCCCCTTGCAGGCCACCAGCAGTTCCTCCACCGCATCGGTCGAAGTCTTGAGATTGGCCTTTTCATCATCGGTGAGCGAAATCTCGACAACTTCTTCGATGCCGTTCGCGCCGATCACTGCGGGGACGCCGACGTATAGACCGTCGAGGCCGTATTTCCCGTCAACATAGGCGGCCACGGGCAGGATGCGCTTCTGGTCGCCCAGATAGGCTTCGGCCATCGCGATCGCGCTGGTGGCGGGCGCGTAATAGGCGCTGCCGGTTTTCAAGAGGCCGACGATTTCGCCGCCGCCGCCGCGGGTGCGCTTGACGATTTCGTCGATCCTGTCCGGGCTGATGCCCTTGATCTTGGCGAGGTCGTTCACCGGAATGCCGCTGATCGTGGTGTAGCTGGTGACCGGCACCATCGTATCGCCGTGGCCGCCGAGCACGAAGGCGTTCACATCGCGCACCGACACGCCGAATTCCCATGCAAGGAAGGTTGCAAAACGCGCGCTGTCCAGCACGCCCGCCATGCCGACCACCTTGTTATGCGGCAGGCCGGAAAATTCGCGCAGCGCCCACACCATCGCGTCCAATGGGTTGGTGATGCAGATCACGAAAGCATCGGGCGCATGTTCCTTGATGCCCGCACCCACGGCTTTCATCACGCTGAGGTTGATACCCAGCAGATCGTCCCGGCTCATGCCCGGCTTGCGCGGCACACCGGCGGTGACGATGATCACATCTGCCCCGGCAATATCGGCATAGTCATTGGTGCCGGTGATCTTTGCATCGAACCCTTCGACCGGGCCGCACTGCGAAAGGTCCAGCGCCTTGCCCTGCGGAATCCCCTCGGCAATGTCGAACAGGACGATGTCGCCCATTTCCTTCTTCGCGGCGAGATGGGCAAGCGTGCCGCCAATCATGCCAGAGCCGATCAGCGCGATTTTCTTGCGTCCGGGGTTTTGGGCCATACGTCGAATGCATCCTTTCATGCGCGCGGGACAAAGCCTGTAACCGGGGTGCGCCAAAGTCCCGCGACGAAGTCGCACCCGAAAAGCGGCCCTTGCCGTAGGCCGGTGAAAGGGCGATTGCAATCCGCAAAAGGTCCGCCAGATCAACTATCTTTGCAAATAGTTCGCAATAGCATTTAATAGCTCAAGTCATGGCAAAGTGGCGGGCAAAAGCAAATGCTCATTGGCTGTAATCGGGAAAGGCGGAAGTGGTTCCCGCATCCGGGCAGGGCAAGTGCCCCTACGGCCGTGGTCAGACCGCGAGCTTCGCGTCTTCGCCGCCCTGCCGTTCCTGCGTCAGCAGGATCGCGGCATGATAATCCGGCACGGCACGGCTGAAGTAGAAGCCCTGGCCAAGTGTGCAGCCAGCGCGGCGCACGTTTTCCACCTGCTCACGCGTTTCCAGCCCTTCTGCGACAATCTCAATCTGCAGATTGGCACCCAGTTCAGCAAGCGCGCGGATAATGGCATCGCTTTTCTGGCCGACTAGCGCGCCCGAGACGAAACTGCGGTCCACCTTGATCGTATTGAAAGGATAGCTGTGGATCAGGCTGAGCGAGGAACTGCCGGTGCCAAAATCATCAAGCGCAAAATGGACCCCGGCTGCGGACAATTCAGTGATGAAATGGGTGGTGGCCGGGTTGTCCTGCACAAACAGGCTTTCGGTCACTTCCAGCTCCAGCCGCGAGGGGGCAAGGCCAGCTTCCCGCAGCGCAGCCATGATGCCCAGCGCCGCGCCTGGTGCACGGATCTGCATTGGCGAAAGATTGACGGATAGCTTGATGTCGTCCGGCCAGCTGGCGCAGGCTTTGGCCGCCTGCGCCGTAATCCAGTTGCCCAGCGTTACGATCAGGCCGGTTTCCTCGGCAATCGGGATGAATTCACCGGGTAAAAGCTCGCCTTTTTTCGGATGGAACCAGCGCACCAGTGCCTCGAATGCGCGGATCCTGCCGGTTTCAAGGTCAAGGATCGGCTGGAAAAATACGGACAATTCATCGCGCCCGATGGCCGCGCGCAAATCGCGCTCGATCTCGCGCCGCTGAACCTGTTCGCGGCTCATCACCGGGCTGTAGCAACAATATCGGCCGCGCCCGTTAACCTTGGCATGATATAGCGCCAGGTCAGCGCGCCGGATCAGCGTTTCGCCGTCGTCAGCATCGTCAGGCAGAAAGGCAATGCCGATGGACGCCTGAACTTCCAGCAAATCGCGGTCGATCAGCAGCGGCAAGGCGACCTGATCGATCAATACGCGCGCCAGGTCCTCGCCATGCTCGCGGCTGTCGATCTGAGTGAAGATGATGAATTCATCGCCGCCGCAGCGGCTGACCGCGGCGCTGAGCGGTACGGCATCGCGCAGGCGCTGCGCAATTTCCGCCAGTACCCGGTCACCTGTGGGGTGGCCGTGCTGGTCATTGACCTGCTTGAACCGGTCGAGATCAATCCACAGCAGTGCAAATGTCCGGTCATCGACCTGCTCTGCCAGCGCCTCGGTCAACGCATGGTCAAGCCCGGCCCGGTTGGACAGGCCAGTCACGCTATCGGTCATCGCCAGACGTTGCATCTGGCCAGCATGATCGGCGCTGGTCTGCGCGGCAGTGGCAGAATCGCGCAGTACGCTGAACAGGTTGAGCGTCAGCGACGTCATGATCAGGAAAACCAGCGCCACGGTCAGCGCCAGCAGCAAATGCGCACCGGTTCCCAGATAAAGCGCGGCGCATGAAACCGGCAGCAGCGCCAGGCCCAGCTGGCCGATGGCAATGCGCGGCCGTGCGGCATTGCGGGCACATGTCCCGATGGCATAGCCAAGCCCGTTGACGATCATCAGCAATTGCAGCGGCCCGGCGATTTTGAGCGCCAACGACAAAGCGGTAACGATGCCCAGGGTCAGCGCATAGCTATAGGCCCCGACAAGGAAATTACGTTCGAGAATGCGCGCGCTTACGCTTTCGTCATTGACGGCGGCCCTGGTGATGGTTGCCATCCGGCCAACGATAATTACGCCCATCACCAAACTGCCAAGCAGCAGCAGCGCCTGTCCGCTGGCAAAGGCTGCAAAGCTGGCTGACAGCAGCCCGCAGAGCGAAGCCACCGCCAGCGCAGCCGGCTGCCGATAGAGTGTCTTCACCAGCACGCGCCGCACCGGCTCCGATACGTCGGCGGCAGTGACATCAAGTTCGGTCATTGGGCGGCTGGCCATCCAGCTGCTGGTGTGCTTCATCGCCAATGTTCCCCGTTTGGCGCGATGCATGAAGGATGCTTCACCCTTCGCGCTTCGCCCCTTCAAAGACCTGATTGGCGCGGCGAAGCTGGTCAGCCATCCGCTTGTCGAGTGTGCCGCAAATGCCCAGCCACCATTCATAGCCCTGGTTATCGCCTGCTTGCATGGCTGCTTCGGCCTGCTTGCGGGCGGCCCGCGCAGAGCCCAGCCCGTGCTGGGCAAAGTGGCGCAGAGCATCGTGCAGCAGCTGGTCATTGCTGGCCGTCAGCAGATCAGCAGTGCCATTGTCATTGGCAGCCCGGCCAGCAGCGCGGCGCGCAAGCGCGCGGGCAACCGGCGACCGGGCAGTGGAGCGCGCAGCGGCGAAGTGAACTGTCATGCCGTTGGTTCCTTTGATACAACAAACGAATGGAACGCATGTCTTTATCCAGGGCGGGCTAAGGTCCTGTTCCAATTCACGGTTGAGAGCGCGTTAATTTTCCCGGTTTTTTGGTAAACGGCAGGTTTTACCTGGGCTTGTTGATCCAGCGTCCGCTATGGGCATATTCGGCCCGCACGCCGCCGGCTTGCGGCAAGCTGTCAGACATATTCAAGCCTGCTTCAGCAGGCTTTGCAGCCGACGGGGCGGCTGGTTTCACCTCCGCTTGCGCCGCTTCTGGCGCTGCGGACAATGCAACCGGAGCGATGTGCGCAAAAGCAGGCTCAGATCGCTGCGGAACGATCAGCGGTTCGTGCCCTGCATAAGCGGCGTCAAACGCAGCAGGCTGGCCCGCTGCGCCGGGGCGGCGATAGAAACGGTGCGCGCCAATCGTGCCAATGGTTGTGAGGCTGGGCGCCCATGCCGGATTGATCCAGATCGTATGATAATGCGTCGCCAGCCCAACCGGCGCATAGGTCACGCCGGACAACGCATCGCGCGCCACCATCTGTGCGCGGTCCCACGCTGACGCCAGTGGCTTGCGGTCGAGCGAGCCATCACAGGTGAAGCTGAACTGACAGCCAGTATTGCGCTCCGATCCCTGAAACACCACGCCGCACACGCTGCCGGGGAAGCTCGGGTTGTCGACCCGATTGAGCACCACCTGCGCCACCGCGCGCTGCCCGTCGAGCGTTTCGCTGGCGGCTTCATAATAGACCGCCGAGGTCAGGCATTGTAGCGCGCGCGCCTTGTCCAGGCCGCTGCCGGCAAGCGCAAATGGCCGTGCGGCGGGCCCGGCATTGTGAGTGTCGACCAGTTGCGCGGCATCAGCTTTGCCGGTGCCTGACACATCGAACAGCGGGCCAGTATTGCCGCTGGCAACCAGCGCCATACGCGGCGCATCCTGCAGATAATAGAAGGCCGATCCGGGAAAGCTTTCGCCCGGCTGTTCGAACGGCATCGGTGCGGCGTGAGCTTCTGCTGTCGGCGTTGCTGAAGAAAGATCCAGACTGCGCCATTCGTCCGGCGCGGCCATGGCCGGCACCGCGATCGCGGCAGCCAGTGCCGCCCAGCGGCGCAGGCGCTGCCTTGCTGCATTCCCGCCCTGCTGCCGG
>JAHEAW010000177.1 GCA_024642545.1 Erythrobacteraceae bacterium
GCAATACTGGCAGGTTCCTCAATGCGCCGATCTGCTTTGCGAGCAATGCGGCCTGGTTGAATCCGCGGCGCCACAGCCGCCACCGGTGCAAGGGTACAGGCATGATGATCCATTCACCCTCCAACGGCGGCAGCCGCGCTGCGATTTGCCGCGCCAACATCGGGGCCAGCGCAATGCGCCCGCCATGTTTGTATGCTAGGACCAGTTTGCGCGACGCCGAATTATACAAGGTGGCTGCAGCGATTCCGTCATGACTAGGCGGATTGTGCAGGCATACCGCGCAGATCGCTCCGTCCTTTGGCCCCGATTCACCGAACGGGCGCTGACAGGTCAGACAGGCTGGTTCACCGGGAATAACCAGCTCACTCCAGCAAGCGCTGCATAGGCCGCTCTGCTCGGCAATTGCACTGCCGCAAGCTGGACAGCGTGGCGGGAAGATCAGATCGATCAGCGGCGCGGCGGCCTGCGCAAAGCCTTTGAACAGGCGGGAAGCTGGGGCAGCGGTGCGGATCACGCCTATGGCTTGCCGTGCTTGCGCATCGCTGGCAAGCGCGGCACAGCGCTGGGCATGACCAGTAGTCTCCTTCCGCACATCTTTGCCGCCCAGCGCAGGAGGCTGCGTACAGCGCGTGCCGTGACCTTGATCGAACGCGGGGGCAGCGCGCGGTTCATCTTTGACGATATGGCCGATGACATCATCGAACGACTCGACTTCATGCGCCAGCGCACCGCGCGGAGTGCGATCATTGGTGACGTGACCGGGCAGCTGGAACGCGAACTGTCGGCGCAGGCCAACGATTTCATATCGGCCAATTGCCTGACGCTGGATGAAGAGCGGCCACTACCTTTTGGCGAGATGGACCTGGTTGCCAGCCTCGCTTCTCTCGATACGGTCAACGATTTGCCCGGCGCGCTCATTCATCTGCGCGATGCGCTAGCACCCGGGGGACTGATGATCGCCAGCTTTGTCGCGGCGGGCAGCCTGCCCAGGCTGCGTCAAGCGTTGCTGGCGGCGGATGGCGAGCGGCCAGCGGCGCGGTTCCACCCGATGATCGACAATCGCGGCGGGGCCAGCCTGATGCAGCGGATCGGCTTTGCCCGGCAAGTCGTCGATTCGCGCCAGCTTTCAGTGCGCTATGGCTCGATGGAGAAACTGGTCGCCGATTTACGGGCACAAGGCCTGACCAACTGCCTCACCTCGGTTCCACCAGCGCTCGGCAAAGCAGCTTACCGGGCAGCGCAGCAGGCTTTCCTGACACAGGCCGACAAGGACGGGCGGGTGACTGAAAGTTTCGAGATTCTGACTCTAACTGGTTGGAAGTCCTAACGTAAAGATGCTTGTGCTGCTGCCAGCCTTGCAATCGGCACCCGGTAGGGCGAGGCGCTGACATAATCAAGACCAACCGCTTCGCAGAAGCCGATACTGGCCGGGTCACCCCCATGTTCGCCGCATATCCCCAGCTTGATGTCACGGCGCGTTTCGCGCCCGCGATCTGCGGCCATTTGTACCAATTGCCCCACCCCTTCGATATCGAGGCTCACGAACGGATCGCGCGGGAAGATGCCCTTGTCGACATATGGAGCAAGGAACCGCGCAGAATCGTCGCGTGATACGCCCAGAGTTGTCTGCGTGAGGTCATTGGTACCGAAGGAGAAGAAGCGCGCCTCATGCGCGATTTCGCCTGCCATCAGCGCCGCGCGCGGCAATTCAATCATCGTGCCAACAAGATATTCGACCGACTGGCCCTTCTCGCCAAATACTTCGCCCGCCACCCGCTCGATCAGTTCTTTGAGAATGGCCAGTTCCCTGCGCGTCGCCACCAGCGGAATCATGATTTCGGGCACCGGCGCTGCGCCTGATGCAACCGCAACATCGCAGGCCGCTTCAAAGATCGCCCGCGCCTGCATTTCGTAGATTTCGGGGTAGGTAATCCCAAGGCGGCACCCGCGATGCCCCAGCATCGGGTTGAATTCGTGCAGTTCCGCTGCACGGCGTTGTAAATGATCGACGCCCAGCCCGGTCTGATCGGCCAGATCGGCAAAATCCCCCTCTGCAGTCGGCAAGAATTCGTGCAGCGGCGGGTCAAGCAGACGGATGGTGCACGGCAGACCAACCATCACTTCGAATATCTGCCGGAAGTCCGTCCGCTGTTCGGGCAGCAGCTTGGCCAAAGCCTTGCGCCGCCCCGCTTCATCTTCAGCCAGGATCATCTGGCGTACCGCGCTGATTCGGTCTGCATCAAAGAACATGTGTTCAGTCCGGCACAGACCGATCCCTTCTGCACCAAACTGCCGCGCCATTCGGCAGTCGTCTGGCGTTTCGGCATTGGTGCGCACCTTCATCCGGCGGTGCTGGTCAGCCCAGTTCATTAAAGTGCCAAAATCACCCACCAGTTCAGGCTCGATTGTCGGGACCAGCCCCTCCATCACCTGACCCCTGGC
>JAHEAW010000178.1 GCA_024642545.1 Erythrobacteraceae bacterium
ACTTCGTCGACATCGGAACGCATCACGGTAAGGTCAGCCTCGACCTTGTCCTGACGCGCGACAATGTCGAAACTGGCGTCAAGCTGATCAGTGGGGGCGGGAATGTTGATGGGGGTAGTATCCATGGGGGATTGCACCTTTTCTGGGGGGAGGAGGGATGGTCTAGGGGTAGGACAGAGGGGCGGCGGGGGTTCAGGCGATAAGGTGGACCCGCGCCCCATGCTGGAGCGGGTGAGTCACCAGACTGACTTCGAACAGGTCAATTTCGTCCAGCAGCCGGCCATTGGCCGTTTTACGAAAGCGGCGGGCACGGTAGCCAAAGCTGAGCCCGTCGACCGCATGTGTGAACAGCGACAGGGCGGCGCGACCGTCGGGGTTGTCGATCCGGGCGATAACCCGCAGCCCGCGCGCATCTTCGGCGATCTGTTCGGTCCAGCCGATCTGCTGGTCAGCGCGGTGCTGCCAAAAGAGCGGAACCGGGCGGTCGCGCATGCCGAGGGAGCGGGCAAAAGCGCCCGGCATGATGATATCGCGCGCGCCATCAGGAGCGCCAAACAGGGCAGCATATCCGGCGAATCTCATCGCAGCATATCCGCCAGGCCGAAACGCACCGCGATGCCGATCAGCAGTAGCGCGAGTGCACAGCGTACAATCCATTCGATCGCCGCCTTTGAAGCGCTCGCTTTGGCATCGCGCCATGCGCGCAGCAATTCGCGCAATTCGTCGATATCGTCCTGCGCATTATCATCGCCCAGACCCAGCCGCGCAATTGCACGGGCTGCACCCAGTTCGGAACTTTCCTCGACGATGGCGCGCAAGGTGACCAACTCGCCGCCTTCGCCGCTTGCCTGCGCGATAAGCCGTGCCAGCATATCTTCACGGTTCATGATGTGGCTCCTTTAAGGTCGACACCGAGCATGGCGCGCTTTTCGCTGTCGCTCAGGAAACTGGCGCCTGAAACATGGCTCCACAGCCGCTCACGGTCTTCCGAAAGCGCCGGAATGCGGTCGAGATCGACGGCCAACTGCGTCTTCTTGAACCATGGGGCCAGCCCTTCGTTGATCCCGCTCAGGATCTTGCTCGCCAGCGGCAGCAAGGTGAGCCGCCACAGCGCGCGGTTTGCCTCGCGGTAGTTGGCGTAAGTGTTGTCGCCCGGCAGGCCAAGGAGCATCGGCGGGACCCCGAAAGCGAGCGCAATATCGCGCGCAGCAGCAGCCTTCAGCGTCGCAAAATCCATATCGGCGGGCGACATGGACAAGCTTTGCCACTTAAGGCCACCTTCCAGCAGCATGGGCCGCCCGGCGTTGATCTGGCCGGAAAACGCACTGGTCAATTCTGCTTTGAGCCGGTCAAACTGGTCAGTGGTCAGCGGGCCTTGATCGCCGCCATCAAACACCAGCGCGCCAGAAGGGCGCGCGGCATTTTCCAGCAAGGCGCGGTTCCACTGACTGGCAGCATTGTGGATCGCCACGGCTTGTTCGGCCGCTGCAAGACAGCCTGCGCCGTAATGATCATCGCCGGGATGATAGGCTTTCAGGTGGATGATGTTGGGCCAGCCCGCATCGTCTTCCAGCGGTATGGTCAGCGTGCGGTCCGCCAGCCGATACGTGTAGGCCGAAGGCCAGCCATCCTCGCCCGCCACCACACTGACCCGTTCGGGCCGCAGCGCGAAAAGTTCGGCGGGTTTGCCTGCGCCGTCCTTCATGATCTGGACATAGCCATTGCCGTGCAGCAACAACTGCGCGCTGAGTGTTTCGATCAGTGATTGCCCAGCGCTGGTGGCACCGACCAGCGCGGCCAGCTTGTCATCGGTGGGTGCGAGCGGCGCGCTTCCCACCCCTTCGGCAACAATCCGCACGGCGCGCTGCGCTACCGGGTTTTCGACAAAGGCCCGGCGCACCGCACTGGCATAGTCGAACGGCGGCCTGCCCCCGCCGTCAAAGGCAGTGGCCCAGGGCGAAATAAACCCGCGTGCGATCGGCACACGGCTTTGCCCCCCGCCCTTGAAGGCGGAGGTGATTGTGGTGAGGAAGGACATGGATTTTCTCGCGTTCTAAGTTAGATACAGACAGATTGCGGTAATGCGGGAGGCGTCATGAAGAAGATGGGTACTCAAGCGCCGCCGCCCTGATTTGCCTTATACTTGTTTCGAGCTGCACAAGGGTGCGACCGCAGAACTGTCATGAGGCGGCCGAAAATTTGGACCGTTGCATGAGCCAGTGGATGGGGTCAGCTTATATCTCATTCTTCGATCACTGCCTGCTGCAGTCAAAGTCGGAGACGATTGCGGGTGTTTGGCCGACTGACTTTGAATGGATTGTCTTTCAGGAAGGTGCCAATGTTCCGCAGGAGCAATATTGGAAATTTGCCCCCGATGTAAAACAGCTTGAGTTTGTGCACGATCATGGACTTCCGGAGCGGGACAAGGTTAGGGCCAC
>JAHEAW010000179.1 GCA_024642545.1 Erythrobacteraceae bacterium
CGGTCGAAAGCGGGATAAGCCCAGCCGACCGGAAGGTTGGCTCTTTTCAGTTCGGGCATCGCCGGATCGAGGATTGTCGGAGTGAAAGCCAGTAGCAACATTTCGGCGGGTCCACTCGCGGTGGCGCGCACAGCCTGCGTCAGCGCTGCGGTCGATGCAGCAAGCAGTTCGCCGGCCTGATCGAGCAGTCCGGTTGCGCCTTCATCCAGCTGACCCTGCAAGCTGGCGATGACCGGCGGATTGCCGCCGAAGGCTGCGCTTGCGGCAGCGTCGTACAGGCATGGCTGGCCGCTGGGCATAACCCACCACCATGGTTCGCCAACCTGAAAGCGTACCGGCAAACCGGCACCTTCGAGCAGCCCCACAAATTGCGCTGCAACAGCTTGCAGCCAGGCCATCGCAGCAGTGTTGGCAGGCGATAGCAGGGCCGATGGCGGCACCCAGCCAGTGCGCGCAGGTTCACCATCGGCAGCGCGCTGCTGCCAGCTGTCGGGGCAATGATCAGCCAGCAATTCGTATGAAAGCGAGGCAATAACGTCAAAGCCCTGCTGCGCGCATTCGGCGAAGAAGGACTGGTGCCATTGCCGGGCCGGTGCACATAGTGTGCCCGCTGCATCTGCCAGCAAGCGTCCTTCGCCTGGTTCCAGCCGGAAGAAGTGGCTCATCCCCAGATAATGCAGGATCTGGTCACGGTAACCCAGCGCCCGCACTGCATGAACCAAGCGGGCCGGGGTTTGGTTGAAGGCGTCATCGTAAGCTGTGGCGAGGTGTTCCCCATGCGGGGGAAGCATGACATCGCCTATGACCAGCAAGGGCCGGTCACCTTCGCAGCCAATGCCGGTAAGCCGCACGGAACCTTCAGCCCGTGCGGGCAGCGGCGCTGTGCTGCCGGCGACATATTCTGGTGGGGCAAGTGAAATGAACATGCGGTCGATATCTGCCGGATAGACCGGCTCTCCGGGCAGGACATAGCCGCTTTCCAGAGCTGAGAAATCGAGCGTGATCTGGGCGTCCTCGGGCGAACCGATCGCATAATTCCACAGCCGGACATACCAGCTGCGGGCTGTGCCTTCCGCATCGCGCCCTTCGATGGTCAAGGTCGGACCGTTCGGCTGATCAAGCGGGATTAGGCCCGATGATTGCCAGCCAAAGCGCAAGCTTGTGCGCGAATAGTCACGGTCCGCCTGATAAGCGAGCAGCGGGTGACTGAGCATGTCTTCGCTGTCCCAGATGAGACCGGCCAATTCACCCTGATGATGAAATTCGCAGGTGGCCAGCAAGGAATCCGGGCCAGTAGTGACCACGCTGGCCATCATCGGGCGGGGGAAATTGACGGTCCAGAAGGCTGGGTCAAAGCGCTGGATATAGTCGCTATCCTGCCCGCAGCGTTCGCGGGCGAGCCAAAATGCCATACTGCCGTTCCTTCTCAATACTCGCGCAAGGCGCGGCGCACAGCGCTGGCGACCTGACGCGATGATCGCTGCATTGCAACCGGCGCAGATGTGCCGCGCGGGGCGGCAAGCTGGATCGCTACGCGCACATCGCGCGGTGTCTGCATCGCCGCACCGTTCGCTTCCACACGCCCGGCGCTGGTGGGCACGAACAGCTCCGGGCCGCGCTCGCCCACCAGATAGCCTCGGCCAGGCGATACAGGTCCGCCCGTCGCGCGTCCGGGAAGTCCCAGTACTGTGCCCAAAACGCTGCCTAGAAATCCGCCAAGGCCGTTTGCGGCAGAGCCTCCGCCGCCGCCACCGAACAGCGCGCCAAGGCCGGATTGCAGCGCTTGTGCAGCGATCTGGTCGATCACCTGAAAGGCGCTGCGGCGCAAATCTTCAAACCCCAGGCTGCCGTGCCGGATGGCCGAAAGCAGACCGCGTTCGAGAACCGATCCTGCGCGGGAAAATCCGTCAACCAGCGAGCTGTCGAATGTGCTGCGCATGGCCGCGACATCGGCGGCAAAGCCACTGGTATTGGCGCGTACATCGATCAGCAATTGGTCGGTTTGATCACTCATGCTCTTCACGCTCCAATAATGCGTCAATTTCAGCGCGGCTGATGGCTGCGCTTGTCTGGTCCGGGCTGGTTATCGCTGCGGCTAGTTCAGCTGGTGTTGCAGTCCAGAAGTCGGCGGGCCGCCAGCCCAGCGTGCGCGCGGATAGCCCCGCAAGCCGAAGCGCGCCGGGGGAAAAGGTCTGGCTCACCCTGCGCCTTGCAATATTTGCCCGAGCAAGCTGCGTAGCGGCTTGGTGCCATGTGCCAGCCCCTGCTCCAACACCGCATCGCCTATTTCATCCCGCGATATTGCCCCGCGATCGGCGAGGCAGTGCCAGAACAGCGCCGCCATTTCGGCAAGGCGCAACTTGCCCTCTCCGGCGCGTTCGACCAGCGCGAATAATGGGCCAAGCTCTTCCTCGGCAGCGACCAGCGCGGTGAAGCT
>JAHEAW010000095.1 GCA_024642545.1 Erythrobacteraceae bacterium
TGCCGGTGGGAAGCGGGTTTTGAACGGTCATTGGCTACCTTCTTTGTTCAGTGACGCGAAGAATAATGGATCACGGGCGCCATGTTCAAGAGCGTTATGGAGTATTTTCCAAGGTTCTCAATTCGCTTGCCACACCGCGCCTGAACGAACCGCCATACCGCGCCGTTCAAGGTCAATCAGATGCGCGGTTACGGACATGCCCGCGGCACCCAACAAGCGCGGGTCGAGGCCCTTGTACATTTGCGGGACCATGACTTCGACGGTTTGTGCCTGTTCGGCCAGCAGCCGCAATATCTGGTTTTCACGCTGGCGCCGGTGCCCGATCATGCCGCGCACCAATTGGCGCGGCTTGGTCATTGGTGCGCCGTGCGCAGAATAATACACGCGGTCTTCGCGTGCATAGAGTTTAGCGAGGCTGTCCATGTAATCGCCCATGTCGCCATCGGGCGGCACAACCACGCTGGTTGACCAGCCCATCACATGATCGCCTGTAAACAGCGCACCGCTTTCTTCCAGTGCATAGCATAAATGGTTGGAGGTGTGGCCGGGCGTTGCCACTGCGGTGAGTGTCCAGCCGGGGCCAGTCATTTGCTCGCCGTCCGCCAGCACGCGGTCAGGCGCATAGCTGCGGTCAAATGCTTCATCCGAACGCGGCAGATTGCTGTCTAGGACCAGCGGCGCGCAGCCTACAATTGGTGCGCCGGTTAATTCAGCCAGCGGCCTGGCGGCAGGTGAATGATCGCGGTGCGTATGGGTACACATGATAGCGGCAATTTTTGCGTTGCCAATCGCGGCCTGCAAGGCAGCGATGTGCTGCGGATCGTCCGGCCCCGGATCAATCACTGCAACACTGTCTCCCACGCCGACCAGATAAGTCTGTGTCCCGGTATAGGTATAAGGTGAGGGATTGGGCGCCAGGATGCGGCGAACCAGCGGTTCGGGCTGTTCGACCAGACCGGTCGGCCAGGGTTTGGCAGGAATGTCCATTGCCTGGAATATGGGGAGCAGCGCGCGCCTTGTCGAGCGAAAGCCGAGTAAAAGCCATGCGAAAGCCTCTCGACTTCGTTGCCTTCGGGCGGCAAGCTGGGGCCATGACGCAGTCCATCCTTGTGCTCGATGAAGGCACCACTTCCACCCGCGCGATGCTGTTTGCACCCGAGGGCAAGTTGCTCGGTAGCGCGCAGCAGCAATTGACACAGCATTATCCCGCGCCGGGCCGGGTGGAGCATGATCCGCGCGAAATCTGGCACGCCACGCTCGCCTGCGCGCGCGAGATGGTTGAGAAAGCGGGTGGGGCCAGTGCGGTGTCCGCGATCGGTATTACCAACCAGCGCGAAACTGTTGTCGCGTGGGACCGCGCCACGGGCGAGCCGCTCGCCCGGGCATTGGTATGGCAGGACCGTCGAACTGCCGATTTTTGTACTATTTTGCGCAATGCAGGCGAAGAAGCTGAGGTCCAGCGCCGCACCGGATTGCTGCTCGACCCCTATTTCTCCGGCACCAAGATGCACTGGCTGATCGAGAACGAGGCCGCAGTCGCTGCTGCTGCCGGTGCAGGCACGTTGGCGCTGGGAACAGTGGAAAGCTGGCTGCTCTACAAGCTGACAGGCGGAGCGTTCTTGTCCGATGCCAGCAATGCAAGCCGGACCTTGCTGCTGCCACTAGGAGGGGCCGCTTTTGATCCTGGCCTGTGCGAACTGTTCGGCGTTCCGCGCTCCGCTTTGGCCGAAGTGATCGACAATGCCGGTGAATTCGGCACGACGTTACCCGAATTGTTTGGCGCGGCGATCCCGATTACGGGGATGGCGGGCGATCAGCAAAGCGCCACGATCGGCCAAGGCTGTCTCTCAGCCGGTGAAACCAAGGCGACTTACGGCACCGGTGCGTTTGTGCTGGCCAACAAGGGGCGCGACTTGCCCGTTTCTTCCCACCGGCTGCTGGGCACTGTGCTATACCAGCTGGAAGGGATGCGGACCTATGCGCTTGAAGGATCAGTCTTTGTAGCGGGCAGTCTGGTCCAATGGCTGCGCGACGGGCTGGGCCTTTTGGGCACTGCGGCGGAAACAGAAGTGCTGGCGCGGTCCATCCCGGATAGCGGCGGCGTAGTGATCGTTCCGGCACTGTCAGGTCTGGGCGCACCGCATTGGCAGCCGGACGCGCGCGGCGTGATTACGGGGCTCAGTTTTGCCACGGGGCGCGCGCAAATTGCCCGTGCTGCGCTCGAAGCCATGGCACATCAGACTGCCGATCTGGCAGAAGCCTTTGCGGCGGATGGGGTGCCGTGGACTTCGCTCAAGATTGATGGCGGGATGAGCGCAAATGACTGGATGGCGCAGGATATCGCCAATCTGCTCGATTTGCCGGTAGAACGCCCGAAAGTCGTCGAAACAACCGCCTTGGGTGCAGCGATGCTGGCAGCAGTGGGTGCAAGGTTATACGATACGCTGGAGGATGCAGCGGATAATATGCACAGCCGGGTCGATTGCTTTTTGCCGGATATGTCTGCGAATGAGCGGACCGCGCGGACGCGCGGATGGGCCAGAGCGCTAGCAGCAAGTTAGCCTGTGTCAGTTACTTAGCGTCAGTTACCTAGCGGGAACTATTTATCGGGAACGCCGACTGGGCATCATCGCACTATCGAGCTTTTCGTGCATTTGCTGGATCGCCGGAGTCCGATTTTCAAACCGTTCGCGCCATTCACGGTCAAGCCGTGCGATCCGTTCGTGCAGCCGCTGTGACGCCAGTACCATTTCGCACGTATGATCATCCAGCAAGCGTAGATTTTCCGGCTCCGGCGCGCGGTCGGGCGGCAATTTGCTGTGTCGACGAAGCTGGAATTCACTGAGCTCGCCGCAAAAGAAGGCCCGGTGGTTGAGCAACCATGCCAGCGCATGCATGACCCGTGTGGTGGTGCGCAGCCCTTCTACCGACAGCGCCAGCCGCTGCCGATCAGCCTCGTCCCCGCTGGTGCGGATCGGGGTCAGATCGAAGATCGACCGAATCTCGTCAGCCAGCAGCAGCGCCTCGCAATAGAGGTCTTCGACGATTGTCCGGTTCAGGTCGGATGGAATTTGCATAGCGAACCGGGCTAACGCAGGCTCGGGCCCAGCGCTAGCCGGGGGTATGGTTAAAACGCGGCCAATTGCCCACCGTCCCGCGATGAAACGAATTGGCAGCGGTGCATGGTCACGCGATTATGTCAGGAATCAGCGCGTCTTCGACCATCGCAATCTGATCTTTCAGCAGCAATTTGCGTTTCTTGAGTCGGGCAATTTGCAGCTGGTCGGTTGAACCGGATTCGCGCAGAGCATCAATCGCCGCGTCCAGATCACGGTGCTCTGTCTTTAAGGCAGTAAGCCGTTTACGCAATTCCTGCTCGTTCACCCGCACCATCCTCCCGTGCAGAATCGCGGTCCCACTCGCCGCAAAAATGCCCTGTCCCGTCGCTTAGGGAAAAGACCGCACTTCGCAAGACGCCTTCAATATGTTTTTATCACAGCGTGGCACATTGATCATGCCGCGCGAGTCGCAAGCCCCGTGCCGGCCTGACCATTGCGTCAGCTAAGGTCAAACAACCTAAGGAGAGCCAAATGGTACCGTCCCACGTCAGCGCACTGCAAAGCAAACATGCCGGTCTGGATGCGAAAATCCGCGCCGAACTGAACCGCCCCGCGCCGGACAATGTGACGATCCAGGCTCTGAAGAAGGAAAAGTTGCGAATTAAGGAAGAACTCGCGCAGGCCTGAAGGCTCAGACGTAATCTTATTCGATTTGCCTGACGTTTGCGAGGGCTCGACAGTTTCCAAGGGCGCAATCCTGCTATAGACAGGGTCCATGTCCGCCGCCGCTTCCGCTCGCCAAATTTTGACTCAGCTGCACGAGGTGATGGCATCGCGGCTGCATGCGCAGGGCAAGTTGGATAAAGTCGTCGAAATCGTCGGCGAGAATCTCGATAGCGAAGTATGCTCGATTTATCTTCTGCGGGAGGGCATGCTGGAGCTGTTCGCTACCCGCGGCCTCAATGCCGGCGCCGTGCACGTCACCCGGATGGCAGTGGGTGAAGGGCTGACCGGTACAATCGCGGACAAGATAGAAACGCTCAATCTGGCCGAAGCCAAAGCGCATCCAGACTTTCTCTATCGCCCCGAAACGGGCGAAGAAAAGTTCCATTCCTTTGCCGGCGTTCCGATTGTTTACCGCGAACGCGCGGTGGGCGTGCTTTGTGTCCAGCATGTCGACCCGCGCCGCTATGAAGAAGTCGAGATTGAGGCGTTGCAGACCACTGCGATGGTCCTGTCTGAACTGATCGCCAACAACGGCATGGTCGATGAGGAAGATGCGCTTGGGCTGTCTGCGGCGCAGTCAGGCCCACAAACGGTCACTGGCTTGCCGCTGGTCAAGGGGCTGGCCAGCGGAGTCGCGGTATTCCACCAGCCGCGCGTGACCATCGATCAGGTCGTGGCAGAAGATATCGAGGCAGAGCGTCAGCGCGTTTACCGCGCTTTCGACAAGATGCGGGAAGGCATCGACGCGATGACCAGCCAGGCCGAATTTCGTGTCGGCGGTGAACACACCGATGTGCTCGAGACGTACAAGATGTTCGCTTACGATGAAGGCTGGTCGCGGCGAATCAACGAAGCGATCGATTCTGGACTGACTGCCGAAGCCGCGATCGAACGGGTCCAGCAACGCACGCGGATGCGGATGCGCGAAATTGATGACCCGCTGCTGGCTGACCGGATGCATGATCTGGAAGACCTGTCCAATCGTTTGCTGCGGATCGTTTCAGGTCAATTGGGGACAGCAGCAACGCAGGGGCTGCGGCGCGATACGATCCTGTTCGCGCGCAATCTTGGTCCGGCAGAGCTGCTCGAATATGACCGCCGCCGCTTGAAAGGCGTGGTGCTCGAAGAAGGCTCGCTCACCGCACATGTGGTGATTGTGGCGCGGGCGATGGGCATTCCGGTCATCGGGCGGGCACAGGGTCTGCGCGGCCTGGTGCGTGACGGTGATGATGTGCTGGTCGATGCTGATGCGGGCACAGTGATTATTCGCCCGGCGCAGCAGATGCTTGAAGCATTTGACGCGCGCTTCGCCAAATCGCGTGAGCGCGCTGCGCTATATGCCGAACTGCGCGATGTTGAGCCGTTCACCCGCTGCGGCACGCGCATTCAGGTGATGATGAACGCGGGTCTGCGCGATGATATTTCCAACCTCAATCTGGTTGGCGCTGATGGAATCGGGCTGTTCCGGACCGAGTTCCAGTTCCTGGTTTCGGCCACTTTGCCGCAGCGCGAACGGCAGTTCCGCCTGTACCGCGATGTGCTTGATGGGGCAGGCGACAAGCCGGTGATTTTTCGCACTGTCGATATTGGCGGCGACAAGGCCGTGCCCTATTTGCGCGAAGGCGAATCCGAGCATGATGAAAACCCAGCGATGGGCTGGCGCGCGCTGCGCCTCGCGCTCGAACGCGAAGGGTTGCTCAAGGTGCAAGCGCGCGCACTTCTCGAAGCAGCTGCTGGCCGCACGCTTCATGTGATGTTCCCGATGATTTCGGAACCGTGGGAATTTGACGCGGCAAAAGCGGTCTTTGATGCGCAGCTGAAATATCTCAAGGGACGCAAGAAGCTGCTGCCCGAAGCCATCCGCTACGGCGCAATGCTGGAAGTTCCAGCGCTGGCCGAAGTGCTCGATCTGCTCATTCCAAAACTGTCCTTCCTTTCGGTTGGCAGCAATGATCTGACCCAGTTTCTGTTCGCAGCCGACCGCGCCAACCCCAAGTTGGCAGAACGTTATGACTGGCTTAGCCCGGCGATCATGCGGTTCATGCGCCGGATTGCGATGGCCACCGAAGGTGCGCCGATTGATTTGGGTATTTGCGGGGAAATGGGCGGCAGGCGCCTGGAAGCGCTGGCACTGATGGGGCTGGGCTATCGGCGTTTTTCGATTACCCCTGTGTCGGTTGGTCCGATCAAGGAATTGGTGCGCAAGGTTGACCTTAGCCAGATAACGCAAGCGATGCATGGCTGGTTGATGCAGCCCCCGCCAAATTTGCGCGCAGCCCTGCAGGGCTGGGCTGAACAGAACGGGATCGAGGTTGACTGATCGGGCGGTAGCTTCACCGCTCGTTCAAGACGCCTCGTCGAATTGCCGGGAGCCGAAGGGCACGGCCGCTTGACAGCAAGCGGAGCGCGTATTTGGGATATGTCAAAAGAGAATATTCAGGGTCGTAAGGAATAACACATGTCGGATGGCGATGAGTTTCAGGATGAGCAACTGCCGCTCGAAGGGGTCGGACAAATGCTGCGCCGGGCCCGTGAGAAGGCACAAATGTCGATCGCACAGATCGCCGCCCAAACGCGCATACCGCAGCGTCATCTGGAACTGATCGAAGCCGGGGACTTTGGGGCGTTGCCCGCACGGACCTACGCCATCGGTTTTTCGCGCAGCTATGCCAAAGTGGTTGGGCTTGATGATAAGGTCATTGCCAACAAGCTGCGCGAAGAACTGGCTGAATATGGCCATGATGAGGACCGACGTGGCACAGGCTATAATCCAGCAGATCCTGCCAGGACGCCTTCGCGCGGGCTGGCGTGGCTCACTGGGCTGGCAGCGGTACTGTTGATCGTCGGGGGCTTTGCCTATTTCCGCGATTTTTTCATCCCCGGCGCCGGTCCCGGTCCGCTGGTCGCCGACATGCCTGTGCCAGCAAAGGAACCAAGCCCTGCGGCAGCAGCGGGAGCCGGGCAGGGGACGGCCGCAACCTCTGGGCCAGTCGTCTTTACTTCACTGGAACAGGGCGTGTGGGTGAAATTTTACGACGGGTCGGGCAAGCGTCTGTTTGAAAAGCAGATGGACAAGGGCGAGGCCTTCACTGTTCCTGCCGATGCGGCCAACCCGCAAATCTGGACTGGACGGCCCGATGCCTTGGCAATCACAATTGGCGGTAGGCCTGTCGCCAAACTGGCTGAGGCAGAAGGTGTGATCAAGGATGTGCCGATCAGCGCTACTGCGCTGGCCGCGCGCCCGGCTGCGCCACTACCAAGCCCCGTACCAACCGCAATTGAAGCACCTGTTCCGGCCGGTTGAAAGGTCTATTCCACTGCATTCACACCGCCGCCGCTCGACAAATATCGGCCCGTGAGGCACCGTGATCTTGCTTATTCAGCGCGGGTTTCGGATTGGCGATCGCAGTTTCGAGGCAACCTGCAGCCGGGTTCGGAAAAATTGATCGACAGGAGCATTCTGTAAAATGAACACTCGTTTGAGCCAGGCAGTCCTGGGAGGATTGGCAATTATTGCCTTCGGTGCTGCTGCTCCGGCAGCCGCACAGGATAACACCGATCTGCGCGTCCAGAAGCTGGAGGCCGAAGTGCGGGCGTTGCAGCGCCAGGTATTTCCCGGGGCCGCTGGCAAGTTCTTTCAGCCAGAAATTTCCACCTCGACAACCGCCGCACCTGCTGCCAGCACCGCCAGCACATCAACCACCGCAGTGACCGATATTCTGGTCCGGCTCGATGCACTTGAAGGCCAGTTGCGCAGCCTGACCGCGCAGACGGAGGAAAACACCAATTCGCTGCGCCAGTTGACCGCCCGCGTCACCAGTCTGGAAGCGGCGTCAAAGCCAGCGGCAGCAACAATGCCGCAAGGCGATCAATCAGCCGAAAGCAGCAATCTTGCTGCCATGACCGGTGGGGCGTCGCAGCCAGCGGCAACCCAGCCGAGCAAGAAGCCGACACCTGTTGCTCCGCAAGGACCAACCGCGGCCCGTCTTGCGGCAGTGCAGGAAATCACCAAACCGCAAACCGATGATCCGGGCGATGATGAATATGTCTATGGTTACCGCTTGTGGGACGCAAAATTCTATCCTGAGGCGGAGCAGCAACTGACTTTGTTCGTCGAGAAATATCCGAACCACAGCCGGATCAGCTATGGCCGGAATCTTCTGGGCCGGGCCTATATGGACGATGGCAAGCCGAAGGAAGCTGCGCCGTGGTTCCTGCGCAATTATCAGACTGACAAGCAAGGCGCGCGTGCTCCTGACAGCTTGCTATATCTGGGCGAATCGATGATCGCGCTGAAAGATACCAAGCGCGCTTGTATTGCGCTGGCTGAATTTGGTGCGACCTATCCGGCCATTGCGTCAGGCCGGTTGGCGGATCAGTATCAATCCGACTTGCGCAAGGTAAAATGCAATTGATAGGTTGCTCGATCCTGACCTGATTGCGCGGTTCCGCGCTGATCTTGATTTGCTGTTGCCGGCTCAGGCGCGGCTGGGTCTGGCGGTTTCGGGCGGGCCAGACAGTATGGCGATGCTGCTGCTGGCCCATGCCGCCCTGCCGGACCGAATTGAGGCAGCGACTGTCAATCACGGTTTGCGGCAGGAAGCCGGTGCTGAAGCAGACTTAGCCGCGAAGCTTTGTGCCAGATTGGGGGTTGCGCACCGGACCCTAGCTATAACTGTTCCCTCGGGTAATGTGCAGAGCATGGCGCGCCGCGCCCGCTATGCGGCGCTGGCCGCATGGCTGCAGGAGCGCGGTCTGGCGGCATTGGCAAGCGCGCATCACGCCGATGATCAGGCTGAAACGCTGCTGATGCGGCTCAATCGTGCCAGCGGCGTTGCTGGCCTGGCCGGTGTTCGCGCCAGGGGTGCGGTGCCCGGTTCCGATCTGCCGCTGATCCGCCCGCTGCTGGGCTGGCGCCGGGCCGAACTGGCGCAAATAATCGCCCATGCTCAGGTGGAGGTCGCCCATGATCTGTCCAATTTGGACGAAAAGTTTGACCGGGTCCGGCTTCGCTCCGCGCTGCGGGATAATGACTGGATTGATCCTGCCGCTGTGGCTGCCAGCGCAGTCCATCTGGCCGATGCTGACGATGC
>JAHEAW010000013.1 GCA_024642545.1 Erythrobacteraceae bacterium
CTTGCCGAAAGGCTGCCGTCATTGTTGAAAGTGATGGTGTATTTGTCCGGGTCATCGGGCCGGGTTGTGCCTTGCGCATCGTCCATCGACCGGATTTCAACGAGGCGCCAGTTCGTTCCTGCCAGTCCGGCAAAGGGCAGGTTTCCGGCGGGCGGCTCTGGTGCCGCAGTCTGGCAGGCAGGAAGCATGGCAAAGGCCGGCAAAACAAGCGCCAGCGATATCCACTTCTTCATTGGCATTCTCCAGTTGGGTCGCAATAAATCAAAGTGCGCCTTCGCTTCCAGTGTACATCACCTCGTCGATCGAACCATCGCTATAGCCATGGCACTTCCAAGGAGCCTCGGCACCTTCGACGTTGACATAGACTTCGATCGCCGCCTCGGACTCGTCCATTCGATTGAGGCCTTCCACCTTGGCACCTGTCTGCGCCGCCACGCGGGCAATGCACTTGTCTACCATACCGCCCTTGCCGCGGATCGGGTCCTTCGGCGTGGCGACTGGACTGGTCATGGCCGTAGTCGCCTCGGCAGCGGGTGCAGAACCTTCCTCTGGGGTGATCGCCGCAGCGTCCTCAATCGGCGCAGTTTCCGGCTGTGAGGTTTCGTTTGCAGTCTTCGATGCGCCTGATCCGCAAGCGGCGAGCACCAAGGAAGCAGAGAGGGCAAGCGCCGCTGCGAAATATCGGGTAGAGGCCATCGCGGTTACTCCTGAGTAGACAGATTCACGAATTACGCATCAAACTGGAACCAGTGGGGCCTCGCAATGGCGATTACGAGACCCCGGACCAGAAACTTTATTGCGGCAGGAAATCGCTGACCACACCGCGTGCGTTGACCGAGCACTTGCCCCGAAGGTGCCCTGAGGCAGTGGTCAGTTCATAATTGCCCTGTCCATAATCGAACACGCTCACGGTAACGCTGCTGCCCTTGGGGACGCCCCACATTTCATCGCTTCTTGCATTGCAGGCATACTGTGCGGCCGCAGGCGCACCGCGGACCAGCTTGCTGTTAGCGTGCCGGCGATTGTTCTGTTCTGCTTCTCCGGCCATATATCCAGAGTGATAGGCTTCGGAATCGTTATTGTTGTAATGTCCGCCATACATGGCATCATTGTAGCCCTGTTGGTAAACTGTGTTGTAATCGCTGGTATTGCGCGAGGCGTCTTTCTTGTGGTGTCCGGCCAGCGCGGCGATGAGGCCAATTGCTGCGGCACCCGCCACGATTCCAGCTGCCGTCGATCCACCGCTTGAATGACCGCAATCCGAAGCTGCCGTCGATTCGATACTGGAGACCCGGCCGTTGTCAAATGCGGCGGAAACACAGGTCTTCGTGTTCGCGTTCCACCAGAACTGCGCAATCCCGACTTTCTTGATGAACTCATATCCTCGGCGCTCTATTTCGCCTTCGAATGACGAGCCGCGCATGCTGACGAGGTCTGATATGTCGCCGGGCGTCTTGGCGAAGCCTGCCATCGGTGTGGCCAACACGGCTGCGGCAGCCAGAAGCGTAGTCATTTTGCGCATTGTAGTTCCCCTCAGTGGTTTGTGCCTTAAATCTCTGCGAACTCGGTATGGCTTCCCCGACAAGTGTTTGATCGCGATGTCCGTGGGCATTGCAAAACTCGGATTCCACAGTATCTGCAATGTTCAAATTCACAATTGCACTTAAGTGCAGAGCGCGGTCGAGCCTGCCTGCCATTATGGTGCAGCGTTGGCTTGCTCGAGGCTGCTGAGGAAGCTTTGCGCCAGTGCGATAGCGGTAGCGCCTGTAGGGCCAGGGTCTGCGCGGTCAGAGACTTCGTAAGTATAGGCAGGAATGGCATAATGCTGGTGGAACCAGTTCTTCGCAGTGCCCGATCCTGGGTTGGCATTGCGCCGTTCAATCGTGAAGCTGTAACCAGGATTGGTCTTTTCCTTGCCCGCCAGCCAAAGCTTCAGGAAACGCTGCTGGGCCGGGCTGGCCTCCTCCCCCTGAACATAAAAGAGGTTCTGCCGGGTCGAATGAAAATCGATCATGGCTGCCAGCCTGATCGAGGGATCCAGCAGGTTGAGCCAATCGCGCACCGCCCTCGTCTCGGGCTGAGAAAATGCGCCCCAGTCGCGGTTGAGATCGATGCCGCCACGGTTGGTGCGCCAGTACCCCAGCGCTGCGCCGTCTGGGTTCAGCAGCGGTACCACCAGAACCTGATATTGCCGGGCAAGACCCGGTTCCTGCTGTAGCTGGCTGGCAATCTCAGTTACGAAGGGTTCCATCGCATAAGCGCCGGTAACTTCCGGCGGGTGCTGCCGGCCAAGCAAGACAATCAGCTTGGATGCATGCGGACTTCCCAGCCGGACTGCTTCGATTGTGCGGCCATCAAGCGAATGGCCCAAAACCACACGGCGTCCGTCAGCGGTTGAAACAAGGCTGCTGAGCATTTTGCCATAATGGTCGGCACCGATGATTGGCTGCGCGCTGACCAGCCCACTTCCAGGATAAAGCTTGAAGCTGGCCCGCGCGCCATCTCGGCCAAGAATGACCGGTAGCTCTCTTATTGCGCCGCCGCTTGCAAGTTTGGGCGCATAGCGGTGCTTTGCACCAAGATAATCGAGGTGGATATGCACCGGACCGCTGCCTGTTGCGGTGAAGCGAAAGGCATACCACGGGCTGGGATTGATGGGCTGCGCGTGCTCGGGCGTGATCAGCAGAGAAAATTCGCGTGGCCCGTTGATCACGCAATGCGATTGGGGCGCACCGGCAAAGTCAAAGCTGATCGAAACCTGCGCGGTCGCACACGCTGGCGCCGTATCTGCTCTAACGACTTTGGGCGGAGCCATGGTTGCACATGCCCCCGCCCCCAGTGCTGCTGCACAAGCGAGCCAGCGCAGCGCATGAAATGCACCGGTCAAGCCTAGAACTTCTTGCGCAGTTCGATGTGAAACACCCGTCCCCGCGCGGTGTAAAGTTCGCTGAAGAAGCCGTAGTTCTCATCAGCCAGCGGGGGGTCCTTGTCGAACACATTATTGATCGCAAAGCGCAGTCTGGTGCCATTGAGCGCTGTGTTATTCTTGATTGTGTAAGAGATTGAGAAGTTGACCGTGAATTGGTCGTGGACCGGATAATAATTCGCGTTCGGATCGTCCGATACAATCAGTACGTCTCGGATCACGCTCGTGTCGTAAACCTTGCCGGTATACTGTCCGAACAGGCCGATATCTACCGGGCCACTACCCCAGTTGATCGCCCCGGTGGCGCGCCATTTTGGACGGCCTTCGATCTGAACCAGTTCGCCAAGGCCGCCAACAGTGACATCGAGCGGCAAGACCCCGGCTGCAATCGCGTCGAGAATCTCCTGCCCGTCGGGTCCGGCGGACTGCACGAAGCTGACAAGGCGCGCGGCATTCAGGCTGAGGCGGAATTTGCCTAGGCCGAAGTCAGGCACCTTGTAGAACAGGCCAAAGTCCCATCCTTTCGATACGCGACTGTCGAGATTGAGGTAAGGATCGAGGACCTGGACAATCTTCCCTGCCGGGGCGAGGCTGGTCCCGGTGAAGAGGGCAATGTCCTCAGCGGTCGGGTCAGCGCGGATGACGTTTGGGTTGGTGCTGCCATTGAGGCGGCGCAGCAAATCGAGCGCGATGGCGTTATCGTCACCGAAGGTCCCGACAAGGCCGGTCTGCTTTACGCGCCAGTAATCCGCCGTCAGTGTCAAACCCGGCAGGAACCTGGGCTCGAGTACCACGCCCAGATTGATGCTGGTGCTATCTTCCGGTTTCAATGTTCTTGCCCCCGAACGGTAGCTGATTGTGCCCGCACCGGTGCAACCGCCAAGGCTGGTGATCAGCCCTTTTTCCAGCTGTGCCTGGCAATTCACAAAGTCGTCGCGGGTGTTCGAGCGCGTCGTCCCTTCATCGTTTACCTGCACCAGATTTGGTGCGCGGAACCCGCGCGACCATGCCCCGCGCAGAGTAACGCCGTCCACTACCGACCACGACGCTGCGACGCGCGGCACGAAGGTGGTTGCGTCAATGTCGTTGAAGTGTTCCGTGCGGCCAGCGAGCTGAAGGTTCAGCTCGCGAATTAGCGGGATGTTCATGTCACGATTGACCAACGGCACAAACAGTTCGGCGAAAGCTGAATAGACGTCGCGGTGTCCGCTGGTGTCTGGCGAGGGGCTGGTCCCCGCCACGTCGCTGCCGTTGAAAACACCGGTGATGCTGTCAGTAAAGGTGATAGTCCCGTCGAGCCGCGGATCGCGGTCATCATAGAATGTCTCACGGCGCCATTCGACACCTGCGGCTATGCCCAGATCGCCGCCTGGCAGCGCGAACAGATCGGAGCGGCTGATCTTGAAGTCGCCCAGGGCCAGGCTGGTGCCGCCTTTGCGGTATACATCGATGCGGAATGGGTCGATTGATGCCTGCGGGTTGGGAGTGCAGTCGCCAATACCCGGATCGGAATCGACGCAACCGCCGTTGAACGGGTTATAGGCGTCTGGCGTCGTCAAATTGATCTGGTTCTGCATCTGCGTGAGCGACACGCGGTTTCTGGTAAGATCGTTCAGCTTGGCTTCGGAATAGACAAAGCCAGTGTCAAAATCCCACTTGCCAATATTTCCGCGCAGACCGGTGACAAAGCGATAAACATTCTTGTCGACCGATATGTCGCGGTTGCCAACGTCCACGAAACGGTAACGCTCCATGATGACATCCGCCCCGCCATCGGCAATCGTGGTGCCGGGCAAGCGATTGGGGCTGCCGATCGGACCAAATGGGTTCCAGTAAGCGGTTTTCGAAATGCCCACCGGTACTGCACTCAGGATCGCTGAGGCGTCCAGCGTACGGCGATTTTCCGAACGGTAGTAACTGCCTTCGAAGTAAGCTTCGACATTCTCGGTCAGATGGTAGCTAAGCAGCGCCATCGCGTTGTAGCGGTGCTTCTGGCTGATCAGGCTGTTCCCGAAGATCGTGTTGTAACGCACTGCTGTGGTGGGAGTGGTACCGTTGCGCGCGCACAGCCCAGCACCAAAGTCCAACCGGCAGCCTGGAAAGCTGCTTGGCTGGAGATAGAAATCATCATCGCGGATCGGGGTTTTGCTCGATGGTGATGGCCCCTGAATGTCAAACTGGCCGAATGGGCCAAAAGTGTTGCGGTTGTTGAACTGCGAATCCCCTTCGAAGTCGGTACCGACAACCAGCGGCAGTCTATTGTCATCCGCAGAATAGGCGCGAGCGGCATTCGATAACCCGTTTTCATAATAGTAGCCGCCATAGACCGTCAGGTTGCCGCGGCCGCCGCCAAAGTCGAATCCAAGCCCGCCCGAAAGCCGGTAACTGTACAGGCTGGTGCCGTCTGATGCGCGCCAGTCGCCTTCAAGAAACCCGCCGTTCATGTCGCCCTTGAGCACGGTGTTGATGACGCCCGCGACTGCATCTGCGCCATAGATTGCCGATGCACCGTCTCGCAGGACTTCGATCCGCTTTACGCTGCCCGGGGCAATTTCATTGGTATCGGAGCTAACCACGGGCACCAGCAGTTCGGTCTGGAAGCCGGGGTGAAGTGTCATACGGCGGCCGTTGATCAGCAGCAAGGTGTTGCCAGTGCCGAGATCGCGCAAATTGATCGACCCGACATCGCCGCGCGCATTGTTCACTGTGTCGGAGTTCTGTTCGTTGAACGCGACCGAACCCGCTTGCGGGATCGACCGGAACAGCTCGTCACCAGATGATGCGCCGGTGTTTTCGATCGCCTGTTCGTCCAGTACTGTCACGGGCAGCACGTCATTGATCTTTGCGCCTTTGATCTGAGTGCCGGTAACGACAATGATATTGTCTGCGGTTGTCTGCGATGCTGAGCTTGCGCTTTGCTGATCTTGCGCCTGCGCGGTGCCTGAAAAAGCCAACAGGCTGCCGCTCGCCAGTAAGGCGAATTTGCTTATGGTCCTGGTTCTCATGGGATCCCCTTTCCGGTTATTGTCCGTCTTCATGCAAAAGTTCGCCTGCTGATCCAGGCGTCAAAAATCTCTGGCCACTGGCCCAATATTTCTGCGCTGGTGCCGAGCCCCCAACCGTGGCCGCCGCTTTCGAAAATATGCAGTTCGGCAGGCACGTCGTTGGCGCGCAGCGCCTCGAACAAGGCGATATTATGGGCGGGCGGTGCGATGGGATCGTCAGCCGATGAGAACAGGATCATTGGCGGTGCGCCCGTGTGCGCTTGCGTATCCAGTGACCATGCGTCTTCCTGCGCGCGCGTCGGGTTGGTCCCGATCAGCTCGCGCCGGGTGCGGGTGGTATCCAATGGCTTACGCAGCGAGACGACGGGAAACAGCAGCGCTGCAAAATCGGGTCGGGCGCTTGCCTCGTCATATGTGTCACGACCTGCGTAGAATGCGTGATCCGGGCGCAGCGCGGTATAGCCTGCCAGATGCCCGCCAGCCGACATGCCCATAACCCCGATCCGGTCAGACTCGATGCCAAAGCCTGCAGCCCGACTGCGGATGATCTTCATCGCGCGCTGGGCATCCATGAACGGGGCGGCCGGTTCCCAGCCATCGTTGGGCAGCCGGTAAATGAGTTCAAAAACGGTGTAGCCCCTCAACTGCAGCCACTGCGCGGCAGGGGTGCTCTCCTTCCACAGCTGGATCCGGTAATATCCGCCGCCGCCGCATACCATCACTGCCCTGCCATTGGAGAGATTGGGGCGATAGACTCGCAAACGCGGCGTACTGATGTTGGAAACAGCGCCATACCCCTTGCCCGGACCACCAATTTTCTCAGGGCCGGTCGGGCCGCCGGTGCCGGGGGGCTTGCCTGGCCACAGCAGAATTTCCTCGCATGGGCAGGCCACAAGTGGATGCGCCTGAACCAGCGCCAGCGCGCTGGCTGCGCTTGTGGCACCGCGCAGGAAGGAGCGGCGCGCCAGCATCAATTGCCCCCCGCTGTATCGGCCAGCATATCGCTATGCGGACCGCTGCGTTCGTGCCGTTCAATATCTTCTTCGGGCAAGGCCATTGGCGTGCCGCCCAGCGCCGCGCGGAGCCTTTCCTGATCGAGTGCACCTTCCCATTTGGCGACCACGATTGTGGCAACCGCATTGCCGGTGAAATTGGTCAGCGCCCGGCATTCGCTCATGAAGCGGTCAATCCCCAGGATCAGCGTCATCCCTGCAACTGGCACTGACGGCACGACTGAGAGCGTGGCAGCAAGAATCACGAAGCCTGCACCGGTCACGCCAGCTGCGCCCTTCGAACTGACCATGGCAACCAGCACCAGCGTGAGTTGTTCGCTCAGGCTGAGATCAATCCCGACCGCTTGCGCAATAAACAGGGCAGCAAGCGTCATATAGATGTTCGTGCCATCAAGGTTGAAGGAATAACCGGTTGGCACGACCAGCCCGACAACGGCCTTGCGGCAGCCGGCGATTTCCATCTTTTCCATCAGGCTGGGCAGGGCCGCTTCGGAGGAGGATGTGCCCAGCACCAGCAGCAGCTCCTCGCGCAGATATCTGATCAGTGCCAAGATTGAAAAACCTGCCAGACGTGCCACTGTCCCCAGAACAAGGATCACAAACAGCAGCGACGTGAGGTAAAAGGTGCCAACCAGTGCTGCCAAACTGGCAAGCGAACCAATGCCATATTCGCCAATCGTAAAGGCAATCGCCCCAAACGCGCCGATCGGAGCCAGTTTCATCAGCAGATGGACAATCTTGAACACAACTTCGCTGAGCGACCCCAGCACATCAAGCACCAGGTCGCTGTGCGGACGGGTAGTTGCCAATGCAAAGCCGGCCAGGACTGCGACCAGCAGCACTTGCAGGATCTTCCCATCAGTCAGCGCGCTCAATAAGGTGGTTGGAATAATGTCGAGTATGAAACCGGTGATGGACTGGTGCTCCGCTGCAATGGCGTAGCTGGCCACCGCGTTGGCATCGAGTTTTGCCGGATCGATGTGCAGTCCGGCACCGGGTTTGACCAGATTGGCAATGATCAGCCCGACAATCAGCGCAAAGGTTGAAAGGCAGAAGAAATAGATCAGCGCCTTGGCAGCCACGCTGCCAACCTTGTTCATATCGCGCATTCCGGCAATGCCGGTGGCAACGGTCAGGAAGATGACCGGAGCGATGATCATTTTGACCAGAGCGATGAAACCATCACCAAGTGGCTTCAGCGATGCCCCGAAGCCGGGCGAGAGATGCCCGATCAGCGCACCCAGGACAATGGCGGCAAGGACCTGCACGTAAAGCAGCCGGTAAAACGGCTGCTTGCCGGACGAGCCGATCTGCGCCTGGTTGGCATTAATCCCCGACATTCATCCCCCCCAACCCACTTCTTGCAGGTATGATGAGGCAGATTAGCGCAGGTTCTAGAGCGAAGATTGCAAAAACTGATATTTTAGAAAGCTCTTATAATCAGATGTTTGGAGAGACTCGCGGACTATTTTGGCTGAAAAACCGCACATTATTTTTGACAATTGTGCGAAATTCGGCACAAAAAGGTAATGCCCAGGGAAAATACCATATCCAGTGCACGCCTGAAGCTTGCCTTGGCTGTGCTGACATATGCAGTTGCAATTGGGCTGGCCCTATGGGTGGTTGACACAAGCGTACGCGGCGCTGCGCGCAAATCAGCCTCCGCTGCAGCGCGCGATGATGCCGCGATCATGGCCACCGGGCTGAAAAGCGAGCTCGACAAGTTTAGTCTTGTCCCGCTGGTGCTGGCCCAGGATCCTCAGGTTCAGGCTGCCTTGTCGGGTAGGGCAGGCGACATACGTGATCTCGACCGCCGGTTGGAAACGCTCGCGCGTCAGACTGATGCCTCGGCGATCTATCTGATGAACGCCAAGGGGGACACGCTCGCCGCCAGCAACTGGCAGTTGGAAACCAGTTTCGTCGGCTCCAATTACAGCTTCCGGCGCTATTTCAAGGCAGCTCTGGTCACCGGCACATCGACCCAGTTCGCCTTGGGCACAGTGAGCCGCAAGCCAGGGCTGTATATTGCGCACCGTGTAATGGCCGGCGGGCGACCGGCTGGAATAGTTGCGGTCAAGGTCGAATTTGACGCGCTTGAAGCGCATTGGCGCTCTGCCAGCGACGGGGTCTTCGTAACCGACAGGAACGGGGTGGTCCTGCTCACCAGCAACAGCGCCTGGCGTTTTCATGTGGCGAAAGGCTCAGCCGCTGCCCAGCGCGATCCAACGCTCGACCGACAACAATTCGGCGCCGATCGGCTGCCGCCGCTTGAATTGGGCCTTACTGGCAGCAGCGACCGTCTGGTGGAAGCGCCGCTACTTGATACACAGCAGCCGATCCCGCTTGATGGCTGGGTGTTGCACTTGCTGGTCGATCCGTCTTCGCAGATTAGTGCATCGGTCGCCAATGCGCGTTTTTATTCGCTGCTTGCGCTGGCCCTGCTAGCAGCCCTGATCGGTACTGCTGTGTTTTTACGTCGCCGCCGAAAGGTGCAAGCTGAGCAGGTTCTTGCGCGCCGTACGCAAACCTTGCGGGACCAATTGCATCAGGCCAATCGGCTGGCAACGCTGGGTCAGGTATCCGCCGGGGTGGGGCATGAAATAAGCCAACCAGTCGCTGCAGCGCGCCTGTTTGCAGAAAATGGTGAGGCCTTGCTGGCGGCGGGGAAGCTGGATGATGCCCGCACCAATTTTGACCGGATCGTGGGTTTGATGGACAAGATCGGCAAGATCACAGCAGAACTTCGGCGCTTCAGCCGCCGCGATGCACCTGAACCTGAAGAAATGCCGCTTGCCACCGCAATAGACGGTGCTGTGCTTTTGCTCCGCGACCGAATGAGAAGTATGGATGTTACCGTCACTACGCCTTCTGCTGAACAGGCGGCGATCAGGGTCCGCGCCGAGCCTGTTCGGCTGGAGCAGGTTTTGGTCAACTTGCTGCAGAATGCGCTCGATGCCTCGGATCGTAATGGCCGGCTGGATATCGCGCTTGCCGCAGACGCTGGCCGGTGTTTTCTAACCGTCAGTGATAGCGGGCCGGGGATCAATCCCGATGTTGCCGAACGACTGTTCCAGCCCTTTGCCACCACCAAAGCCGACGGTCTTGGTCTTGGGCTGGTTATCTCGCGGGATATCATGCGAGATCTGGGCGGCGATCTGACCGTTCAACCAAGGCAATCGGGCGCACAATTCGTCATGGAAATTCCTCGCGCATGACAGCAGACCGGCCCCTCAACGTAATCTTTGTCGAAGATGACGATTTGCTGCGCCAAGCCATGATCCAGGGGCTGGAGCTGGAAGGCGCTTGCGTTGGGGCCTTCGACCGCGCTGCGCCGGCACTGCGCCAACTATCGCCTGACTATAGCGGCGTGATTGTGAGTGATATTCGCTTGCCAGGAATGGATGGGCTCGAATTCTTCGGTGCGCTGCGCGCTATCGATGACACTTTGCCGGTCATCTTCACTACCGGCCATGGCGATGTTGCGATGGCGGTGGAAGCCATGAAGAACGGGGCTGCGGATTTCCTGACCAAGCCCTATTCGCTCTCCGCTTTGCTCGACGCGATTCGCCGCAGCGCACAGACCAGAGAACTGGTTTTGGAAAACCGGAAATTGCGCGAAGCCTTGCGCAGCCGGGATGGGCCTGCGCTGCTTGGCAGTTCAGAAACGGTTCGGCGGCTCAGCCAGCTGGTCAAGGAAATCGCGCAGGCCGACGTCGACCTGCTGATCACAGGGGAGAGCGGAACTGGCAAAAGCTTTCTCGCGCGGCAAATCCATGACCTCAGCCGCCGCAGCGAGCGGCCATTTGTTACCATCGATGCTGGAAGCTGGGCCCATCAGGACGCAGAGCTGATTATTTTTGGCCGCGATCCTGGTAGCGGGCTGTCGCGTGCCGGACTGATCGAACGGGCCGCAGGCGGGACGCTGTTCCTCGATGATATAGAGACGATGCCGGAACAGTTCCAGGCCCGCATGCTGAGCGTGGTCGAGCAGCGGGCGTATCAGCCGCTAGGAGCGGAGCGGCCGCGCCCGGCCAATATCCGGATCATCTCAGCTGCCCGAAACCAGCCGCTGGCAGATGCCTTGCATTCCCGCGCTGCTCAGCCGCTGTTTCACCGCCTTAACAGCGTCAATGTCGCGCTGCCGACGCTCAGATCGCACCGCGAGGATATCCCTGAAATCTTCCGCTATTTTGTGGCCCGCTTCGAGCAGGAATTTCAAAAGTCTGCCCGCTCCATCAGCGAAGCCCAATGGCACTATCTGATCAATCACGCTTGGGAAGGTAACTTGCACGAACTGCGCAGCTTTGCCCGCAACTTCACACTTGAACTGGCCGGCAACATGCCCGGACAGATGGCAGGAAAGGCAGCTGCCGACACATTAAAGCACCGTGTTGCCGGTTTTGAACGCACAGTGATCGAAGACGCGCTGCGCCAATTCAAGGGCAAGATACCGGCAGTGGCGCGCTTCCTCGGCACACCGCGAAAAACGCTTTACGACAAGCTTGCCCGGCACAGTCTTGATCCGGATAATTTCCGGGAGCCTGCACGCTCTGCAGAACGCGATTGACCAGATGCAGAAATTCCAATCCATCCGCGAATTCGTATTCCCTTTGGATTTTTCGGCCAATATGCCACAAGCTGGACAAAAGAATGAACGTTCACATGCCCGTTTGTGTGGACCTGGTCTGGGGAGAGAATAGACAATGGCACTGGTACCTGATCTTGCATCGAGCACCGATTCCGAAACGATTGAAGATGACGGCCAGCATATCAATGCGCCGGGCCTGCAGTTTTTCGTGTTCGGCCTGTTCTTCATTTTTGGCGGGATCACTTCGCTTAACGATGTCATTATTCCCAAGCTGAAAGAGCTGTTCACGCTCAATTATACGCAGGCCATGCTGGTGCAGTTCTGTTTCTTCGCCGCATACGCGCTGATCGGTATTCCTGGTGCGCAGCTGGTCAAGAAGATCGGCTATATGCGCGGCGCAGTCGCGGGGCTGCTGACCATGATGGTTGGCTGCCTGCTGTTCATTCCGGCGAGCGAGACAGCGACTTACGGCCTGTTCCTGCTCGCCCTGTTTGTGCTCGCCAGCGGAATCGTGGTGGTGCAAGTGGTGGCCAATCCGCTGATCAGCCTGCTTGGCCCGGCCAAGACCACGCACAGCCGCCTGACCTTTGCGCAAGCGTTCAATTCTTTCGGTACGACCATTTTCCCGCCCATCGGCGCCATCCTGATTTTAGGCAGCCTGACCAAGGTCGCTGCCGATACTTTGTCCGGCGTTGAACTGGATGCTTATCGCACAGCGGAAAGCCAGGCGATTGTGCATGGCTATATCGGACTGGCGGTTGCGCTGGCGATTGTCGCCTTTGCGGTGTGGATGTTCCGCAACCGGCTGCAGGGTGAAAAGCATGAAGCGAGTAGTGTTCTGGCAGGCTTTTCCTTGCTGCGGCGGCCACGCTTCGGGTACGGCGCGCTGTGCATTTTCCTGTATGTTGGTGCGGAAGTCTCGATTGGCTCGCTGATCGTCAATTATCTGATGCAGTCGCATGTACTGGGGCTGCAGGAACAAGCGGCTGGTAAATTGATCGGCCTGTATTGGGGCGGCGCAATGGTGGGCCGGTTCATTGGTTCAGCAGTGCTGCGCTATGTCAGCCCGGGTCTGGTGCTGAGCAGTGTGACTGCAGGGGCGATCACGCTGATTGCAATTTCAGCCAACACCACGGGCGAAGTTGCCGGATACAGCCTGCTGGCAATTGGCCTGATGAATTCGATCATGTTCCCCACCATTTTTTCGCTTGCGTGCGAAAAGCTGGGTTCGAGCGCCGCAGATGGCTCAGGCATCATCAATGTCGCGATTTGCGGCGGGGCGATTATTCCGCTGGCGACAGGTGCATTGGCGGATGCCAGCGGCAGCCTGTCGCTCGCACTGACCTTGCCGGCGATCTGCTATGCAATCATCGGCGGTTTCGGCATCTTCGCCAGAAAACCTGCCTGATGCTGATGTAGCTACCCAAAGTGTGAATTGCACAGCGCCGGATGCTCTCTAGGAAAAACCGCCAAGTCATTCCAACGGGAGAAGTCCGATCGCTATTCATAATCGCAAGGCCGTCATTCATCAGCGCCCGTCCGGTATGCCCACCGATGCTGATTTTGCGATTCTTGACGAGGACCTGCCGGCGCCCGCAGTTGGTCAGGTTATCGCCAAGGTCGATACATTGTCAGTTGATGCTTGGATTCGCACGACGCTGAGCGATGCAGGGATGCATACGACAGAGCCGCTGGGGTCAACTATTCGGGCCTTTGGCGTGGGTCAGGTGATCGAAAGTGCCAGTGAGAAGCTGGCCGTGGGCGACTGGGTTTATGGCCAGCTCAAGGCCCAGACTTTCGCGCTGGCGGCAGATGAAGAATTGACCAAGGTCGAGCCGGAAGAGGGTATCGAACCCTCGGCCTTTGTGGGCGCGCTGGGTATTACCACCGGTCTCACTGCCTGGGTCGGGCTGATCGCCGTGGGCGAAGTACAGAAGGGGGATGTGGTGGTGGTTTCAGGTGCTGCCGGGGCGGTTGGGTCCTGCGTGGTGCAGCTGGCCAAGGCGCGCGGAGCCTATGTCATCGGGATTGCGGGCGGGCCACATAAATGCTCTTATCTGATCGACGAACTGGGGGCCGATGCCGCGATTGATTACAAGCAGGGCGGCGTCAAGGAACAGCTTGCCAAGGCAGCGCCCAACGGAATCGATGTATTCTTTGACAATGTCGGGGGAGACATCCTCGACAGCGTGCTCGACAATCTGCGCCCCACGGGCGGAGCGCGGGTGGTCATCTGCGGAGCGATTTCACAGTACCAGCACCTCGATGATGTGCAGGGCCCCAAACTTTATCTGCGGCTCGCAGAGCGCAACGCATCGATGCGTGGTTTTGTGGTAAGCCATCATGCCAATCGCTGGCCTGAGGCGAGCAGCGAAATTTCACAATTGCTCCGATCAGGCGCGATGAAACTGCCAGAACATGTCGTCTCGACAGTCGATCAGTTTCCTGAAGCCTTGATGATGCTGTTCAACGGTAAGCATATCGGCAATCTGGTGGTGAAACCGTAAGCACATCGATGCCTCAGAGAGCCTGTCCATCATCGATGGTGATGGTCGATCCGGTGACGTGGCGGGAAGCTTCGGAACACAGATAGAGAATGATGTCGTCCAGCGCATCGATCTCCAAAAGCCTTTGGCGATGCCAACTTGAAATCTGTGCCTTGCCACCGTCAGTATCGAACCAGTCGCCATTGATCTCGGTCCGGATATAGCCGGGCTGGACTGTGTTGACATTGATCCCCTTGCGGACCCATTCGCGGGCGAACTGCCTGCCCAGATGAGCGACCGCAGCCTTGCTTGCGGCATAGGCGGCATCGCCTTGGCCGGTCATTTCGGCAGTGATCGATCCGATCAGGACCACGCGCCCGTTTTCCTGGGCCGCGGACCCAGTTTCGATCAGCCGCCGGGCACCCTCCCGTACAGTCAGATAGAGACCCGTCAAATTAGTATCGATCACGCTGCGGATCAGCCGATGTGACACATCGGCCGAACGGCCACCGGTTGCCAGCCCGGCATTGGCAATGATCGTATCAACCGTTCCAAACTCTGCTTCTGCTGCGTCATAGGCGGCGGCGATTGACGCTTCATCGGTAACATCAAGCGGCACAGGCAGAGCCTTTCCCCCGGTGGCCCGGATCGCGTTCGCCAGCTTCTCCACCCGGTCCATGCGGCGGGCGCCCAGCACCATACACCCGCCGGCAGCGGCAAGGGTAGTGGCAAGGTGGGCGCCAATTCCGGAGGATGCACCGCTCAACAGGATTGTGCGGTCGGCTAGAGAGAATGGTTTGGTCATGAAATACCTTGCGCGTCTGGGTGTGTGGGCCTTTCCAACTGCAAAGCAGGTTTAGGGTCGATTGGCAAAACCGCTAACCGCTCGGAGCGCAGCTGATTGAATAGCGCCGATAGCACGCCTATCCTGGATCAATGACCAAGCTGAAAAACAATCTGCAAGGTAATATTCTGGGCGTGGTACTGGCAGGCGGAAATTCGCGCCGGTTCGGCAGCGACAAGGCGCTGGCAAAGCTGGGTGATCAGACATTGATGGAACGCGCTATCGCCGCGCTTGGCCGCTATTGCGGCAAAGTTATCGTGGTTGGACGGGAAAGCGCTCCTGTCCAAACGATTGGCGACTGGCCGCGACCGGGATGCGGACCATTGGGCGGCCTGGCAGCGGCGCTGCGCCACGGCGCGGGCGCGGGCTTTACCAGTGTGCTGAGCTGCGGGGTGGATACAGTTGAACTGCCCGGCGATTGCCTGAATCTGCTCTGTCCCGCCCCTGCCTTTCTGGAAAGCCAGCCGGTTATTGGCCACTGGCCAGTCGCAGCCGCCAGCCAGATTGAAGCAATCTTGCTGGGGGGCGGCAAGCATTCGGTGTGGCGCTTTGCTACCGAGATTGGCGCGTGCGCAGTGCACTGCGAGACCCCGCCCAGCAACATAAACCATCCGGAAGATCTGGCTGCCTTGCACCTTGGCAAGGGCGCGCTAATCCGCCCAGCTAGACAAAAATGACAATTGCGGCAGGTAGCGATTGGCACGATGTAAGGACATCTTGGCAGGATTTGCCGATGCTCGGTGCCCACAGACCTGTCTGAACCAGAGGATACATCATGTCGCGCGACCAGCTTCTCGAAATGACCCGTTCGCTCATTGAACATGGTCGTGCAAATACAATGGAACTGGCCGAGGCAGTGGTCAGCATTCCGGCTTCAAGCTATACCGATCCAGATCTTTACGAGCTTGAAAAAGAAAAGATTTTCAAGCGTCTTCCGCTCATGCTGGCCCCATCCTGCGAATTGCCAGAGCCTGGTTCCTACAAGGCGATGGATGTCGCTGGGGTGCCTGTATTGCTGACCCGCCAAAAGGATGGCAGCGTGGCGGCCTTTCTCAACATGTGTACGCACCGGGGCAATCCGGTGGCGCAAGGTCACGGCACGGCATCGCGCTTCATGTGCGGGTATCATGGGTGGACTTTCAAGAGTGACGGCAGCCTGATGGGTGTCGCATCGCCGGGCGATTTTGGCGCGATCGACAAGGCCGCGCACTGCCTGAAACGGTTTCCCTCGCTCGAGCGGGCCGGGTTGATCTGGGTGACGCTGGATCTCAATTCCAGGCTCGATATTGCCGATTATCTATGCGGCTATGATGCCTTGCTCGAACATTTTGGATTCAAGGACTGGTATTTGTTCGACAGTCGCCAGATCAAGGGGCCGAACTGGAAGACAGCCTATGATGGCTATCTTGATTTCTACCATTTGCCGGTGCTCCATGCGGCCACCTTTGGGCCGGATTTCTTCAATCGGGCCAACTATTTCAGCTGGGGGCCGCACCAGCGACTTGGCTCGCCATCGACTACTGCGCAGAAGACCGGCAGCGACGAAGTGGTCGATCTTGCGTCAATGCCGGAAGCGGACTGGCCGATCGATGCATTGTTGCAGGGCGTGTGGACAATCTATCCGCATATTTCAATTGCCAGCTTCTATGGCGGCGGGGGCCGCGGCGCGCTGATTTCGCAGCTTTTGCCGGGCGAAACAGTTGGCGAAAGTGTGACCACGCAGTTCTATGTGATGGAATTTGAACCGACCGACGATGCAGTTCGTCAGGGCGCGCGCGAGCAGTTCGACTTTCTCAAAGTGGTGGTCGAACAGGAAGATTACACCACGGGAAAGCGGCAGCATGAGGCGCTGCAATCGGGCATGATGGATTCCGTGCTGTTTGGCCGGAATGAAGGCGGCGGCCAAGTGTTCCACCAGTGGACACGCCGACTGGTGGAAGCCAGCGATGATGAACTGCTCGATATTTTCGCCCGGCAGAGTATCGCCGAAGCTGCCGAATAGCAGGCGCCGCCGCGCCATTTTGACGGCGCGCCTGCTGTTGTGCATACGCCCTTAGCCGAACGCTGGCCTGTGGTTGCTGTCGGTCCAATCCTGCCGCCCGACCCAGTCTCGCATTGGTTCCAACTCACCTTCGAGTTCGGGAAACCGTTCGTAAACATGGTCCATATCGACCGCAAAGGGTCTGGTCGGGGCGGTGTTATTATAGTCATAGAAGGCGGCAATACCGGCGGAGAAAGCTTCTCGCTCAGCTTCGGGCATTGAATCGCCCGCCGCACCGACCAGATAATCGCCGAATTCCTTGGGGGTGCAGGGATCATATTTGATCTTGCGCCCGAAATTGTCGGATAGAATATCGGCCACTTGCTTTCCGATCAGCCGCTCTGGCCCGCCAATATTGACCCATGCACCTTCCATGTCGGGCCGTTCGAGTGAAGCTAGCATAAATTTCGCGACATCATCGAGGCTGATCCAGTTGGCTTCCAGTTCCGGGTTGTGCGGATAGACATAGCGGTCTTCGTTGACGATAAAGGGCCGTGCCCAATTGGTCAGCAGATTGTCCATGAACAGGACCGATCCGAATACCGTGCCGGGTGCACCTGACCGCCAAAGCGCATTGATCCCCGCGGTATTGCCGGCATAAGTATGGGCATCACCCGGCTTGTCGGGAATCCAGCTGGATGTGTTCCACACCGTGCGTTTGACGCCCAGATTGGCTGCAACCGCTCCGATCTGCCCCACCAGCACAGCGCGGTCCGCGCGGGCCTGAAGCGGATGAGTGTAGAAAACATAATCACTTCCTTCGAGCGCCGGGCGGTAGCTGTCTGTGTCATACAGATCGATCGGCCTGACCTCGACCGTGTCGATCCCGTCAATATCGAAACCGGCAAACGGATCAGGCTGCCGCGATAGCGCGCGCACCTTGTATCCAGCCTTCAGCGCCTGCCTGACCTGCGCCATGCCCTGACGTCCACTCGCCCCGATCACTGTGACTAATGCCATCTTTCGCTCTCCCATTCTGAATCTTGGTTTTGACCCTACGGCATGCGCGCTGCGGGCGCGCTGGACGAATTTGATAGCCGAGCCATTTGCCGATCTGGACTATGCTGCGACAGTGCAAAGGGAGCGAACAACACAATGAAGAACCGATATTGGCGCCTGGACGCCCGCCCGGACGGCACCGATTTTGCCTCTGCCCTTTCATTGCAGAACAGTGAACTTCGCGGCGCTGGCGCAGGCGAAATTACGACTCGCAATCATTATCTGTCGATGGACGCGGGCACCCGCATGTGGATGACCGACCGGACCGATGGCTATCAGCCGCCCCTTGATCTGGGTACGCCTATGTCAGGGCTGGTGATGGGCGAAATCATTGAGTCGAATGCACATGGTTTTGCGGTGGGCGACTGGGTCCGGGCGTTCGGCAGCTGGAGTGATTTCAGCGTCATGGACTCGGTGATGTCAGGCGCAGTCAAGCTTGACCGCAATGTCAATGATATGCGTGATCATCTTGGCCCTCTGGGCATGAACGGCTGGACGGCGCTGTGGGGAGTTGAACGCACCGGGGCGGCGAAAGCAGGCGAGAATGTGCTGGTTTCAGCAGCGGGCGGCTCGACCGGCCTGCTGGCGTGCCAGATCGCGAAGATACTTGGCGCTAATGCTTACGGCATTGCTGGCGGGGCGCAGAAATGCCGCTTGCTCGCCGATCAATATGGGCTCGATCAATGCTTCGATTATCGGTCGAGCGACCTGACGGCGGGCTTGGCGGGCATTCAAGGCGGCATTGATGTTTATTTTGACAATGTTGGCGGTCCGATATTGGAATCCGTAATCGCCAATATGGCGCTTTACGGCCGCATCGCCGTGTGCGGCCTGATTGCCGAATATGCTGATGGCACCAGGCGGGGGCCAGCCAATTTCGACCAGGTGCTGATGAAGCGGCTGCGCGTTGAAGGGTTCTTCTCCCCCGATTTCATGGATCAGGGGCCAATGCTGACTGCGCGGCTGAAAACATGGGTTGATGCTGGCCAATTATCGCTGCCATATGACATGACACTGGGCCTGGAAAATACGCTGATAGCTTATACGAAGCTGTTTACGGGCGGCAATATTGGCAAGGTTTTGGTGGAGCTGGAGACATGAACCTGACGCGTGACGACAAGGATGACATTCGCGATATCATCGCTGGCTATGCTCATGCCGTTGATCGCCGCCGGTGGGATATGATGCAGAATATGTTTCACGGTGATGCCACTTTTGGCTTTGGCCCGGTACAGGGCGGCTGGCGCGATTTTGTCGATCAGGCCAGGATGATCATCAACAGCTGCGTCGCCACCCATCACCAGTTGGGGCAGATGCTGATTTCAGATGGCGGCAAGAATGTGGCGCATGCCGAAACTTATATGACCGCAATGCATATCGTTCCGCCCGGCTATCCTGTGCCGGAGGTCTTTCCGTCCCGCAGCGAAGATTATTCTGCAATCATCGCGGGGCGTTATGTCGATCGCTTTGAAAAACGGGCCGGGGAATGGCGGATCGCGCATCGCACCGGGATTTATGACTGGCGCGAATATCGCACGATCGGTGAAGCAAACCTCTCGGATGTGCCGCCTGAGGCGCGCGGCCTGCATGATGATTCCGACCCCTCTACTCCGGTGTCGCGGCACTGGCGCGGCATTTAGACAGGTGATTCTGGGTATTTGCGCAGGACTGCGAACACGCCGGTCATGGTCATGATCACGTCTGCCCCGCGTCTGATTTCGCCGCTGGTATAAGCTGTCCGCTTGCCGATCCGATCGATCCGTGCATGCGCCTCCAGCCAGTCACCCAGCTTGGCACCTGCAAGAAAATTGGTCGTCAGCGAATTGGTAACGATTGCGAGTCGCGGGCGCTCGGCAACGTGCAACTGATACGACATCGCCACATCGGCAAAGCTGGTCATCACTCCGCCATGAGCAACACCGACATAGTTGATATGGTCAGCACCGATCAGCAGTCCAATCCGTGTCGCGCCCCCGTCAGGCCCCAAATAATAGGGGCCTGAGTGATCAAGAAAACCTTTGTAGAAGTCAGCCCTGGTGAAGTCTGCCGGGATTTCTGCCACTCTATTTCTCCTCTGGCATCAATCATGCAGCAAGCTGGCGGCACACTGCACTATGATTTCTGCCAATGGCCGGAACGTGCAGGAATTCTAGAAATCAGCCGATAAAGGAGAGGGCGATGACCCAGCTAGAGGCGGAGCTTATCGAACAGGCGCAGACCATTGCGGAGGTTGTGCGGATCCATGCCCGTAATCAGCCGGACCAGATGGCCTTCACCTTTGGCGATGAGGTGATGAGTTTCGCCGATCTGGACCAGGGCAGCAATCGGGTGGCCAATGGCCTGATCGCGCTGGGTGTTGGCCGCGGAGACCGGATCGCCTATCTTGGCAAGAATATTCACCTTTATTTTGAACTGCTGATTGGCGCGCTCAAGATCGGTGCGGTGATGACCCCCATCAACTGGCGCCTCGCCCCACCCGAGGTGACCTATATTCTCAACAATTGTCAGGCACAGATGCTGTTCGTGGGCGATGGATTTGCCCCGCTTATCGAAACGGTTCGCCCGGGCCTCGACTATGTCGGCACCATTATCGGCGTCGATGCAGCGGACGCAGACTGGCCCGATTACCGGAGCTGGCGGGACCAGTATTCCGGTGCTGATCCAGCGCGCGATGGCGAGGGTCAGGAGGATGCAATCCAGCTCTATACTTCGGGCACCACCGGGCATCCCAAAGGGGCAGTGATGACCAACAATTCGGTTTTTTCATCGCGCAACAAGGATGGATCGAAGGCTGAGCAGCTTGATTGGCAAGTGGCGGAGCCGGGCGAAGTGACCTTGCTGGCCATGCCATGTTTCCATATCAGCGGCACCGGAACCGGGCTGAGTACGATGTATAATGGCCGTGGGGCGATTGTGCTGCCCGAATATGATCCGACCAAGGCGCTGGAGATGATCGAGCGCTATAATATTTCAAAGATCTTCATGGTCCCTGCTGCAATCCAGATCATGCTCAATCACCCGCGCGTGAGCGAGGTTGATTTTAGCCGCCTGAAATATATCACTTATGGAGCATCTCCGATCCCGCTTGATCTGATGCGCGCAGCGATGGACCGGTTCGGCTGCGGCTTTGTGCAGATGTATGGGATGACCGAAACAAGCGGGACGATCGTCACGCTCAATCCGGAAGACCATGATCCGGCAGGTACGCCCAAGATGCGGTCAGTCGGGACGCCGCTGCCCGGAGTTGAAATCAGGATCATCGATGACAAGGGCCGCACATTGGGGCCCAATCAAGTGGGTGAAATTGCCACGCGCAGCAGCAAGAATATGAAAGGTTACTGGAGCAATCCGGAAGCGACCGCTTCGACCATCGATTCGCGCGGCTGGTTGCGCACCGGTGATGCAGGCTATCTCGACGAGGATGGCTATCTCTACATTCACGACCGGGTGAAGGACATGATCATCTCTGGCGGCGAAAACGTCTATCCTGCCGAAGTTGAGAATGCGATCTATTCGCACCCTGATGTTGCCGATATTGCGGTGATTGGCGTGCCCGATGAAAAATGGGGTGAGGCGGTCAAGGCCTGCGTGGTCGTCAAGGAAGGCAAACGCTTGAGTGAGGCGGAGATCATCACTTTCGCTCGCAGTCATATCGCTGGATATAAATGCCCCAAATCGGTCGACTTCATCGACCATCTGCCACGCAACCCTTCGGGCAAGGTACTGCGCCGCGAATTGCGCGCGCCCTATTGGGAAGGCAAGGATCGCGCAGTCAACTAAGGTGGCGACTGGGCCAATCCTGCCCCCGCGCCAGAGTTCCTGTTTTGACGTGCGGCACGGGACTGGGACAGAAGCAGGCCTGCTCCGCGAATCGGGCTGATGTTACAGCGCTACATTGGGCGATAAAGCGGATGCCCGCTTTGGGCGATTTGCGCAGTGGGAAGCGGAAAGATCGGGTCGGGTGTAAAGGCGGGCTGGTTTTCGAGCGGCTGGTGCCAATCGACGAGATAGGTCCGTGCACTGATACGCCATTCGCCGTCCCGCTTTTCCCACTCGTCGAGATAACGCCCGCCATACAGATTGCCGCAAAGCGTCCCATCGCCTTGCCGGTTTGCCCCGGCAAAAATGCCGTAACATTCGCTGCTGGCACTGCAGGGCGAGAGGAATTTCACAATGAGCCCTGAAAGCATGTGCCAGCGCCGATCAGATCGGCGCTCGATCTCCATCACGACTGGCAGAAAATCGGCTGCCTTGCCTTTGAAGAAACCATAATCGATGTCTGCATCGGGCCAATAGCAGCTTGCTTGCCCTGCATCGTCAAGCCAGTCGAGCGTTCGCGCATAGCGCGCAATGACATCGTCAATTGCTTGCCGGTCAACCAGACGTTGCAGCACCGCATCCATCATGCCTCTCCAATTCATCAATTGCTGATAGCAGACTATCAGCCGACGAATGCCGTTCTGGCCACGCGCAATTTGGGGAGGGTGACGGGGTGCCTCAGGACAGTTCCACTGCTTTGCCGCAGGTCAATCTACTCGATCCTGCCGTGCAGCAATGCCCCTATGATGCGTATCGCACCCTCCGCGACCAAGCCCCCGTCCACAATATTGCGGGCACCGATATCTACGTCGTGACCCGCTATGACGATGTCCGCCGGGTGCTGATGGACCCGCACACATTTCCAAGTTCTTCGGCGGGTACACCGTTTCGGGCAAGCGCCGGCAATATCGAGCGCGGCAAGATGGTGGCGGACCGGTTTGCGGCGCAAGGATGGGTGCCTGCGCCAACACTTAACGGCCGCGATGATCCTGAGCATGCGCAAATGCGCCGGATGTTCAACGACGCCTTTCGGCCAAGCAGGATCAAGGAAATCGACCCCAAGGTAAAGCACCTGGCGTTCGAACTGATTGATGGTTTTCTGGGTGACGGCCAGTGCGACTGGGTTCAGCAATTCTGCATTCCGCTGCCACTGTTCATTATTGGCGAGCAGATGGGCGCAAGGCGCGAAGATATGTGGCAGATCAAGCGCTGGACCGAGGCATTCTTCCAGCGAATTTCCTTCATGCTGCCAGAGGACCGGCATATGGAAATGGTCGACCGGGAAATCGAAGCGCAGCATTATTTTCAACCGATCTTCGAGCGGCTGAGAGAGAACCCGGACGATTCGTTGATCAGTGTGCTCGTCAATACGATGATCGAGGAATGGGGCCGCCCCCTGAGTGATAACGAGCTGCATGCCGAAATGATGGCGGATACCTTTGTTGGCGGCAGCGAAACCACCAGCAATGCGCTTGCAGCTGGTATGAAACTTCTGATCGAGAACAAGGATGTGTGGCACCAGCTCAAGCGCGATCCGGATAAACATATGCGCACCTTCGTCGAAGAAGTCGTGCGGCTCGAATCTCCGGTGCAGAGCCTGATGCGGTTTGTAGCTGAAGATGTACAGATCGGTGGTGCAACCGTTCCTGCAGGGGCCATGATCAACGTCCGCTTTGCCGCTGCCAATCGGGACGAGCGCCAATTTGAATGCCCAGAGAAACTAGATCTGGACCGATCGAAGGCGGGCAGCCACATGGGTTTTGGGTCAGGGGTGCATCACTGTTTGGGTGCGCCGCTGGCCCGGCGCGAGCTGGTGTGGGGCTTTACCGCGGTAACGCAGCAGTTTGAGGATATGTGGTTTGCTGATGGCAAGAATGACTTCACTTATCATCCGCATTTCCTGCTGCGCAGCTTGAAGGCGCTGCATATCGAATTTGAGCCAAGGAAAGCCTGATCTAACCGCCCTGCGCGGCGCTGCGGCCAGCAATGAAGCCGAAGGTAATAGCGGGGCCGAGTGTTCCGCCCGCACCGGCATAGACGCCGCCAGTGGGTGAGGCGATGGCATTGCCTGCGCCAAAGAGCCCCGGAATCGGAGTTCCCGCATGGTCCAGAATGCGCGCCGCGCCATCTGTTTGCGGTCCGCCATTGGTGCCGAGCATACCCATATGCACTTGCACTGCAAAATATGGCCCTTCGGTGAGCGGCCCGAGTGTCATGAAAGCGCCTTGGCGGCTGCGGTCGCCGTAGAAATGGTCATAAGGGCTGGTGCCGCGTGCAAAATCCGGATCAAAGCCTTGCTCGGCAAGCTGGTTGAACCGCGCGATGGTGGCGGCAAGCGTGCCGGCAGGGACATCGATCTTCTCCGCCAGTTCTGACAGGGTAGGCCCCGTTTTGATCCATGCGGGCAGCGGGTCCCCCGGCATGACCGTATCGATCGGATAACGGGCGCGATATTGTCCATCAAACACCAGCCAGGCAGGCAGATTGAGGTAATCATAGCTTTGCGGATCGAACTGGTGAAACGCCCCTGCCAGCGCAGAGTAATTGGCCGCTTCGTTGCAGAACCGTTCGCCCTTGCGGTTGACCATTAACGAATGCGGCACTGTCCGTTCGATCAGCAACGGAGAGGCGCGCTGCTCGCCGCCTGCCCATTTGCTGGTTGTAGGCGCGAGCGTGGGCGCCCACCATGCGCTGGTCATATTGCCAAGCTTTGCCCCGGCGCGCATCGCAAGCGACAAGCCCTCACCGCGCGCGGTGGGCGGGGATGCTGGCGCGTCGACCGGGCCGCGCAGGAATGTCTGTCGCAGGTCTGCGTCCCATTCGAACCCGCCCGTAGCGATAATGACCCCGCGCCGCGCCCGCAGCGCAAACGGCGCGCCGCTGTGGGTTCCGGCAATGCCTGCGACGCGGCCGTCTTCGATCACTAGCCGCTCCGTCGCAACGTCGAACAGCGGTTCGATACCGCGATCTAGGCACGCTTTGAGCAAGCGGCCGACCATTGCCTGGCCAAAGCCGCGTTCATCATTGGCGATCCGGCGCTGCATTTCCTCCGGCGGAACCACGCCCGTGCCCCCGCCAAGCGGGGTTTCGCGCAGCATCATCGGCTTGAGCTCGTCGCCTGCATAAATGCGGCTGGCCCAATTGCCGAGCTCGTGAAAGCTGAACAGATCATGGTCAAGTGCCCGTCCGCCATCAGGCCTGGCCCCGGGCCGGTCGAGATAATAGTCGGGATAGCCGGCCAGGCACGACAGCTTGATTGCGCCTTGACGATCAAGAAAGGCGAGCGCTTCCGGCCCGTTATCGATAAAGGCCGTAAGCGTTTCTGCCTTTAGGTCGCCGTGGTCCAATGCGTAAAAATAAGCGAGCGCATCTTCTCGGCTATCCGCCATACCGGCGGCCCGCATCGCTAGGTTGTCGGCAATCCAGATCACCCCGCCCGAGACTGCACTGGTGCCACCAATCCGCTCGCCCCGTTCGAGCAAGGTGACTTGCGCCCCAGCATCATGTGCTGCCAGCGCTGCCGTCATGCCCGCTGCGCCCGTTCCCAGAATTATGACATCGCTGTGTTCCATGCAGAGACATAGGAAGCGGACAGCCGCTGCGCGCAACTCTTCATTTTGGCGCATCCGCGGCCGCCCCATCATTTGGCGAGGTGAGCGTAATGGTGAGCCGCGCTATCGCGGACCACACAGAAGGAGAGTGATGATGCGACTCGAAGGCAAGATTGCAGCGATTACCGGAGGCACTGCAGGCATAGGCCGCGGTATTGCCGAGGCCTTTTTGAACGAAGGGGCCAAGGTAGCGCTGATGGCGCGCAGTGCCGACAAGGCGCAGAAAACGCTTGATGAAATTGGCGCCGGGGACCGTGCGATTTTCTTTGCCGGAGATGCGATGAATCAAGCAGATGTCGAAGGCTTCATCGATTCTGCTATTCAGCATTTTGGAACTCTCGATATTCTGGTTAACAATGCAGGCGGGGCTGGCGATCTGCAGCCGCTGGTCAATCTCAGCGACCAGACATTTGACGATGCGATGAAGTGGAATGTTTACGCCACGTTCTGGTCATCGCGCCGCGCCCTGCCGACGCTGCTGGCCAAGGGCGATGGTCGGATCATCAACATCAGTTCGATGGAAGGCAAGCACGGAAAGCCAGTGCTTACGGCCTATTCGGCAGCCAAGCATGCCGTCAATGGACTGACCAAGTCGCTCGCTCGCGAAGTTGGCGCGCAAGGGGTCACCGTCAACGCTATCTGCCCAGGTTTGGTGATTACCGATATCATTCGCAGCAATGGTCCAGCCACCGCCAAGGCAATGGGTATGGAATTTGAGCAGATGATCGACGCCTTTGCGCAGGAGGCGGCGATCAAGCGCCCCAACACGGTCGAGGAGATTGCTGCCATGGCACTGTTGCTGGCATCAAAAGAGGGCGCTGGGATAACGGGCGCAACGCTCAGCGTGGATGGCGGAACCGCGCAATATTGAGCGGGCTTATTCTACGGCAGATAATTTGGCCATTGCAGCACCTACTGCTGCTTCGATATCGTGCGCTTGCGGATTGCCGCGCAACTGCAAGCCGCCATTGGGCTGCAAATTCTCGCCAGTCATGAAGCATTCGTCGCTGCATAGCCAGGCAGCCGCATGAGCGACATCTTCACAAGTGTTGAGCCGCCCCAGCGGATAGCGTGGCAGGAAGGCATCAACCAGACCGGGCGTTGCAAAAGCGCCTTCGGTCATCGGTGATTGGGTGAAGGCGGGAGAGATGGTGTTCGCCTTGATCCCATACTGGCCATAATCATTGGCAACGCAGCGGATTAGTGCTTCCGACCCGGTCTTGGTACCAATGTATGCAGCATGATTGTTGATCAGCGCCTTGGTAGTGGCTGAGGATAGCGAAATGATTGACCCTCCTTGCGGGGCCTGCTGCAACATTTGCCCCACAAACGCCTGCAGAAAATAGTGCACTCCTTTGAACTGCAGATCGACGATTGTATCAAGTTCATCGTCAGTGGTTTCAGTGAGCGGCTTCAGCAGACCCCAGCCAGTGGTGTTAATGGCCGCATCAATCCGGCCCATTTTTGCGGCGGCCGTATCAGCCAGTGCCTGGACCTGTGTATGGTCGGTTATGTCGCACAGGGCATAATGGCCGCCGATCTCCTTTGCGCAGTCGCTCAGAACATCTTCCTTGCGGCCAGCGACAAGCACTTCTGCCCCTTCGGCGGTGAACTGCCGGGCAATGATCTGCCCCATATTATCCTTCGATGCTGCGCCCAGAATTACTGCTTTCTTGCCGTCCAGCCGTGCCATTGCCTGCTCCCATGTCAAAATCATCGATTGGTTTCACTCTAGGCGCATGATGCCCACCGTGCCCTTGCCAAAAGTGATCATTGTCCGCCGCTGCGGTGATGGCCGATAAAGCAGGTTGAAGAGGAGGTGCTGATGTTTAGTGGACCGATTGAAGACAGGCTGGCAATTCGCGAACTCAGTGAAACCTATGGGCTGGGCGTGGTCCTGAACGATCCTGAAATCTGGGGTTCCGTGTGGGCCGAAGATGCGCATTGGGATTTCATGGGGACCCAGCTTGACGGGCGCGAGGCGATTGTCGGCCTATGGAATCAGGCGATGTCGGGTCTGGCTGCGGTCAGCTTTCAGTGCCTTCCAGCCGCGATTGAAATTGACGGCGATACCGCTACGGGGATCGTGCAGACCCAGGAAGTGCTCAAGTTCAAGGATGGCACCACCCGAATGGTTGGCGGCCTTTATACCGATATGCTGGTCAAGCGCAGTGGACGCTGGGTCTATTCCAGCAGAGCGTTCAAGATCATCGCTGAGTATAACCCACAGGAGGGATAAGATGGCCAAGATTGTTATCGCGGCGCAGATCGATGTTGATCCGGCTCAGCGTGAGGCGGCTCTGAAATCGGGCAGGAAATGGATCGATGGTGCACTGACACAGGACGGGTGCCTGCGTTATGACTGGAGTGCAGATGGTAATGACCCGGCACGTATAAATGTGTTCGAGGAATGGTCGAGCGAACAGGCTTTGGCAAACCATTTTGCCGGCCCGCAATATGCCGGAATGCGCGATCATATCGGGCAGTTTGGCATAACCGGTGCGGTCAGCGCCAAATACCGTGTCGCCGCCGAAGCGCCGGTCTATGGACCAGACGGTAACGCAACGCATCAATTCTAGAATGTGTGGCTAGGCTGAATAGGGTGGTCAGGCGGCACAGGCTGGCGGGCAGCTGTGCCGCCTTCTCCCTTAAAGTTGCAGCAACTGCTTGCCCTTGTTCGCGCCGCTGAAAAGGCGTTTCAGCGTGGCTGGTGCATTCTCGAAGCCGTGCTGAATATCCTCACGATAGGCCAACCGGCCATCCTGAGCGAAACCTGCGAGCCGTTTGCGGATGGCTGGAAACTCATTGGCCCAGTCGAGCACGATGAAGCCCGCCATTGTGCCGCGGCGAAATATGAGGTTGAAATAGTTTTGCGGCCCGGCTGGTAGATTGCCCGTTTCATAGCGGCTGATGCCGCCGCAGATTACAACCCGTGCACCAGTGGCGATATTGGCGAGCATATTGTCGAGAATGCCGCCACCGACATTGTCGAAGATGACATCCACTCCGCGCGGACAATGTTCCTTGATCTGGCTGCGGACATTATCTGCCTTATAATCGATCGCCGCGTCATAACCAGCTTCCTTGACCAGCCATTCGCATTTTTCCGGCCCGCCTGCGATGCCGACAGCGCGGCATCCGGCGATCTTCGCCAGTTGGCCCACCACAGATCCGGTTGCCCCTGCTGCCCCTGATACCAGCACAGTATCGCCTGCGACCGGTTTGCCGACCTTGAACAAGCCGCAATAGGCGGTGACGCCGGTGGTACCGAGCACGGATAACATCGCAGTAGGCGGCAGGTCTTTGTCCACTTTGGTGAGATCGCTACCGTCGGACAAATGATATTCGCTCCAGCCGGTGGTCCCCATCACCAGATCGCCTGTCGCATAGCCAGCATTCTTCGATTCTACCACTTCGCTGATCCCGCTGCCGCGCATGACGTCGCCTATCGCCATCGGGGTGACGTAATCGGCAATGTTCTCCATCCAGCCCTTCTGCGCCGGATCAAACCCCAGCCAGCGCGTCTTGAGCAGCACCTCCCCAATGCCCGGATCGGCGATTTGGGTTTCGACCAATTTGAAGTCGCTGTCTTCTATACCGCGCCCGCGCGGGTGACCATTGAGCAGAAATTGACGGGCGGTAACGGGCATGATCGAATCTCCTGATGTGCAGTGCGGGTTTATGCCCTTGATCACGGCACTGCTGCTACGAACAAAAGTGCCAGTCGCATGGCCGCTGTGCAGTGTTACATAGAAGGTAAGGAGAACTGCGATTATGGGCGTCCAGACACACAAGACATTCTGCCGCTTCTGCCATGCCAATTGTGCGATGCTGGTGGATGTTGAAGATGGCAAGGTTACCGGTGTCAGGGGCGATCCTGAAGATCCCGAATTTGGCGGGTATACTTGCATCAAGGGACGGCAATTGCCCGAATCGCACAACAGCCCCGACCGGCTGATCCATTCGCTGGTGCGCCGCGACGGTGAATTTGTCGAAACACCGATGATGGATGCGCTTGGCCATGTCGGCGACCGGCTAAAAGACATCATCGCCAAGCACGGACCGCATTCGGTGGCGGTGTTTTTCGGGTCCGGCGGGTTTCAGAACAGTTCGGGCATGGCCGCTGCGCTGGCGCTGTGTCAGGCAATTGGGACCCGCAATTTCTACACCAGTGTTACGCTCGACCAACCGGCGAAGGTCTATACCACCGCCCGCTATGGCAAGTGGATGGGCGGCCCCAACACTTTCCGAGAAGCTGATGTTACCTTTCTGATCGGCAATAATCCGGTGGTGTCACATTATTCGCCAACCGGCGGGATACCGCCCTTTTCCCCGTCCCGCCGCTTGCGTGACCGGCAACGCGAAGGGATGAAGCTGATCGTGGCTGACCCGCGTGAGAGCGATGTCGCCTTGCTGGCTGATATCTACTTGCCAGTGAAACCGGGTGAAGACCCGGCATTGCTGGCCGGGATGCTCAATATCATCCTCGAAGAGGAGCTGTATGATCGCAATTTCGTCTCTGCGCATGTCGATGGGTTGGAGGAGCTGAAGCTGGCAGTCGCGCATTTCACTCCCGATGTCGCTGCCGAGCGGGCCGGGGTGGACAAAGACCAGCTGGTTGCCGCCGCGCGCATGTTCGCAAAGGCTGGCAAGGGCTGCGCGGTGACCGGCACTGGCCCGGAAATGGCGGGCAATGGTACACTGACTGAATATCTTGCCAATTCGCTTAATATTCTGTGCGCGCGCTTCGAGCAGGAAGGGGAAAAGGCTGCAATTCCCGGCGTGTTTACGGTCCAGACTCCGCGCCGCGCGCAAGTTGCACCGCCGACTCCTATGTTTGGCGAAGGCTTCCCCAAATCGCGCTTTCGTGGGTTGGGCGCGCTTGGCTTTGAAATGCCGTGCAATGTGCTTGCCGATGAAATACTTACGCCGGGCGACGGGCAGGTCCGTGCGCTCATATCGATTGGCGGCAATCCCGAGATTGCCTTCCCCAACCAGCTCAAGATGCGCCGCGCACTCGATGATCTGGACCTGTTCGTGCAAGTTGATCCGTGGATGTCTGCCAGCGCCAAGCGGGCCAATGTTGTACTTGCGCCCAAGCAATGCCTGGAGCGCGAAGACATTACCAGCCTGTCAGAATGGTGGCATGAAACGCCCTATGCCCGCTACACCGAAGCCCTGGCGGAAGCGCCGGGCGACACGATCGATGAATACGAAATGATGTGGCATCTCGCCAAACACCTCGGCTTGACCTTGACGTTGGCGGGCGGGCCAGTGCCGATGGACTCATGCCCCGACAAGCAGACATTCCTTGATCTTATGGTGACCGGGTGCCTGGTGCCGCCAAGCCAGGTACGCAAGGATTCCAAGGCTGGCGAAGCGGTGGTTTATCATGATTTGCACCCACTGGTGCAGCCTGCCGATCCTGCAACAGAGTATCGGTTCAATCTGGCGGAAGGTGCCATGCCGGCTGAATTGGTTGGCTATGCGGATAACCGACCCGTTAAGGAAGGATATGCCTTCAAGCTGATTTCGCGCAGGTCAAAAACCCGGTTCAATTCGATTGGGCACCCGCTCAAGGCCTTGCAGGCCAAGACCACGACTAACCCGGCCTATATCCATCCCGATGATATGGCCCAATTGTCGCTCAAGGAAGGGGATATCGTCGAGATTACCTCGCCTAATGCGACTATCCACGGCGTCGTCAAACCGAGCGACCGGGTCCGCCGCGGGATTGTATCCATGGCGCACGCTTATGGTGACAGCGAAGCGGGCAAACACAATGTTCGCGAGATTGGCGGATCGACCAACAGGCTGACCAGCGATGAGCGTGATTATGATCCGATTACCGGGCAAGCATTGCAAAGTGCGATTCCGGTCAAGCTTATGCCGGCCTGATTTGCGCTGACCAGATCAATTGTACAAGGAAGACTGAATGCCTGAAAATCGCCGGTTCCTGCTGCGCCGCCGCCCTGATGGCGAGCCGGTTCGCGAAGACTTCGCGCTTGTCACTCAGCAGACCCCCGTTCTGGCTGACGGGCAGTTCCTGATCCGCAATCATTATGCCTCGCTTGATCCGGCGATGCGCGGCTGGATGGATGATGCGGAAAGCTATATGCCGCCTATCCCTCTCGATAACCCCGTGCGGGCGAGCACAATTGGCATGGTTGAGGAAAGCCGGGCTGAAGGCTTCGCACCGGGCCAGTGGGTGATGGGTCTCAATGGGATTGAGGATTATTCGGTCGGGATGGTGGGCGGTTTTACTCAGCCAATTGATCCGGCCATGGTCCCGCAAGTGACCAATTATCTGTCACTGTTCGGGGCTGTCGGGATGACTGCCTATTTCGGCTTTTTCGATGTCTGCGAACCCCAAAAGGGTGAAACCGTATTGGTCACCGGCGCAGCGGGCGCGGTCGGTTCAATTGTCGGGCAATTAGCCAAGATCGCCGGTTGCCGCGCAATCGGGATTGCCGGCGGACCGGAAAAATGCGCGCGGTTGACCGGCCGTTACGGTTTTGATGCGGCGATCGATTATCGCGGCAAGGACGAGGCTGCGCTGACGCACGCGATTGCGCAGGCTGCACCTGACGGGGTCGATATTATCTTTGAGAATGTGGGCGGCATTATTCTTGACGCCGGACTTACCAACCTAAACCTGCATGCCCGCGTTGGGCTGTGTGGGCTGATCAGTGAATATAACACACCGCCGCGCGGCGCGCGCAACCTGTGGCAATTGATCGTCAATCGTGCATCCATTCGCGGCCTGCTGGTAGCCGACTATGTCGCACGTTTCGGCGAGGGGGCTGCCAAGATGGCGCCTTGGGCTGCAAGCGGGCAGATCGTGATTGATGAGCATATCGATGAGGGGATCGAAAATGCCTATGATGCCTTCATGCGGCTGTTTGCAGGCACCAATCAGGGCAAGATGATCCTGAAGTTGACTTGATGGCGCGGCGGCTGACGGTTCTGACAGGCGGTCATCCATTCGAGGAAGAGCCATTTGCTGCGCTCCTCGCCAGCCTTGGCGATTGGAACGTTACCCATTTGCGCCATCCTGAGGCTGAGCAGGCGGTGGCAGACGGCGCGCTGGATGCTGCCGACACGGTGCTGTTCTACGATATGCCCGGTTATGACTTTACCAGCGGCGCGGCGGTTTCACGGCCCCCTTGCGAAGGTTTCAAGGAAAAGCTGCGCGCACGTTTCAGCGCAGGCAAAGGCGCAGTGGCGATGCATCACGCCATCGCCGGATGGGCCGCTTGGGACCAGTGGGGCGAATGGCTGGGAGGACGCTTTCTCTATCGACCGGGCAAAGTGCGCGGCGCAGCAAAGCCGGATTCTGGTTATCGCCATGATGTTGACTATCAGGCTCATGTACTGGCCGACCATCCAGTGACTGCCGGAATTCCGGGCGAGTTTCATGTGTGTGACGAACTTTATCTGGCTGAAGTCTTCACACTGAATGTAGAGCCGCTGCTTCGATCGGGTTACCGCTTCATACAGGACCATTTCTATTCCGCCGAACAGGCCGTGGCAGGAGCCATGTTTTCCAATGCAGGGTGGGAGCACGCACCCGGTTCCGATTTGATTGGCTGGGTCAGCCGCGCGATTAATGCGCCGCTGGTCTATCTCCAGTTTGGCGATGGGCCGGCTGCATATACCAACCCGCATTTACGCCGCATTCTGGCCAATGCGCTGGAATTTGCCGCTACGAACAACGGAGATCAGGCATGGATCCCATAAAGCAGGTAGAAGCGTTCATCAGCGCCTGGAACCGGTGCGATATCGCTCAAATCGAAGCGGCACTGGATGAAGCGGTCATATATCACAACATTCCACTAGAGCCGGTTTCAGGGAAAGCTGCGGTGGCAGAGGTTATTCGCGACTTTCTTGCTGGGGCGGCTGCCTGCAACTGGGAGACCCACCATATTGCGGCAAATGGGCCGGTGGTGCTGACCGAGCGGACGGACCGCTTCACGCTAGCAAATGGGCGCGAGGCCGCCGTGCGAGTGATGGGGACATTCGAAATTGCCGCAGACGGGCTGATCACCTATTGGCGAGATTACTTTGATAGCGTTGAAATGATGCGAGAATTTGGCATGGATGGCGGTGATGGCGCTGCTCTCACCTAACAAATTCACGCATCGCTTTGCCAGGCTGCGAGGGGTTAAGGTCATGCTGCAAATACCAACGGGAGCGGTGCGTTGAACAAACCAGTCGAACAATCCAATTTTTTCGCGCCGGAGACGCTGACCGATCCGTTCGACTATTATCGCCGGATGCATGAGGCTGGCACCAGGATCGAGCATTTTCCTGAAATGAATACCTACGTAGTTTATAGCTACGACCTATGTTCCGAAGCGACCACGCGAACCGAGGAGTTTTCAAACGACTTTGGCGGATTGATGGGCGCCGAAGATGCCGAGATTGAGGCCATTCTGGCGGAAGGCTGGGATAATCCGCCCACTTTGTTGACTGCTGATCACCCGGTCCACACGCGCAATCGCAAGCTGGTCAATCTGGCTTTCTCCGCTCCGCGCGTAAACGCAATCGAGCAGGACATGCGGGTCAAATCGGTCGAACTGATCGAAGCGATGGCCGACAAGGGCGGATGCGAATTTGTCGATGCCTTTGCCATCCCGCTGCCAGTCGCCATGATTGCGCAGCAGATTGGCCTCGATAATGACCCCAAGCAGGTCAAATACTGGTCCGATGCGGCGGTCGACAGGTTCAGCCAGATGGTTGGTCGCGAGCGCGAGCTCGAATGCGCGCGGTCGTTCGTCGAATATCAGAAATACATGAAGTCGAAGATTGATGATCGCCGGGCCAATGGCGGGGACGATCTGCTGACCGATCTGGTCGAGGCCCGGATCGAGGGGGAAACTCCGCTGACGGACGAAGAAATCATCTCGATCATGCAGCAATTCATGGTCGCGGGAAATGAAACCACTACTTCCACCTTGGCGGGCGGATTGTTGCAACTGATCCGTAACCCAGAGCAGATGGAAAAGGCCAGGGCAGCTGCTGGTGGACGCAATCCCAAGCTGATCCAGAATATGGTCGAAGAGGCGCTACGGTATGAAACGCCCACTGCAGGCATGTGGCGTGTGGTCAAG
>JAHEAW010000180.1 GCA_024642545.1 Erythrobacteraceae bacterium
GGCTTCGCTTGAGGCTGTCTGGCAAGCCTGGACTACCACCGAGGGAGTCAAGACGTTCTTCTCGCCTGACGCGGTGATCGAGCTTCGCGTGGGTGGGCCGTTTGAGATATATTTCATCAATGACAATCCCTACGGCGTCAAAGGTTCCGAGGACTGCAAAATACTGGCCTATCTTCCCCGAAAAATGCTGTCATTCGATTGGAACGCGCCGCCGCAATTCGGTAAACTTCGGGATAGACATACGCAAGTCATTCTGCTTTTCGATGAGATCGCGCCAGGCAGGGTGAAAGTTGATTTCTCGCAGTACGGCTGGGGTGTCGGGGAGGACTGGGCTAAGCTGTATGACTATTTCGATCAAGCCTGGAGCTATGTGCTGGGGAATCTGCAGAAAAGGTTTATTGGCGGACCCTTGAAGTGGGACAATTAAAAGGCCATAGGAACCGTCGCCCGGATCGATTACCATATTGTATCAATTTATCACTTGCCCTGCTAGTCCAAGTATAATAACTTCCAGCAATTATTAATTTAAGCAGGAGATTTGAAATGTCGGCAAACCTTGATGCCATATTCAAACCGAAAACCATCGCCGTGATTGGAGCTTCGAACAAGCCGGGGTCTATAGGCAGCGTTATCGTTAATAATATTTTAAGATATGAATACAAGGGCAAAATATTTCCGGTAAATCCCAAAGCCGATAAAATCGATTGGCTAAAATGCTATTCCAGCATTCTGGATATTCCCGATGAAATCGATCTGGCGATAATCGTGGTGCCGCGCGATTTCGTTAAACCGGCGCTGGAACAATGTGGCCAGAAAGGCGTTAAGGGCGTGGTGACAATTACCGCCGGTTTTAAGGAGATCGGCGGCGAGGGAATAGAAAAAGAAAAAGAGCTGATCGATATAATAAATAGATATGGCATGCGCATGGTCGGTCCCAATTGCTATGGTCTGGTCAATTCCGAGCCTGATATTTCGCTGAACTGCACATTTTCCAAGCTTAATCCACCGCGGGGCAAGGTCGCGTTCATGTCGCAATCCGGAGCTCTGGGCGAAGTCGTAATCGACTATACCAGCAAGCTTAATCTCGGTTTTTCGATGTTTGCCTCGGTTGGCAACAAAGCCGACATCTCCGATAATGATATTCTCGAATACTGGAAAGATGATCCTAATTGTGAGATAATACTTCTATATCTGGAAAATATCGAGGGTTCGAGAAGGTTCATCAGCTTGGCTAAGGAAATTACCCGCAAAAAACCGATATTCGCAGTCAAGGCCGGCCGGACGGCATCGGGGGCCAAGGCTATCAGTTCTCATACCGGCGTATTAGCCGGTGGGGATGCTCCCACCGATGCGGTCTTTAATCAATGCGGTATCATCAGGACCGAATCGATTGATGGACTATTTGATGCCGCTATGGCGTTTACCAATCAACCGCTGTTAAAAGGCGACCGTATCGCGGTAATTACTAATGCCGGCGGGCCGGGTATACTGGCTACCGATGCTGTGGAAAGCCTGGGTCTGAAAATGGCCCGGTTTGATTCTAAAACGATTGATTATCTCAGAGCCAATCTTTTGGCTGTGGCAGCGGTTAACAATCCAATCGATGTTATTGCCTCGGGCGGCCCGGATGCCTACGCCGCGGCCATGGAGGCCGTGCTCACCGATAATAATGTCGATGGTATTATTTGCATATTCGTGCCGCCTATTTTAGTAGATTCCAAAGCGGTGTTAGGCGCTATTGCCGACAAAATCAAGGAGCATGGCAATAATAAAACAGTGCTGGCCTGCCTGATGGGATCCCCAGACGGCGTTGCCGGTTCAGAATTCCTTACGAATATAAATGTGCCAACCTATCTTTTCCCGGAATCGGCCGCCAGAGCCTTAAAGGCAATGGCTAGTTACGACAAATGGCTCAATAGAAAACCGGGCCAAACGGCGAAATTTGATGTCAAGCGAGATACAGTAAAAAAGATTGTTGAAAAGGCGCAGCAGGAAGGGCGAAAAGAAATACTTGGCGATGACGCATTCAAAATCCTTAAAGCCTACGGCATAAATACGATAAAAATCGAAAAAGTGACCACCTTGCCTGAATTAAAAAAGAGCCTGGAGAAAATGAAATTTCCGGTGGTGATGAAAATCGATGATCCGACTATTTCGCATAAAACCGATGTCGGTGGAGTAATCGCCAATCTTCGCGGTAAATCCGAGGCAACAGAGGCTTTTAACATTATGAAAAAGCGCTTCGGGTCAAAGAAGCGCGATTTTTCGGGTGTGTTAATACAACCAATGATAGAAAATGGCATAGAAACTATAATCGGCATGAATCAGGATCCTACATTCGGGCCATTGCTGATGTTTGGTTTAGGCGGGGTTCAGGTCGAACTTCATAAGGATGTAGCTT
>JAHEAW010000181.1 GCA_024642545.1 Erythrobacteraceae bacterium
TGACCAATCGGCTTGCGCGCGGCCCAATGCCGCCTATCTTCAGGGCAATGACGCATGAAACCCTCAAGAACATCGCCCTGCTGATCGATGCAGATAATATCACGCCGCAGGGTATTGATCCGGTGCTGACAGTAATGGCCGAACTGGGACAGGTGAATATCCGCCGCGCTTACGGCAATTTTGCCAAGGACAATCTGGCCAAATGGGACAAGATTACCAATAAATTCGGTATCCGGCCGCAGCAGCAATTCGACGTGTCGAAAGGCAAGAATGCCACCGATATGGCGATGACAATCGATGCTATAGACTTGTTATATCAAGGCAAGGTTGATGGCTTCGGGATCATGACATCGGACAGTGACTTCACGCCGCTTGTCACGCGGTTGCGGCAGGATGGCATTGTCGTTTATGGCTTTGGCAGTACCAAAACGCCCCAATCCTTCAGGTCAGTTTGTACCCGTTTCATAGATATCGACAAGTTGATTACCGGCAACGCTTCCAATTGCGCGGAGCAGAATGTTGGCAGCCAAGACAAGGATGACAGCGGGGTCGATGAAGAACTGCTCGAATTGCTGGGCGAGGCATGGAAGGCATCAAAGCGCGATGACGAAGGGTTCGCCTCGATCAGTGAGGTAGGCAACATTGCAGGCAACAGATCCAGTTTCGATGTGCGCAATTATGGCTTCAAGCGGCTGTCAGACATGTTCAAAGCACTGGAGAATTTCAAAATTGTAAGGCGAGACAATGGCCAGCTTTTCGTCAAGCGGCTCCGCTGACGTTTGACTGGAAAGTAGGGGGTGCGAACTCACGCTCGCACCCCACCATTCATCGCCCTACTCAACCTATTGAGTAGGCTGCGTTTCTTCAGATACCGGCGCGGAAGAGGATGCTGCTTGCTGGTTTGCATAAATAATCCACAGATTGGCAATCTGCTTCCGAGGGCCATCAACCTTTACCAAGTTGACCTTGGCCTCGTCATATTTACCCTCACCAATCTGGGCGATCGCTAGGCGATTAAGCACACGCGGCATATCAACCCCGGCCTTGGTCAAGGCATTGGTGTACATCTTGTCTGCCGTGGCATAATCCTGATAGCTTAGGAACGCATCGCCCGCAGCAGTTGCAGTCACTGCATTGGATGTTGGTTTTACTGCATCGCTTTCCAGGCCCGCAAGGTCAGCCTTGTCGCCCGCCAGACGACCCTTGGCTATGCCTTGTGCTTCGCTGATGAACACATCTTTGGTGTTGAGCAAACCAGCAGCCAAACCTTCATTGATAACCCGGTTGACCTCAGCAGGTAGCCGCCGTGCATCGGCGGAATCAATATAATCAACATAGTCACGCTCATTGCGCATGCTCTTGCTCGCATCTGCAAGACGCATCAGATCAAGCAATTGCTGACTGTCATAGTTGAAGAAGTTGCGCTGAATGGCGATTGCGTCGCCCCAGCTAGTAGGGGTCGGATAATATTTTACCAACATATTCGCAAAGGATGCCGAAGCGTCAGGCAGGTCGGCCTTGTAAGCAATTGCCACACCTCGCTTCAGCCAGCTTTCATCGACCTTTTCGCCGGCAGCGACCTTCTTGTTAATAACGCCGCCCAGATACTTCAAACCTTCAACTGGCTTTTCCTGATTGAAATAGGTTTCCGCTACAATGGCTTGTGGGTCGTTTTCAGTGTATCCGGCATCAATTGCAGCAAGAATATAGGTCCGCGCAGGATCCCAATCCTTGTCCTGATAAGCCAGTTGGCCCGCCAGCATATTGTAGCTGCCTTTCGCATCATCAGGCACTTTGCCACTTTGTAGCATCATGCCAACGCCTTTACGCTCAAGCGCCCGGTCCTTGGTATCACGGCCGGTGATATAGGTCATATTTCCCGCGATGAACCGGTCATCATCGGTTTCAATCGCCGCGTCCATCGCCGGCAAGGCGGCAATGATCGCCGCATTATCCTTCGGGTTTGCTTTGGTCAGCGCCTCCACCGGCTTATACGCTTCAATAAAGCCCTTTGAATAATTTGGTTTAGCTGCCTCTTCCTTTTTTTCTTTTTTTGCAAAAGCTGGCGTCTCTAACGCGCTCACGCTAACAAAAGCAAAGGTCGCGGACGCAAGCGCTATCGCAAGTTTCGAAGCGCGCGCTTTGCCGCGCGAGGAACGGTTCAAGGTAAGGAATTGCATTCGGGTATCTCCCAAGTGTGTTAGCAGCCAACTTTGCTGACCGTCGGAAACAGCTGTGACTGCCCTACTTTGGGCACGGCCACGTTTGCAAATCTTTTAAGCAAAAAGGCGCTGAACCACGATTGAACGGGTCAATCGCATAGCCATATCTGGTGGATGGTCTTTATTGCCATTGAGGTGTGGAAAACCCTCTCGTTGAGCAGGCTTACAGCCGT
>JAHEAW010000096.1 GCA_024642545.1 Erythrobacteraceae bacterium
AGTCAGCAAAGTCCAGGCATTGAAGATCGCCTGTTCCTTGAAATAATCCCCAAAGGAGAAATTGCCGAGCATTTCAAAAAAGGTGTGATGTCGTGCGGTGTATCCGACGTTATCCAGGTCATTATGCTTGCCGCCCGCCCGCACGCATTTTTGGGAACTGGTTGCGCGCGGCGATGGTGCTGCTTCCAAGCCGGTAAAGACGTTCTTGAACGGCACCATACCGGCGTTGACGAACATCAAAGTCGGATCATTGTAAGGCACCAGCGGCGCGCTGGGCACAATAGCGTGATCCTGCGCGGCGAAATAATCCAGAAAGGACCGGCGAATATCATTGGTCGATTGCATGGCGGTCAATTAAGCATTGAATGCCACCACGACAAGCGGATTAACCGCGCTGAAGCGCCCCCAATGTGAGATCAATCGGGCGTATTGGCAGTGACGATCCAAGTTGCGGCGCGCAAGGCCACAAGGTTGCCATCGCGATTCTTCGACAAATAATCTTCAAGGCGGCCGACAAACTGTGCGCGCTGCTCAGGTCCCAGCAAGGCTGCTCCCCGCGATGCAGGTCCAATTGCGAGGAAATAGGAGAGCGCATCGGCTACAGGATCATTACCGGCTCCGGCGATATATGCAAAATCGAATGGCTCCATTACTGCATTTTGCCAGCCAGCCTGTGCAAGCATGTCCAGAACCGCATCCTTGTCGGCGAAGGCGAATGGGCCGGGCACCATCGACTGTGGCGGATCACTCAGCTCTGCCGGGAGTAAGTCAGAGATCTCGCTCGCCCACGGATTTTGCGCCACATCGCGAAAGCAGCTGAATACCATTCGGCAATTGGGCGCAGCCAAACCAGCAAGATGGTGAAAGGCAGCGGTCGGGTCCTCGAAAAACATTACGCCATGGCGTGACATGATCAGGTCTGGTGCAAACGCTCCATGCGACCATTGGGCCGCATTGGAAGATTCGAACACAACATTTGTATGGCTTTCAGCGCGGCTACGCGCTGCGTCGAGCAAGTCTTCGCTGATATCCACCCCAATGATCTCGCTGGCGCTGTTGATCCGCGACACAGCGAGTGACAATTCTCCGGCGCCGCAGCCGACATCCAGCACCTTGCTGAAAGGCAATACCCGGATACGCGCGAGCAATTCGTCGGTCAGGCCGCCAAAGCTGCGATCTGTCCGCCGCCATTCTGCGGCCCATTTGCGGCCCACACGGCCTTCCCATTCACCCACTTGCATCGCTATCTCCATTCATCCCAAGTTTGCTTAAAGGCGATTTATGATCCGGCATGTCAACGCAGCAAAGCAGGCAACGCAAAGAAAAACCGGCGTGAAGCCCATCGGGCTTGCACTCCGGCTTTCCGTTTTCCCGGGCGCGCAATCATGCGCCCGCTTGAGAAGAAACCGCGTCAGGCGTCCGCATCTGGCCCAGATTGGGGCCCAGCCATCATCTCCTCGGCGACCCTGTCAGTCCGGCCGCGAATTGCAGCTTCCAACTTGTCGCAAACTTCTGGATTATCTTTCAGATATTGCTTGGAATTTTCGCGACCCTGCCCAATTCGAATACTATCATAGCTGAACCATGAGCCAGACTTCTCCACAATCCCGGCCTTCACACCCAGATCGAGAATTTCGCCCAGCTTGGATACACCTTCGCCATACATGATATCGAATTCAACCTGCTTGAAAGGTGGAGCAACCTTGTTCTTGACCACCTTGACGCGGGTTGCATTGCCGACAATTTCATCGCCATTCTTGATCTGGCCAGTCCGGCGAATATCGAGTCGGACAGAAGCATAAAACTTCAGCGCATTACCGCCGGTGGTAGTTTCCGGATTGCCGTACATCACGCCAATCTTCATGCGCAGTTGGTTGATGAAGATCACCATCGTCTTCGAACGGCTGATCGAACCGGTCAGCTTACGCAACGATTGCGACATCAACCGGGCCTGCAGCCCGACATGACTATCACCCATCTCACCTTCGATTTCAGCACGCGGGACAAGAGCCGCAACCGAATCGACCACTAGCACGTCAATCGCATTGGAGCGCACCAGCGTATCGACTATCTCCAGCGCCTGCTCGCCTGTGTCAGGCTGCGACACGATCAATTCATCGATATCAACACCCAAAGCCTTGGCATAAACCGGGTCGAGCGCGTGTTCCGCATCGACAAAGGCCGCTGTTCCGCCGCCCTTCTGCGCTTCGGCAATAGTGTGTAGCGCCAGAGTGGTCTTGCCCGAACTTTCCGGCCCATAAATCTCGATCACCCGGCCGCGCGGCAAGCCGCCGACACCAAGGGCAATATCAAGTCCGAGCGATCCGGTTGAGATAGATTCGATCTGCATGGCTTCCTTGGAACCCAGCTTCATCGCCGACCCCTTGCCATAAGCGCGGTCGATCTGCGCAAGAGCGGCGTCCAGAGCCTTCTGACGGTCTACATTCATTTCCTTACCTTCTACCAGCTTCAGACTTGCCGCCATGACATGCACTCCATCAGTTGCCTAGGGCTGGGTGGCAATTCACCCTGCTTGTTCCACTGTTGGATTTTGTACCTTATATGTTCCATTAGAACAAGAGTGGAACGAAATTTTTTTGATTATCGGTAAAATCATCGAGTTTCAGTGCGTTATAGAGACATCTAGTGACTTACAGGCCGGATTTTCCAACGCAGCCTACGCGTTCCATTAGCCGGAACAATGGTTTCTGCAATGTATGCGCCATCCTTGACGGTCACATCGCCAAGCCCGCTCGGCCGGTCCCATTGGGAGGTCGCGCCCAACACCATGCGGACTCTGACCGGCTGGTTATTCGCATTGGCCAATTTAGCCCTCATGATTCTTGCTTTGGCGGATTTGCCAGTGCGTTCCTGCGGCACACAATTTGCAAAGACCTGTGAACTGACGCCAAGACCAAGCTCGATCTCCTGTCCCTCAGCATAATCGCGCAGATATTCTTCTCCCACTAACAATGCTCCGCGCGATGAAGGTTCGAAAAGCGAAATGCCGCCCATCGGCAACGCTACGCCAAGGCCATGTGCCTTGTCATTAAGCGTCCGAAGTAAAATCTCCATTGGGATAGGCGCATCCTCAAGTGTATCGCTGGGCGCACACGCGAAACGATAGAGAAAATCACCCCTCACATTATCCCGTTGCAGAAAGGCGAACTGCTTCATCCCCTTTGCCGCCAACGTCATGCGCTCTGGCACACGGTAGAGCTTGAGGTCACCCAATTGCTCCTCGACCGCCTGCAGGGCTGCAGGGGTCGCCAGCGATTTTTCCTGTGCCCGCATCGCTGTGACAGTTATCTCATCACTCATGGCACCCAACATGACGGGCGCTGGCGGGGGGGCCAAGGCTGGCCCGAACGGTGTTCCGTAAGCCGTACTACCGATGGGATAGCACGACAGCGATAAGGGCTGTCCCTGCGGGGGTTCGGCCAGCGCTTGAAGGTCGCTGACGATATTGAGCGATCCAGCGACTGCAAGCAAAGTCGCATCAGAGAAGCTCTGACCATTATCGTTGAGCACAGTGAGCCAGGACATCAGTGACAAAGAGTGCTGATCAGACTTGTCCGGCCCCGCTGCGGGATCATCTAGGGCTGCAACATAATGTGCCTGCCAGTCAAACCCCCACGCCAGATAAGTCAGCGTAACGCGAAAGGTCCCGCCGTCTGTGTCCTGCGTATCGATTGTAAAGACGGGTTTGGCAGAGAGGCCCGAAGGGATTTTGTCGAAGGTCAGCTTCTCGGGTAGGCCTGAACAATGCACTGCCTCAAAACCACTGGCGGTTTGCAGCACCAGCCCGCCATCGGCCCGACTGCTGACAATGGCAGGCTCAGAAACTGCCTTGCCCGTTGCGGGATTGGTCCGAGTAATGGTCACCCGGTTGCCCAACGTCCCATCCACAAGCGAGGCAGGAGAGAGCAAACTGGCATTGCGGTTCTTTTCGATCGCACCGCCGGGCAGCCCAGTGACGATCGCGCTGACGGCGATCATCCCTTCTGCCACGCCTTCAAACCGGATCGTCGATTCGCCCGGCGGCAAAGTCACATCGCGGCTTTCTGTGATCATGGCAAAACCGCGCGGCCAGTGGCGGTTCATTGCGTCGCCTACCCCGCGATTGGGATCACGGTAAACCGTCACTGACAATTCGGACGGCTCCGATGCCGTCACTACTGCACGCGCATCAGCGGGCTCTGCACCAAGCTGGCACGTTGCCATGAGCAAGATCCCGAGCACTGCGCAGCGCATGGCGGGATTCAGTACCGGGCTTCGTAAGTCACCCGGAATTCCCTTATGCCTTTGGCAGGCACCGGCACTTCCCACTTGCGGCTCCCCAGATTGATCTGTTCGCCCGGGAGATCTTCAGAAGTGATCCGAAAATCATTGCTCCACCAGCCCCGGTCCAACCCCGCCTGCACCAAATCGACCTTGACTGCTTCAGATTTGGCGTTGGTTATCGTGTAGCGCATGGTCGTGCGATAAAAGGTTACAGGACGTTCAGCCTCGACCTGCGTGACCACCTGACCTCCCTTGATCACGCGGTAGCGCAATGACTTTTCCCACTCCGCACCGGTAATCTTCTCGCGCTTTTCTACCTCAGCTTGAAGATAGACGTCGAACGCGCTGCCAGTGCGCAGCGCCAGCTCGCTGCCTGCCGGGGTGTGGTCAATGCTGCTTTCTCCGATAAATTGCGGCGTGCCGGAACTGTCGCGCTGATAAAAGCGCACGGTTCCTGCCGGCAGCGCATCACCTAGCCCCGCTGTGCGCGACGTTGCGAAGGAAAGCGCGCTGGAAACCGGCTGCGGGTCGCTATCGCTCTGGAGCCAGTTGACTGTCCGGGCATATACGCGCCGGGCTGGTACGCCCTGCACATCCAGAAAGCTTACTTGCTTGGTCTGGGCATTGGCAATCGTGGTGCGTGCCGCGATGGGATAGAGATAGAAATCACCCAGCTGTTCACGACCGGCACTTTCGGTTCCCGGACGCACCAGCGTGGCGCGCGAACCGCTGCGGCCATTGCCCTGCCCGGGGCTGCCCGCCACCAGCATTGTATCAGCGTTATGGAAAGTTGTGCCGGTGTTGTTGGTCAGTGTCACCCAGCCCTGCACGTCGATCACGCCTTTGATTTCATCGAACAGAGCAACATAGTCAGCCGACCAACCCAGGCCCGGTGTCAGATAGCGGATCGAAGCGGGCCGCGTGCCTGCGCGCGACGAATTGACTGTAACGGACAATGTCGGCCGGGCACGCAGATTTGGTGGTACCCGGTCAAATATGGCGCGCACGGGCAAACCATCATCGCGCAAAACTTCGATATGATCTCCGATCTTCACTACGACACCGCCAGCGGTGGAGAGGACCGTGGCCCGATCACGCGTTTCCACGCCGGTAGCAGGGTTAGTCCGGATCAAGGTAATCGTCTGCCCGATTGCCTTTTCCATCAATTTGTCCGGAGTAAGCAGGTCAAAATCGAAATTCTGCTCGATGATGCCAGCATCGGCTGCGGCAAAGCTCAGGGTCTCGGGGCGAATTTGCGCCGACACGTCTGGAAATTCAATCCGACTGCGCCCCTTGGCAATCGGCAATTGCCGCACATCCTGCACCAGCGCCTGATTATTGTTATAGATGGTAACCGCCACGTCGCCTTGCGAGGTCGCATCGGGACCAGCCGGGCTGGATGATTGCGCGAGCGCCAACGAACTGCCGGTCAGGGCCAATATCGATAGTAAACCACTGCTGGTTCGCGTGCCAAGCATTGCCACATCCTCCCTCTCAGCCCCTCGGCTATCATGGAGTATACCTTAGGTCACGTCCCTGTCTGCTGGCTGAACCTGCAATTCAGACAGAGTTCGGCTATGCGTTAATGCGTGCCTGCTGCAAGACCTCGCCAACTTTCTTGCTGATCTGGTCGACGCTGAAGGGCTTGGCGATAAAGCCGAAATTGGCGATATCGATATCGCGGCGTAGCTGTTCTTCAGCATAGCCGGACATGAACAGGATTGGTTGAATGGAATTGACCTTGCGGATTTCTCGGGCCATCGCAGGTCCGTCCATTCCGGGCATTACCACATCGGAAACGACCAGATCGAAAACTCCGCCAGTGGCGATTTGGGACAGTCCTTCGTCACCATCGGCCGCACAAGTGACTTCATAACCCGCCCGCGTCAGCGCGCGTTCGGCCACCGCGCGGACCATATCTTCATCTTCCACCAGCAGGATGCGTCCCCCGGCAGACCACTTGCTGGCTTCTGCAGGCGCATCTACCTTGGAAGCTTGGGCTGGCATTTCGCCTTGATAAACCGGCAAATAGACAATGAAGCGCGCGCCTTCCGGCTTGCCCTTTGCCCCGTCGATATTCTCAGCAAAAATGAAGCCGCCCGACTGCTTGACGATTCCATAAACGGTCGACAAGCCAAGTCCGGTACCCTTGCCTTGGTCCTTTGTGGTGAAAAAGGGCTCGAAAATCTTGCCCAGCATCTCGGGCGGGATACCGCCGCCGCTATCCTGTACAACCAACACGGTGTAATCCGCGACCGGAATAATATCCGAACCGGATTTACGGATATCGGCAGCGGATACACGGCGGGTGGATAGGTTCAATTTGCCAGTGCCATCCCCTTTGGAGTGAATTGCATCGCGGGCATTGACCGCCAGATTGACAATGACCTGCTCCAATTGCTGCGGATCAGCGCGTACTGGCCCCAGATCACGGTCATGCCGGACGGTGAAGCTGACCTTTTCGCCCATTAGCCGCTTGAGCAACTGGCTGACCTCGCTGATCACGTCGGGCACTTGCAGAATTTCCGGACGCAAGGTCTGCTGGCGCGAAAAGGCCAACAATTGCCGGGTCAGGCTTGCCGCTCGGTTCGAATTGGCCCGGATTTGCTGAATATCATCATAGTCGCTGTCACCAGGTGTGTGGCGCAGCAGCATCAAGTCGCAATAGCCAATGATCGCAGTCAGAACATTGTTGAAATCATGCGCCACGCCGCCTGCCAGCTGACCCACAGCCTGCATTTTGGTCGCTTGGGCCACTTGCCGCTTGAGCCGGGTTTCTTCTGTCGAATCGTTAAGGCTAAGCAGCACTGCGGCATCGCCCAGACCTCGCACTCCGGCGAGACCCAGCGAAATCGGTTCATCTGGCTGACCGCGCAGCCGCACTGCCAGATCAACGCTGCTGGTAGGTCCTCTGCCCATACGGCGAACGGTATCTGCCAAAGCAGCCTTGTCCTCGCGCACCACCAGATCAGATGGGAATTGCGGCAGGCCCTGTTTCTCCTGACCAATCGCGCGCAAGAATGCGTCGTTGCCGAACAGAAAGCGGCCATCGCGGTCGGTCATCGCCAAACCAAGAGGTAAAGCACTCAGCAGCGCTTCCAATTGCGGCGTTTCTGCCTGCCCGCTTGTTTCCGCAGCCCCGCCAATACCCGCGCCAGCATCAATCAACAGCATCAGCGACGGGCCCTGATCGGCCGCTTTGGTGGTCGGGCTTGTGGCATCATTCAGCGGGACCTGGACGAGCGTTTGCGGATTGCCGCTGCGTCCATCGCGCGCAAAATAGATCCGCCCCCGTTCGTCGCCGCGCAACTGGCCGACAAAATCCTGCCCCGCCAAAGTAGCTGCCGGGTCACCCGACGCACGGTCAGCAAAGCCGCGACTTGCCGCTTTGATTGCACCGTCTGCTGACACAACCGCTGCCTCGATCCCTGCGCGCGATAGAAGGATTCCGAGTGCCCCGGTGACCCGATCTGTCATCATGGCTGACATATCTTCAGCCCGCAGCAATTCGAACCGCCACACCAGATAATCATCACCACGCCCGGCACGTTCGACCTTGGCGCTCCATTCATTGGCGCCATCTTCGCTGACCAACCTGGGGAAGGACCCCGTGCCGTCACGCCATGCTTCACGTGCCAGTTTGGCCAACTGCTCCAAGCTCACTTGGTCCAGCGGCAAGCTGGGCGGTGCATGACGGGCACCGAACCAGTCGGTGTAGAGTTCATTCGCGCAGGCGAGGCGGTTCGCCCGGTCTGTGATCGCTATACACACCCCAGGCTGTTCAATCGCTGCAACCGTAACTGACCAATCTGGCAGCACAAACCCATCACTTGAGGGTGCCGAGCGCATCCGGCTGTGCACAAAGCCACCCAATAGAAGCATCGCCAGCCCAGCTGAAAATGCGACAGTGGGCAGCACTTCACCAGCAGCCAGCCAGATCAGCGCAATACTGACGAGAAACCCTGCACCCAGGCCAATCACCAGGATCGGCTGTTTGGAGGTCTCCCCCTGCTTCTGTGTTCTCACTGCTCAGCGGTCCTAAGCCGTTCATCCAGCCGTGCCTCAAGCAGCTTCAACCTGCGCGACCGGCGCCGTGCAACCATGAAGCGCCAGACGAAGCTGGACAGGATGTAACCAATTGCAGAGGTCACAATCGACAAAACGATAAACCCGAATGCCGTCACGCCGGCAGTCTCAAGAAACCAGCCATATTGCTGCCAGCGTCCGCTACTGATTTCTGCACTCGCGGTGCCCACTGTGGCAGCATCGATTTTCAGAACAAAAGCCCCCACTTTATTTGCGACGACCAACCAGAATGGCAGAGTAAAAGGATTGGTCACAAATGTCACCAGTGCCGCAAGCGGGACATTGGCACGCGCTGGCAGGGCCAGAAATGCGGCCAGAAATACCTGACCGATCGGGACGATAAAGCCTGCGAATAGGCCCAGAGCCACGC
>JAHEAW010000182.1 GCA_024642545.1 Erythrobacteraceae bacterium
TTGACTTGCGATTGCCGTCTGAGCAGCGCCCGCAAGTGAGCGAGCAGTTCTTCAAAGCTGAAGGGCTTGGGCAAATAATCGTCAGCGCCAAGGTCGAGGCCTTTGATTCGGTCAGCCACAGTGTCGCGCGCGCTCAGGATCAGAACTGGTTCGAGAAAGCCGCCATTTCGCCATTCCAGCAGCAGATCAAGTCCATCCCCGTCGGGCAAGCTGAGATCGAGAACCACAGCATCGTAGGGTGATTCGCTGATCGCGTCATTGGCCGCAGCGCAGCTCCCGACAACTTCGACAGTGTAGCTGCGTTCGGCAAGTCCCCGCCGTAAAAACTCTGCGAGTCGAACCTGATCTTCAACGACGAGCACCTTCACAATGCGCCTCCAGGGAGAAATATCCGGGCACTTTCCAGTGACACTTTGGATGGGAAATCCAATCCAACGCTAACCTGAATATTCGCGCCGTGCAAACCCGGCCCGAATCCCCGGCCCGCCAGACTGACTGATCTGCTGGCAACCTTGCCGCGCCGTCTGAATCCTCAATTGTACCAAGTGCCAACATTGGCGGTTTGTAACCTGAAAAAGAATTCAGATTGCAGCCAGACTGGCTTCAGGTCGACCGGATAGGGCGCTCTGGTCGCCAAGAACACCGGGTGAATGACAAAGCATTTCCGATGTTTCGCTAATGAACAGAGAGAGGATTATCATGGGTTTTCGAAAGCTCGCACTTGCATCGCTAGTCACGTTGGCGCTGCCCGCCATCGCTCACGCAGATTCGAACCAGCCCCTTAGACTCGAAGGAAGCACTCCGCTTCCTGGCTATACCGGGGACTTCGATCACTTCGCGATCGATCAAGCCACCAATCGCCTCTTTCTGGCGGCAGAAGATCACAGCACGCTCGAAGTTTTCAACCTTACAACCGGCGAACATGAAAAAACAATCGATGCTGTCGATACCCCGCACGCAATCTTTCTTGTTCCGGGCACCAACCGGATGATCGTTACCGATAGCGGAAAGGATCTTTCACCCATCCTCGATGCGACAAGCTTCAAGGTACTGGGTCATTTGCAACTTGCGCCAGGGGCCGATGCAGCGGCCTATGACGCATCGACGGGCCGCTATTACGTCGTCACTGGTGGCAAGGACGTGGATATGAACGTTAGCTATCTCAATGAAATAGACCCCAAGACCGGACAAGTGCTGCGCAAGCTCGAATTTGACTCGAACCACACCGAAGCCATGCGCGCAGAGCAGAAGGGCAATCGTATCTTTGTCAATCTGGCGGATAAGAACGAGGTTGCCGTGGTTGACAAGACGACCTTCAAGGTCATCGCTCGCTGGCCGCTGAGCGGTGCCAGTGCAAATCTGTGCATGGCGCTGGACGAAGCAAATCATCGCCTCTTCATCGTTACGCGCGAACCGACAAAGATGTTCGTGCTTGATACCGATAGCGGTGCGACCGTTGCCACTCTGGACGTTCCTGCGATCGTCGACGGCGTGTTCTACGATGCCCTGCGCAAGCGCATTTATGTGCCGGGCGCGGTGGGTGAAATCGGTGTTTATCAGCAGGATGATCCGGACCACTACCGTGAACTGGCCCGGGTCCCCAGCGCCAAGGGGGCCAAGTCGGGCCTGTTCATTCCCCAGCTCGACCGCCTGTATGTTGCAGCGTCGCCCGGTAGAGGCATTGGCGGCGCGGTACTCTGGTACGACGTCGAGCCTCGGTCCGCTGCTTCTTCCAACTGACCAGCCTGAGCGCAGGAGCCATGCAGTGACCGATCAAAACATTCTCACGGCTCGTCTGCGGACAACTGTGAAACGCGCGGCGAGATTTGCCGTCATGCTGGCGGCACTGGCTCCTGTCGGTGCTGCTGCCGCCCCCGATCCTGTCCGGCCGTCTGGCGAGACATTCTACCGGCTTCAATCGGCCGTCAAATTGCCGGGATCAGTTAAGGGATGGGATTATCTCACCTTCGACGAGCTACATCATCATCTCTTCCTGAACCGGCGGGATCAGGGAGTGTTTGTCTTCGACGTACGGCTGCGCAAGGTGGTGGCGCATATTGCACGATCAGAAGGGGCCAATGCGACAATTCTTGCACCTGACCTTGGCCGCGGGTTCACCAGCAATGGTGACGGCACAACCACTATCTTCAATCTGACGGATCTGAAAACTGTCGATCGGGTGCGCTTCGGTGACAGCGCCGATGCTGGCGCCTATGATCCGGTGACCCATCAGATCATGTTCGCTATGGGTGATGATCAGGCCCTGGCCTTTGTGGATGCGCGCACGGGCAAGCTGGTTGCGACGCTCAAAATGCCATCAAAAAAGCTGGAAGCTTCTGTTCCCGACGGTAACGGCAGTTTCTTCATCAACGAGCGGGATCA
>JAHEAW010000097.1 GCA_024642545.1 Erythrobacteraceae bacterium
CGCGTGGTGATCGCAGGCGGCGGCACTGCCGGATGGATGACCGCAGCCGCGCTGGCGCGCACGATGGGCGATGCGATCGACCTGACGCTGGTCGAATCCGATGCCATCGGCACGGTCGGCGTGGGCGAAAGCACGATCCCGCCGCTGGTCAACTTCAACCGCCTGCTCGGTATTGGCGAGGCTGATTTCATGCGCGCCACCCAAGCAACCTTCAAATTGGGGATTCAGTTCGAAAACTGGAAGGATGTTGGCGACAGCTATTTTCATTCCTTCGGCAGCGTTGGTAAGGATCATTGGTCAGCCGGTTTTCAGCATTTCTGGCTGCACGGCCTGACCGCTGGACATAGCGAAAGCTATGATGATTATTGCCTGGAACTCAAAGCTGCACTGGCGGGCAAGTTTGCCCATTTGCCCGATGACCGGATGAATTATGCCTATCAGCTCGATTCCTCGCTATACGCAAAATTCCTGCGCAAACTGGCTGAAGCTGATGGTGCCAATCGGATCGAAGGTAAGATTGCCGAGGTCAAACTGGACACTGAAACAGGAAATATCGCCGCGCTGGAGCTCGATTCCGGCCAGCGGATTGAGGGCGACCTGTTTATCGACTGCACGGGCTTTCGCGCACTGTTGATCGAAGGGGCGCTGCATGCCGGTTTTGATGACTGGACCCATTATCTGCCGTGCGATTCGGCGATTGCGGTGCAAACCGCCAGCGTTCGCCCGCCGGTGCCTTACACCAGAGCAATTGCGCATGATGCCGGGTGGCAATGGCGGATCCCCCTGCAGCACCGCGGCGGTAACGGAATTGTCTATTGCAGCCGCTATCTCGATCAGGAAGGCGCGCTTGAGCGGCTGCTGGGGTCGATCGAGGGAGAGCGGCTAACCGAGCCCAATTTCATCCGCTATGTCACTGGCGTTCGCCGCCGCCAGTGGTACCGCAATTGTGTGGCTGTGGGCCTGTCGGGCGGATTTATGGAACCGCTCGAATCGACCAGCATCCACCTTATCCAACGGGCCATTCTGCGGTTGATCAGGATGCTGCCGGCAGGTGCGGTATCGGCGCGCGATGTGGCTGAATTCAACCAGCAGCAATTTGCCGACATGGAACAGATCCGCGACTTCCTGATCCTCCATTACAAGGTGACTAACCGCCGCGACAGCCCGTTCTGGCGGCAATGCGCGGCGATGGACATCCCCGAAAGCCTGGAGCAGAAGATCGAATTGTTCCGCGAAACTGGGCGAGTGTTTCGCAAGAATGAGGAACTGTTCGCCGAAACCAGTTGGGTGCAGGTGATGATGGGGCAGGGGATCATGCCGCAAAGTTACCATCCGGTCGCTGCCAAGCTGACTGAACAGGAGCTGGAAAAGTTCCTGTTCCAATTGCGCGAATCTGTGTCGCACACGGTTGACAGCCTGCCGCAGCAACAAGACTATATCGCCCGATACTGCGCAGCCGGGGGGGGAAATTGATGCTGCACTACCCCCTGAATCTCACTCGGGAACCCTAGATGGTCCGGCGCAGACAAGCGGTCACGATCAAGCATGTTGCGGCTGATGCGGGCGTATCGTTGCAGACGGTTAGCCGCGTAATCAACAGCGAGCCGAACGTGCGGCCTGAAACCCAAAAGCGGGTGCAGGCATCGATCGACAAGCTTGGTTATGTGCCTTCTATAGCCGCGCAGCGCATGAGTGGGTCACATTCCTATCTCATCCTGGCGCTAAATGACCGCGAACGCACGATTGCTGACTGGCGCGAGCGGGAAGGCAGCGACTGGGTCGACCAGATGTTGTTCGGCGGGATGCTCAAATGCGCTGAGCATGGCTATCGCCTGATTTTCGAACTGGTCGATACACATAATGACCATGTCGAGCGGGAATTGTCGGCAGCTTTTGCGTCGCTGCAGCCTGATGGGGTGATCCTGACCCCGCCAAATTCTGAAAATCCGCAGATTCTGGCTTTTCTGGCCAAACAGCAAATTCCATTCGCGCGGATCGGTACGCGTACGCCCGGGCCGGGTATCGCCATCACCATGGATGACGCAGGATCGGCGCGCAAAGCGGCTGAACATTTGCTCGACCTTGGTCATCGCAGGATTGGCTTCATTTCAGGTTCGCCCGAATTCAGCCTGAGCGCGCGGCGCACCGAAGGCTGGCGGGTGACGATGGAGGAACACGGGTTAAGCTGCGAAGGTTTGCTGGCACCGGGCGATTTTTCCTACGCTTCGGGAAAAAAAGCGGCACGGGTGCTCTTGTCGAGTTCAAACCCGCCGACTGCAATCATTGCCAGCAGCGGCGATATGGCGCTGGCCACGCTGGATGTGGCCAAGGCACTTGGCTTTTCTGTACCTGAAGATGTGTCACTGATCAGTTTCGACAACACGCCAAAGGTTAGGTTCATTGATCCGCCGCTGACCGTAATCGATCAGCCGATCGCAGAGACCGCCTCCTGCGCGGTTGAACTGATCATTGAAGCCAAGAAGACGGGCAATTCACCGGCTGTGCCAACAATTGTACACGGCACTCTGATCGTTCGCGGGTCGACGGCGCGCTGCAGGGAAACAGCCAGCCGCTGACATTCTGATCGCCAGTCTGCATACTCGCCAAATCCCTGCGATCGCCCCTTGCATTTCACCAAGGCCCGTGCGAAACATTCTTGATAACGTTCACAAGAAACTGAGTTCAGGGGTGGGATATGCGTACACGGCTTGGCCTTTTGCTGGCGGCAATGCTGCTGTCAGGCTGCGCGCAGGCAGGCGGGGACACTGCCAATGCCGACCTGATCGCGAAACTGCCGCTTGCTGCCCGGGCGAATCCGGCAAACTGGCCCGAAGCGCATAGCCCCGCTGCCATTAGCGATCCGGCTACCGAAGCAAAAATCACCGATTTACTAGCCCGGATGACGCTGAGGCAAAAAGTTGGTCAGCTGATGCAGGCTGATATCAGCGCGATCAAGCCAAGCGAGCTGGTTGAATACCCGCTGGGATCGATCCTGGCTGGCGGCAACAGCGGGCCGTATGGCAATGAACGGGCAGACGCGGCCGAATGGGACCAGCTGGTTGAACAATACCGCGCCGCTTCGCGCACGCCGGCCGCCAATGGCATTGGCATTCCGATCATCTTCGGGGTCGATGCTGTCCATGGCCACAGCAATTTGCCCGGGGCGACCATATTCCCCCAGAATATCGGCCTTGGTGCTGCGCATGATCCCGATATGATCGAGAAAATTGGCGCTGCCACGGCCGCGGAAGTGGCTGGCAGCGGGATCGAATGGACTTTCGCGCCGACACTGGCGGTGCCGCAGAACAGCCGCTGGGGCCGGACCTATGAGGGCTATTCGTCCGATCCCAAGATTGTCGCGGCTTACAGCAAGCACATGGTTCTGGGCCTGCAAGGCGCGCTGCAATCGGGTAAGGACATTCCGGCGGATCATGTTGCGGGCACTGCCAAGCATTTTTTGGCAGATGGCGGTACGCAGGATGGCAGGGATCAAGGCGACGCGGTCATTCCTGAAAGCGAATTGGTGGCAATCCATGCGCAGGGGTATCCGCCTGCCATCGATGCCGGCGTGCTGACGGTCATGGCCAGTTTTTCCAGCTGGAACGGTGCCAAGAACCACGGCAACCCGACCTTGCTGACAGACGTGCTGAAACACCGCATGGGGTTTGAAGGTTTCGTGGTCGGCGACTGGAACGCGCACGAGCAGATCGAAGGTTGCACCGTGATCGATTGTCCGCGCGCGATCGAAGCCGGGCTCGACATGTATATGGTCCCCGAGAAGTGGAAGGGCCTGTTCAACAATACGCTGCGCGAAGCACAGGCGGGCAAATTGCCGCTCTCCCGGATCAATGATGCGGTGCGGCGAATTCTAAGGGTCAAATACAAACTGGGCCTGATGCAGCCCAACCCCGAAACACGCCGGAATTTCGCCGCCATCGGTGCGCCCGCGCATCTGGCGCTGGCGCGTGAAGCGGTGTCCAAATCGCTGGTGTTGCTGAAGAACAATGGCTCGGTCCTGCCGGTCAAGCCCGGTGCGAAGGTGCTGGTTACAGGGCCGGGTGCTGATTCGATGGCAATGCAATCAGGCGGCTGGACAATCAGCTGGCAAGGCACTGACGTCACCAATTCTGATTTTCCCAAGGGTGCGACGCTGTGGAAAGGGATTGACGAGTCGGTCAAGGCTGCGGGCGGTACCGCGGTACTGTCTCCCGATGGCAGCTATACTGCGCGCCCCGATGTGGCGATCGTCGTCTATGGCGAGATGCCGTATGCAGAATATCAGGGGGATGTGCCGACGCTGGCTTATCAGCCGCTGGGATCAAAGGATCTGGCGTTATTGAAAAAGCTGCATGCACAAGGCATTCCGGTGGTGTCCGTGTTCCTGTCGGGCCGCCCGCTGTTCACCAATCCTGAAATCAACGCCTCGGACGCATTTGTCGCTGCATGGCTCCCCGGATCGCAAGGCGGATACGGCGTGGCCGATGTTCTGATTGCCGGGCGTGATGGCAAAACGCGCCGGGATTTTACCGGTAATCTGTCTTTCCCATGGCCCCGCAACGCAGTGGCGCCGGTCACAAGCCCGCAATTCCCGCTGGGTTACGGCATGACCTATGCTGCGCAAAAGGACTTGCCGGCATTGCCCGAAGCGCCGGGACTTGATCTAAAGCAGGCAATCAATGCTGCCAATTTCTTTGCTGCAGGCCGCACGCGGCTGCCGTGGGCGCTCAGATTAACTGACGCTGGCGGCGATCGTCAGGTGGAAAATGGCGCGACTGCCAGCCCTGATGGCGCGGTCAAAATTCACCCTGTCGATGTGCGGGCGCAGGAAGATGGCAAGCAATTCAGTTGGAGCGCCAAGGGCGCATTCAGCATTAATGGGCCGCCCGCCAATCTGACCGAGGATATGGCGAACGACAATGCGCTGAAGCTGGAATGGCGGATTGATGCGCGGGGCGCGGTGCCAACCGTACTGGCGCTGGCCGGAACTCGCCTCAACGCTGCCAAGCTTGTTGCTAATGCGCCGCTTGGCAAAGTCATTGTCAGCGAAATTCCGCTGAAATGCTTTGCTGCAGCGGGCGCGAAAATCGGCAGCGTGGACAATGCGCTGAAGGTGGAAGGCGGCGCGGGCTTCAAACTGACGCTGCTGTCGGCCAATATCGGTCCGGCCAGTCCAAAGCTGTTGTGCCTGCCCCCAGCACCGAAATAACTCACGCGATCGCCCGTTCGCCCACGATCGACAAGCCGTATCCTTCCAGCGCGACCATCGAATGGCGCGTGTTGGTCAGCAGCACCATGTCACGCACGCCCAGTTCCGCCAGGATTTGCGCGCCGCCGCCATAATCGCGCTGTTCTGCAGGCTCTGTATCATCGGCTTTCTTGCTGCCGCCTTCGCTCATCTTGATCGCGCGGCTGACATAATTTGGGCCAGGCCGGTTGATCAGCACCACCACGCCTGCTCCTTCGCGTCCGATGATCTCCATCGACTTTTCGATCATTGCGGTGCGGTCACTGCCTTCGGCAAAAATATCGTTGAACAGGGATAATGCATGCATCCGCACCAGTGTTGGCGTGGCGGGATCAACCGTACCTTTGACCAGCGCCAGCGTCTCATCACCGGTTGCCTTGTTGAAGAAGCATACTGCGCGCCAGGTGCCGCCCCACTGACTGGTGAACTGGCGTTCGCTGCGCCGTTCGATCAGATGGTCATGTTCGCGCCGGTAAGCGATCAGATCACGGATCGTACCGATCTTCATATTGTGTTGGCGAGCAAAGCCGATCAGATCGTCCATCCGCGCCATAGTGCCATCATCATTCATGATCTCACAGATCACGCCTGACGGGTTGAGCCCGGCAAGGCGCGAGATATCGACCGATGCCTCGGTATGGCCGGCGCGTACCAGCACACCGCCTTCGCGCGCGACCAGCGGGAACACATGGCCAGGGGTCACAATATCATCGCGGCCCTTGCTCCCATCAATCGCCACCGAAATGGTGCGCGCGCGGTCCGCGGCACTGATGCCGGTAGTCACGCCCTCACGCGCTTCGATCGAAGTGGTAAAGGCAGTTTCGTGGCGAGTGCGGTTCTTGCTGCTCATCATGTCGATGCCCAGCTGATCGACGCGTCCCTTCGCCAGCGCCAGACAGATCAACCCGCGTCCGTGGGTGGCCATGAAATTAATTGCATCGGGTGTGGCCATCTGTGCCGGGATTACCAGATCGCCTTCGTTTTCGCGGTCCTCATCATCGACCAGAATAAACATCCGCCCATTGCGGGCCTCGTCGATGATTTCTTCTGCGGAGACCACCACTGGCCGGTCATCATGACTGGAGAGGAACCTTTCCAGCTTGCCAAGCGTATCGGAAGTCGGGTTCCAATGGCTTTCGAGGCAGTCGCGCAGGGAATTGGCATGGAGGCCGGCAGCACGGGCAATGGCGCTGCGCGACATGGATTGGTCAGCGATCAGATCGCGAATCCGAGAGATGGTTTCGTTTTGCATACGGCCAATGTAATCACATTAAAATGTGATTGCAACATTTGAATGTGATAATGGATTTGCTTCGGCGCTCCTAACATTTGTCGGAGGGGAACCTGCTGCGCAGATGTGTTTTGCCCATAAGCCGGTTGATTCCATCAGGCCAGCAGAGCAAGGGCAGGTCAAAGGAGAGGTTTTAGATGCGTCAGATTGATCATGTAATCGCAGGCGGTGCGGGCGGCTCTGCAGCGCGCACCCATCGGGTTTGGAACCCATCGACCGGTGAAGTACAGGCCGAAGTCGCGCTGGGAGGCGCTGCGCTGTTGCAGCGAGCGGTCGAGGCAGCGAAACAGGTCCAGCCCGAATGGGCGGCAACTAATCCACAACGCCGCGCGCGGGTGATGTTCGAATTCAAGCGGCTGGTCGAAGCACATAAGCAGGAACTGGCTGAACTGCTGTCCAGCGAACATGGCAAAGTGGTGGACGATGCGCATGGCGATGTGCAGCGCGGGCTGGAAGTGATCGAGTTTGCGTGTGGCATCCCGCAGGCGCTGAAGGGTGAATATACGCAAAGCGCTGGCCCCGGCATCGATGTCTACTCGATGCGGCAGCCGCTTGGCATTGGTGCAGGCATCACTCCGTTCAATTTCCCGGCAATGATCCCGATGTGGATGTTTGGCATGGCAATTGCGGCTGGCAATGCCTTTATCCTCAAGCCCAGCGAACGTGACCCCAGCGTGCCGGTGCGGCTGGCTCAACTGTTTCTGGAAGCAGGCGCGCCCGAAGGGCTGCTGCAGGTCGTCCACGGCGACAAGGAAATGGTCGATGCAATCCTTGATCATCCGGACATCGCGGCGATCAGTTTCGTCGGATCGAGTGACATTGCACAATATATCTATGCGCGCGGAACGGCCAACGCCAAGCGAGTGCAAGCCTTCGGCGGGGCCAAGAACCACGGAATTGTGATGCCCGATGCTGACCTTGATCAGGTGGTCAATGACCTTGCCGGGGCAGCCTTTGGTTCAGCCGGGGAACGCTGCATGGCGTTGCCGGTAGTTGTGCCTGTGGGAGAAAATACAGCGGACAAATTGCGCGCCAAGCTGATCCCGGCCATTAACGCGCTGCGCGTTGGCGTATCGAGCGATCCTGACGCCCATTACGGTCCGGTCGTCACGCCAGAACACAAGGCGCGGGTTGAAGGCTGGATCGATACGGCGGAAAAGGAAGGCGCAGAAGTCGTGATCGACGGGCGCGGTTTCAGCCTGCAGGGGCATGAAAAGGGCTTCTTCGTTGGCCCGACCCTGCTCGACCGGGTTACCACCAGTATGGAAAGCTATCGGGAAGAGATTTTCGGCCCGGTATTGCAGATTGTCCGGGCGAAGGATTTTGAAGAAGCGGTGCGCCTGCCGAGTGAGCATCAATATGGTAACGGCGTAGCGATCTTCACGCGCAATGGCCATGCGGCGCGCGAATTTGCCAGCCGGGTCAATGTCGGCATGGTAGGTATTAATGTGCCGATCCCTGTGCCGGTCAGCTATCACAGCTTTGGCGGCTGGAAGCGCTCCGGCTTTGGCGATATCGACCAGTATGGCATGGAGGGCCTGCGCTTCTGGACCAAGTCCAAGAAGGTCACGCAGCGCTGGCCCGATGGCGGCGTGGGTGATGGTGCCAACGCGTTCATCATCCCGACAATGGGGTAAATGCGGTGCGGCAACACGCCAGTTCAGGCTCCCCCTTTGAAGCGCAGTATGGCTTTTCCCGCGCAGTGCGGATTGGGGACCGAATCATAGTAGCCGGAACCGGGCCGATCGAAAATGATGGCAGCTCTACGCCAGGGGATATCACCGCGCAGGCAACGCGTTGCTTTGACCTGATCATCCAGGCAATCACCGATCTTGGCGGGCGGGCAGAGGATGTCGTGCGCACCCGCATGTATCTGACCGATATGCGCCAGCAGAAAGCGCTTGGCGCGGTTCACGCGCGCTTCTTCGGTTCGGCAAAGCCTGCGGCGACCATGGTCGGCGTGGCAAATCTGTGCCGCGCAGAATGGATGGTGGAAATTGAGGCCGAAGCCGTTGTAGGGGCAACTGCATGACAGACCAATTTCAATTGAATGACGATCAGCTTGCGATCCAGGACATGGCACGCCGCTTTACCGCCGAAAATATCACCCCTTTCGCCAGCGATTGGGATGAACAGCACCATTTC
>JAHEAW010000014.1:0-9431 GCA_024642545.1 Erythrobacteraceae bacterium
CTGAAGACCACACCGATATCAGCCTGGCCTTCGATCACCCGGTGCTTGAAACCCTTGATCGCGTCGGTCTGCCGGCCCAGCGCAGTCCAGCCCTTTTCAGCGCTCGCGCGGGTCGAATAAGCGCCAACCTGCACCCCGACCCCGCTGGTTTCTTCTGCGTCAGCGGCAACACTGGCAGGCGTCGCCACAGCGATACTGGGCTTGGGTGCATCATTTTCAGCCAGCCGGCCCTGGAAGGTTTCACCTTCACCGACCGCCGGGGCAACATCGCCTGTGCCAGCAAAGGTTTTGCCACCGGGATTTTCCGGCTTTTCCTTGGCCGGACCAGCGGGCGCTTCAATCGTACTGCCATCAGCAACCAGATCGGCCTTGGTCTGGCGATGGGACAGCCACCAGATGCTGCCAATCAAGACCGCCAGCAGCAATAGGCCGAGCAGGGCAAAACCGATTATTCTGCCCGAATCGACCCCCTGTTCTTCATCGTCGTAGTCGCCCGATTCGAGCCACGGCAGGCGATCTTCATCATCACTCAGCGATAGCTCCTCGGTTTCGTCGAAGCCGAGATCGGTTTCCTCGCCGTCGTGATCGGTCCCCTGATGAACAGACATGGTTACATCTCCTCCACTGCCTCAACCCCTAATAGGGCAAGACCGTTACGGATTACTTGCCCTATCTGATCGGCGAGGAAAAGCCTCGCCCCGCTAAGGTCGGATTCCTGAGCGATGATGAAGCGCTTGCCGGGACTATCATTGCCCAAATTCCAATAGGCATGCAGCGCGCCCGCCAGTTCATATAGATAGAATGCCAAACGGTGCGGCTCACGCGCTTGTGCAGCCGCTTCCACAATCCGCGGGAATTGCGCAGCCTGCTTGATCAAGTCCAATTCCTCGGCTCCAAGCAGATCGATATGATCGGCTGATGGCACCAGCCCTTCAATCGCACCTTTGCGCAAGGTCGAATGGATCCGCGCATGCGCATATTGAACGTAGAAAACCGGATTGTCCTTCGATGCCTCGACCACCTTGGCGAAGTCGAATTCCATCTGCGCTTCGGGCTTGCGGGTCAGCATGGTGAAGCGCACCACGTCCTTGCCCACTTCCTCCACCATTTCGGCAATGGTGACGAAATTGCCCGACCGTTTGGACATTTTGAGCGGTTCCCCGCCGCGCATCAATTGCACCATCTGTACCAGCTTGACGTCGAACGGGATCGGCTTGCCCTGCCCTTGCGACAATGCGGCCACGGCCGCCTTGATCCGTTTGACAGTGCCTGAATGATCCGCGCCCCAAATATCAATCAGCGCGTCAGCCTGTTCTGCTTTCTGCATATGATAGGCCAGATCGGCTCCGAAATAGGTCCACTTGCCGTCTGATTTGCGGATCGGGCGGTCCTGATCATCACCGAACCGGGTGGAACGGAACAGCGGCAATTCAACCGGCTCCCAATCTTCCGGCGGCGCTTTGCCCTTGGGCGCTTCGAGCACGCCGTCATAGACCAGGTCATGCTTGCGCAGCCACGCTTCTGCCGCTTCAGGCTTTTTGGCCAATTGCAGAGCAGCTTCAGATGAAAAGACATCGTGATGAATGCCCAGCAGCGCCAGATCATCGCGGATCAGATCCATCATCGCGGTCACGGCTTCGGCACGGAAAATTGGCAGCCATTCGGCCTCTGGCTCAGACATGAACCGCGCGCCCAACTCTTTCGCCAGACGCTGGCCCACAACGATAAGATAATCTCCCGGATAAAGCCCTTCGGGAATAGCGCCGATGTCCTCGCCCGACGCCTCGCGGTACCGCAGATAGGCAGACCGGGCGAGCGTATCGACCTGCGATCCGGCATCATTGACGTAATATTCGCGGATTACCCTGTGCCCGGCAAATTCGAGCAGCGCCGCCAGTGCATCCCCCACCACCGCGCCGCGGCAATGACCCATATGCATCGGACCGGTCGGGTTGGCCGAGACATATTCGACATTGACGGTGGTGCTCGCGCCCAATGGGGAGCGGCCATAATCATCACCCAGTGCAGCAATCGCCGCCAGTTCCGCGCGCCACGCAGTATCGGACAGGTGCAAATTGATGAACCCCGGACCAGCGATCTCGGCCGCTTCAACGTCAGGGTCTTGTGCCAGCTTCTCGGCAATCCTGGCGGCAAGGTCACGCGGATTGGCGCGCGCCTGCTTGGCCAACACCATTGCCGCATTGGTGGCAAGATCACCGTGGCTGGCCTCGCGCGGCGGCTCCACCGTGACACCTGCGCGCGGGCACTCTGCCGGAAGGAAACCTTCCATCTCCAAAGCGGCAAGGACAGCATCGACTTTTTCCGCAAAAGCGGCATGCAGCGTACGAATTTCAGATTGTTGTTTCGACATGGGCTGAGCGGTTAAACGAAAAGCCCGAAATCGCAAGGTATGCCCGCCTCTGGCCCACCTCTCGCCCTGCCTGCTGCCGATAAACTACATCGTGGCGTTATAGGCCAGTTGATCTTCGGTCAGCTGGAAGCCGACCAGCAGTTCAAAATTGGCCCGATTGAGCGCCGCCTTGACCTCAGGATCAACCAGGGGGTCAAGCGCGGCATCTGCATCGCCTGCCTTGCGCTTGCGCGTAATCTTGTCGCGGATATCGGCTGGCAAGGTCGCCGCGGTCCGATCAATATAGGAAGCAGCCTTCCCGCTTGCCTGCGCGCGTGCCTCGCCATCGGCAAAGTTGACTGTCACCTTGCTGATTCGCTTGGACTGGACGGCTGTGCCGCCCTGCAGAACCACCGCATAATAAGGCAGTTCAACCTGCCGGGCACCGCGCGTATCGGTTCGCTCTGCCAGCACGTCAAAGGTCACTTCGGTGTACACCTTTGTGCCGGTATCATCGCAGGTGCTGCGGACATGGGTCATAGATGCCGTTACATCGATATTGGCCGCAGACTGGTCACCGGGCGTTTTGAAAGTGGTAACATCTCCCGTAAAATCAGGAATCCCGACTGCCGGACAGGGGGAGCGCACGGCCGTGATCCCCACACCCTGATCAACCACCAGATCGCCCTTACCCGCGCAGCCGCCCAGAAACATCGTAGCGGCAAGTACCGGCGCAAAAGCAAGGATGGTACGGCGATTGGGAATCATTGAACAAATCCTTCGAAATTCGAATGACGCCGCCCTAGCGGGCTGGACAGCAAAGCGCTAGAGGCGGTCACATGAATGCTCCCTTGCACACATCTGCCGTTGGCGCTGGCGCCGATGAACGCTTGCCGCTCACCCTGCTGATTGCTGCTCCGCGCGGCTTTTGTGCGGGCGTTGACCGGGCCATCGAAATCGTTGAGCGCGCGCTCACCCGGTATGGCGCGCCGGTCTATGTCCGGCATGAAATCGTGCATAATCGCTTCGTGGTCGACGGGCTGAAAGCCAAAGGTGCGATCTTCGTTGAAGAGCTGAGTGAAGTGCCTGATGGCGCACCTGTAGTCTTCAGCGCGCATGGCGTTCCAAAATCGGTCCCGGCAGAGGCGGAGCGGCGGCAATTGGACTATCTGGATGCGACCTGCCCACTGGTCAGCAAAGTCCACCGGCAGGCGGAGCGCCAGCTAGACGCTGGGCGGCACATCATCTTCATCGGCCACCGCGGCCACCCCGAAGTGATCGGCACGGCCGGCCAGGTGCCTGAAGGCAGCATGACGCTGGTCGAAAGCGAAGCGGATGTGGCCGCGCTTCCGTTTTCAGTCAAAGATCCGCTGGCGTTTCTGACCCAGACGACGCTGTCAGTCGATGATACAGCTGGAATTGTCGCAGCCCTGCGGCAGAAATATCCACAGATTGTCGGGCCCAAGGCGGAAGACATTTGTTATGCGACCTCCAACCGGCAGGCTGCGGTCAAGGAAATCGCCCCGGGCAGCGACCTGGTGCTGGTCATTGGCGCACCCAACAGTTCAAATTCACTACGGCTGGTTGAAGTGGCGCAAAGATGCGGCGCCGACGCAAAATTGATTCAGCGGGCGAGCGACATTGAGCCGGAGTGGCTTTATGGGGTTGGCACGTTGGGGCTGACCGCGGGCGCATCTGCGCCCGAAACGCTGGTGCGCGAAGTGGTCGAGCAACTTTCACAGTGGCGCTCGGTAGAGGAGCATACTCTGGTCTCAGCAGTCGAAAAAATGGTCTTCAAACTGCCGCGCCAGTTGGCCGATTAAGGCGGCCCGGTCAGTGGCAGTCTATACCCATCTGGGGGCAGAAGACCTCGAAGCGCTGATTGCCCAATATGATGTAGGGCAGCTGGTTTCAGCAAAAGGCATTGCCGAAGGGGTCTCCAACAGCAACTGGCTGATTGAAACGACCGGGTCACCAAGCGCGGAAACGCGGTTCATTCTGACGATGTACGAACGCCGGATCGACCTGGATGATCTGCCCTTCTTTCTTGGTTTGCTCGATCACTTGTCAGCCAGGGCAAGCCCTGTTCCGCGTACCATTCATGACCGTTCGGGCAGCGCATCGCGAATGGTGGACGGCAAGGCTGTTGCGCTGATCGAGTTCCTGCCGGGTGTTTCGATCGACAACCCCACGGCTGCACAGGCGGAAGCTGTCGGGCAGGCACTGGCCGGCATACATCTCGCATCAGCGGATTTTGCTGGCACCCGCCCCAACAGCTTGCGTCCCGCAGACTGGGAGGACCTGTTCGGTAGCTGCGGTGACAAATTGGCAGAAATTGACCCGCAACTGCCGGCAATAATATCACGCGCTCTGCCGCCGATGCTGGCAAGCTGGCCTGACCATTTACCGCATTCGATTATCCATGCCGATCTGTTTCCGGATAATGTGTTGATGCTGGGAAAGCAGGTCACCGGACTGATCGATTTCTATTTCGCTTGCAGCGATATCACAGCCTATGATCTGGCAGTGACACACGCCGCATGGTGCTTTGACAAAGGGGGGCGTCAGTTCCGCCCAAGAATCGGACAAGCCCTGATCGCAGGCTATGAAGCCGTCAGGCCGCTTTCGAATCAGGAACGCGCGGCCATGCCACTGCTGGCACAAGGCGCAGCCATGCGCTTTATTGCCACGCGCGCCTTCGACTGGATCGATACGCCGCACGATGCGCTGGTTGAACGCAAAGACCCGATGGATTTCGCCCGGCGGCTGGATTTTTACGCTCAGGCGGGACCTGCCCCCTTCACTGAAGCGGCGCCTTGAGGCAAGAAGCTGCTGATGAAAAAGGTAGAAATCTTCACTGATGGTGCGTGCAAGGGCAACCCCGGCCCGGGCGGATGGGGGGCGCTGCTGCGCATGGGCAAGCATGAGAAGGAACTATCCGGCGCAGAGCGTGACACCACCAACAACCGAATGGAGATGACTGCTGTCATCATGGCGCTCAATGCGCTGATCGAACCGTGCGAAGTCGACCTGTATTCTGACAGCAAATATGTGCTCGACGGAATGACCAAATGGATCGACGGCTGGCAGCGGCGCGGCTGGAAGACAGCCAGCAAGAAGCCAGTGCGCAACGAAGACCTGTGGCACGAACTGATCGAGGCGGCGCGAAACCACGCCATTAACTGGCACTGGGTCAAGGGCCACAATGGCCACCCGGAAAATGACCGGGTCGACCAATTGGCCAGCGATCAGGCGCAGCAAGCAGCGCCTTAATCAAATGGTACAGTGCGCACGATACGGGCAAAACCGCCCGCTTCGCGCAGAGTCATCAGCAGGTCAGCTCTCGTCGACGGTTTCGGCACCGGGACCATTTTTCTGCACCGATGCAATCGCATTCTTGGCGCTGGCTTTGCTGGAATAGCCTTCAGTCCAGAAGATGGCTTCAGCGTTATACATGAAATAGGCCACGAATTCGCCGGCCTTGTTCTTCTTGATCTTGAAATGATGCGCCATCAACAGGTTCCTCTTCTCAGTTAAGATGCAAAGGTAGCCTAACTGCTTCTGCGGAAAAATCTAGCCAAAGCGTTGCGGGGAATAGATTTCGCGATCGAGCGACAGGGTCATGCTATCGCAGGGCTGGCCAAGCAGGATTTGTGCGCCCAGCCGCGCCGCCGCTGGGGCTGTCTGAATCCCGAACCCGCCTTGCCCGGCAAACCAGAAGAAGCCAGGTACTGCGCCATCATGCCCGTAAACCGGCAGCCGGTCTGGGGCAAAACTGCGCAGACCCGCCCATTTATGTTCGACTGCCTCAATCTGCCAGTCAGCGACCGCTTCCAAGCGCGCGATGGCCGTGGCAACTGCCAATTCCTCTGGCGCGGCATCGCATGGGTCCGAAGGTTCCTCGTCATGCGGGCTCAGCCACAAACGTCCGTTTTCCGGCCGAAAATAGAACTGGCCCGATATGTCCAGCACCAACGGCAGGTCCACCCGCGGAACAGGGACAACCCGCAATTGCACGACCGTGCGCCGCAGCGGGATAATACCAAGCGGTCTTGCCCCTGCCAATGTGGCAAAATTATCCGCCCACGCCCCGGCAGCATTGACGATAGTTGCTGCAGAAAAGCTCTTTCCCGCCCCTGTCACCAGCCGCCAGCCATCCCCCGATCGCTCCGCCGCAGTAACCTGCGCCCGTGTCTCCAGCACGGCGCCGCCGCGCCGCGCCGCCGTAAGATAGTGCGCATGAAGGCCCGCGACATCGATATCCGCGCAGGCCGGTTCCCACACCGCTCCGGTCCACTGCGGCTGCAGACCGGGCACTCGCTCGGCCACCGCTGCGGCATACAAGCGCTCAATGGTTGCACCGCTGCTTGCAAAGCGGTCCATGAACGCGTCCAGCTTGGGCGCATCATCTGCCCGGCCGATATATAATGCGCCGCGCTGGGTCAGGAAGCCGTGCTCGCGCAGATAAGCACCCGATGCGAGCGTAAGCGGCACGACTTGCGGCCCGCCATAACACTCTTCCCAAAACGCCGCCGATCTGCCGGTGGAATGATAGCCGGGCCGGTCCTCTGCCTCGAGCAGGAGCACCTTGGTGTGCGGCGCCAGTTCGGCAGCGAGGCTGGCGCCTGCCATGCCTGCGCCAACAATTGCAATATCGAATTGATCGGTCATCGGGGCAAGACGGCTTGCGGAGCGACGCGGTTCAGGAAGTCTGATATCGCCGCCATCGCGCGGCCCCGCACCGGATCAACCTCTCGCAAGATCTCGTGATACGATTCAGGCCCGAAGGAGACCAGTTCACCCTTGGGTAACCGCACCGCCGCCCGTTTGATCGCACCAAAATCAACCAGCTTGTCATGCACCGCGCCGAGCAGCAGCACGGGCGTTTGCACCGCTTCGAGCACGCCGGGCCGGTCAAGATAACGCATCGAGGCATAGGCCCGCTCTACCCAACCCCAACTGCCCGGCCCCATGACCAGTTCTGGCCGTTGATCGCGCCACCACAACTCGTCCTCATAGCGGTCTTTGTCATGCGTCAGCAGATCGGCCCTGCCAACTGGAACCTCTCCCGGCTTCTCGCTCCATTTCCAGGCGGGCCGCGCCGGATCGCCCAGTGCCTTCATCACTTTGGCCGCAGCGTGCATGAAACGGACCGGCAGCACCGAACCATAAAAGCCGAGCATGGGGGCGGACAGAACCAGCGCATCAGGATCAACCTGTCCCTGCGCCAGCGCGCGCAGCACCAAATGTCCGCCCATCGAATGGCCTGCCAAAACATGCGGCCCGGGCGTGACGGCTTTCCACTGCGCCCACAAGTCTGCCAGATCATCGACCCAGATTGAAAAATCCTCGATATGGCCAGTGACCGGATCTGTGCCGAGACGACCTGACCCTGCTTGTCCCCGCCAGTCCGCAGCCGTGACATGCCAGCCGGCCCGGTGCCATTGCTCCAGCGTCTCGAGGTATTTCTCATAGGCATCGCCGCGCCCGGGCATGAACAGGATTGAGCCGCGCTTCTGCCCGCTGCTTCCGGCCCAATCGATCCGGCGGATCTCATACCCGTCTTCAGCCAGCCAAAAACTTTCCTTCGCTGCGATAGGAACCATGCGGCGATCAATATCAGCGACAGTCATATGTGGTTTCTCATCAGGGTTCACAGCGACTTCCTGTGCTTGGCTAATACGAACTTCCGGGCCTTGGTTACTTTTTGGTAAGCCATACGCTGTAGCACGGCCTCCATAGGGAACCTGGGGGCATTAATGTTAGGCGAATATTTCCACTACGGGCTGCTTGCCGCCTTGGCAATCGCACTGCTTGTTGCTGCCTTTACCGACATCCGTCGGCGCCAGATCGATAACTGGCTGACCGCTGGCATCGCGCTGGCGGCACCGCTGTTCTGGTGGAGCAGCGGCCTTGCCTTATGGCCCGATGTCGCGATGCAAGCCGGCGTCGCTTTTGCCGCGCTGGCAGTGCTGGCCGGTATGTTCGCATTTGGCATGATGGGTGGCGGGGATGTGAAGTTGCTCGCTGCCCTCGCTTTGTGGATCGAACCCAGCTGGTTCCTCAACCTTCTCATCATGATGGCGCTGGTAGGCGGCCTGCTGACGATTGTGATGTCCGCCTGGCACCTGTTTCGCCGTCAACGCCACAAACTGGCGATTCCTTATGGCGTCGCCATCGCGACCGCGGGCCTGTGGGTTCTCGGCGTGCACTATATTCCCGCTGCGCATGCAGCTGCGGGGTAAACTCGATCTTAACCATTGTGAAGTAACCACGATCAACACACCGCCCGAAGATTTTCGACCGGGCCGAATTAGGGGGCTTGTTTAGCCATGGACAGGAAGAAGCTGGTACTGCTGCTTGGGGCGCTGGTCATTGCGATCGGTACTGCACTTGCAGCTCGGAGCATGTTCGCAGGAGCTTCGGCTCCGCAGGCAGTTGCGGCGATTGTGCCGAAGGGACCGAAGGTTCTGGTAGCGCAGCATTCATTGCCGGTTGGTACGATTATCACCGCAGACGCAGTTGGCTTCCAACAGTGGCCCAAGGAAATGGTACAAGACGCCTATTTCATTGATGGGGAAGCAGATATTTCCAAACTGCTGGGTACAGTCGTGCGCAATCCGCTGACTGCAGGTGAGCCAGTAACGCAGGGTTCACTCGTGAGCCCGGGCGATCGCGGTTTCCTTGCTGCTGCGCTTGGCCCTGGCATGCGGGCCGTCACAGTTCCTGTCTCTGCCCAAACCGGCGTGGCCGGCTTCGTGTTCCCTGGTGACCGCGTTGACATCGTGCTGACCCAGACGGTCAAGGGCGGCGGCGAAGGCGAACCGCTGAAGGCTTCTGAAACCGTTCTGCGCAATCTGCGGGTGCTGGCAACAGACCAGTCCACCACGCAGGACAAGGTAGACGGCAAGACAGTTGTGCGCGCATTCCGCACGGTCACTCTCGAAGTGACCCCGAAGATCGCCGAGAAGGTTGCCGTTGCCCAGACCATTGGCACGCTCAGCCTGTCGCTCCGCTCGATCGCGGACAATCAGGCAGAACTGGATCACGCGATCGCAGCTGGCCAGGTCAAGGTGCCTGA